>JANWZN010000147.1 GCA_025054575.1 Geminicoccaceae bacterium | reverse complement strand
CCACGGCGAGCAGGAGCGAGAGGACCAGCACCCGACCTCCGTACCGTCGTCCCGCGGCCATTCTCGCGCACGATCGTTAAGCCCGCGTTAAGACCGGATCGACGCTCGAGCTCGCGGGCGGGCGAGGGCGGCCGCGCCTTCTGCCTCGGCGAGCCGAGCGCGCGGCACCCACGCTGGGCGATCGACCTTCCGTCGCCGGCGGGCGCGCGGTCGGCTGGAAGCTCAGTGCGCCGCGGCCGCCTCGCGATGCTTCTCGACGATCGCCTGTGCGAGCCGGTCGGGCACCTCCTGGAGATGATCGAAGCTCCACTCGAAGAAGCCCGTGCCCTGCGAGAGCGAGCGCAGCGAGACGATCAGATCGTGCATCTCGCCCTGCGGGATGTGGGCCTTGATCGCGTCCCAGCCCGGCCAGCCCTCCTTGGCCTCGTAGCCCAGGATCTGGCCGCGCCGTTGGGTGACGAGCTGCAGCGCCTTGGAGGTGTAGTCCGAGGGCACCGAGATCGTGACCGCGAGGATCGGCTCCAGGAGCACCGGCTGGCACTTGGGCAGACCTTCCTTGAGCGCCAGCGCGGTCGCCATCTTGAAGCTGAGCTCGTTGCTGTCGACGGTGTGGTACTGACCGTCGTTGAGCGTGATCGCGACGTCGACCACGGGAAATCCCAGCGGGCCTTTTTGCAAGAACTCCTTGGCCCCTTCCTCGACCGCCGGGATGAACTGCTTCGGCACCGCCCCGCCCACGACCCGGTTCTCGAAGCGGAAGCCCGTGCCGCGCGGCAAGGGCTCGATGTGGATCTTGACGTCGCCGAACTGGCCGTGGCCGCCCGATTGTTTCTTGTGCCGGCCGTGCGCGTCGGCCGAAGCACGGATCGTCTCGCGATAGGGCGTGCGCGGCGCGTGCGGCTCGATGCGGATGTTGTACTTGCTGCGCATGCGATCGAGGGCGACCTTCAAGTGCATCTCGCCCTGACCCCACAACAGCGTCTGATGCATCTCGGGGTCGTGCTCGACCGACAGCGACGGGTCCTCGTCCACGAGTTTGGCGAGCGCAGCCGAGAGCTTGACCTCGTCGTTGCGGTTGGCGGCGGTGATCGCATAGGCGAAGAGGGGCGGCAGCGGGGCGGCAGTCGGCAGGGCGAGGTCGGCGGCACCGCCGTTGCTCAGCACCTGGCCCGTGCGCGCGTCCTCGAGCCGCGACAGGGCCACGATGCTGCCCGGCCCGGCCTTGCCGATCGAGACCTGGTTGGCGCCCAAGAGACGATAGACGCCGCCCACGCGCATGCCGGCGAGCTGCATGCCCTCCTCGACCGTGCCGCGCCAGACGCGAACCAGCGAGAGCTTGCCGGTGTGCGGCAGATGCCAGGTCTTGAGGACCTGGGCCAGGGTCGGGCCCTCGGGCGGGATGCCGAGCGCGGCAGCGCGGGTCGAAGGCGACGGCGTTTCCGCCACCAGCGCCTCGACGAGCCGGCGCGAGCCCATGTCGTGTTCGGCCACGCCCATGAAGACCGGCACGACCTGGTCGGCACCCAGGGTCTTGCGGAGATCGGCCAGGATCTGCTCGGTCGGCGGCTCCTGGTCCTCGAGCAGCTTTTCGAGGAGATCGTCGTCGAAGTCGGCCAGGGTCTCGAGCATCGCCCGGCGGGCGGCCTGCTCGCGCTCGCGATGGTCCTCGGGCAGCGGGATGCGATCGGAGGGCCCGCCCTTCTTGTAGGCGTAGGCCTGTTCGGTCACGAGATCGATGTAGCCCACGAGCGAATCGCCGCGGCCGATCGCGTACTGGTGCGGGATGACCGGCCGCGCGCTCACCTTGCGCAGGGCATCGAGAAGATCGCGGTAGCGGACCTCGGAGCGGTCCATCTTGTTGATGAAGACCAGGTGCGGAACGGCGTGGCTGTCGAGGAAGTGGAGGAGCGGGGCCACCGCGATCATCCGCTCGAGCACCGGCTCGACCACCACGACCGCGAGATCCACACCCATGAGCGCGGCGCGCGCTTCTTGCGCGAATTCGACCGAACCCGGGCAGTCGAGCAGGGTGATCTCGAGGCCGCCGCTCGAAAGCGTGGCGGCGGTCACTTCCGTGCTCATCTGCCGCTCGCGCGCCTCGGGGCTGGCATCGCCCACCGTGTTCTTGTCCATGACCCGTCCCTTGCGCGGGATCGTGCCGGTCACGAACAACAGGCTCTCGAAGAGCGTCGTCTTGCCGACCCCGTTGGGGCCGACCAGGGCTACGTTCCGCTTGGCGTCGCCCGCATCCATTGCTGTCGCCTCCCGCCTCGACGCGCCGGCCGCCAACCGTTCGACAGGCCGGCGACGGCTCGGCGACCGATCCGCGGCATGTTGATGGCAACACCGTGCGCTGTCCACCGGGCGCCGGCGGCGCACCCGCCGACGCGGCGCACGGCGCGCGGCGACCCGCGAGCGCTTGCGGCGATTGCGTGCGCGCGCGTTTTCGGGGAGACTATGAACGGGAGGTTGCCCGGTCGGTCGACCGCGCCGGCTCCCGGCTCGATCGAGCGGTACGGCGATCCTCGCCCGTGCGCCCGCCGCGAGCCGGGCGGGATCGGTCGGGCACAGGGGGTCGGACATGCAGTGCTCGGACCTCGATCGCTATCTCGAGGCCTATCTCGACGGCAGGCTCGGCCGCTCGCGCTCGCTCGTGCTCCGTCGCCATCTGGCCGGCTGCCTCGCCTGTCGGGCGCGCTTCGAGCGGTTGCGCCAGTTCGAGCGCGACCTCGCCGCGCGGATCCGCACCATGGAGCGCTGCGACCCGATCTGGAACGGCCTCGAGCTCGACCTCGTCAAGAGCGGCGAGGCGGCACTGCCCGGCGGTGCCCAGCCGCTGCGCGCCTTGCCGCCGCCCCGGCGCGAGCCGGTCGCAGCCGTGCTGCCGGCGCCCACCGGCCGCAGCGAGCCGCCACGGCCGGCCGAGGTCGCCCGCAGCGCTCGCCGGATCAAGGGCCGCCTTTTGGGCCTCGCTTTGTTCGCGGCCGGTGCTGGTGTCACGCTCCAGCTCGGCTTCTGGCTCCTCGACCGCTCGTCGGCCGGCGGTGCCCTGGCGCTCCTCGAGCTCGTCAAGGGCGAGCCGCCGCTCGAGCTCAGGAGCCCCGATCCGGTCGCGGTCCGCGGCTGGCTCGCCGACCGGCTCGCCACGCCGGTACCGCCCCTTGCCGTGCCGGCCGGCTTCGAGCTTCTGGGCGGCCGGATCGACGAGCTCGACGGGCTCAAGAGCGGGGTGCTCGTCTATCGCCGCGCCGGCGAGACGGCCCTCCTCTACCTCCAGCCCCGCCACGACGGGCGCGCGGGCGAGCTCGGCACCGATCTCTTGGCCAAGCTCGACGGCGGCGCCCGCCTCGCCTGGCACGATCGCGAGTTCTCCTACGCCGTCGTCAGCACGCTGCCGGCCGCCGAGCTCGCGAGCCTGCGCGAGCCCGCACCGGCGCGCTGAACCGTCATCCGACCGCGGCGGCCCGGGCGAGGAACCGCTCGATCAGCGCGTTGACCTCGGCCGCTTTTTCCATGTGGACGAGATGCCCGGCGCCTGCGAGCCGATGGACCGGGATCGCAGCCGGCAGGCCCAGGGCGTGGGCCACGGGCACGATCCGGTCCTGCTCGCCCCAGATCACCTGGACCGGCGGGCCGAGCCCGGCGAGCCGATCGCGCGCCTGCCAGCGCTGCCGGCCACCGCCGAAGCAGGCCCGGGCGATCGCCTCGAGGGCCGCCTGCGCCCCGTCCATCCGCTTGGCGCGCAAGACGTTCTCGACCATCTCGGCGGTCACGAGCGCGGGATCGTGGACCAGCGTCTCGAGCACCGGCCGCAGCTTGCGCGCGCGGCTCTGGGCCAAGAAGCCCTCGATATAGTCCATCGCGATCTCGGGCCCGAGCCCGGCCGGCGCCAGAAGGGTGAGCGAGGCGACCCGCTGCGGCCGCTCGAGGGCGAGGTGGAGCGCGATCGCCCCGCCCAGCGAGTGGCCGACCAGATGCGCCCGGTCGATCGCGAGCGCGTGCATGGTGGCCGCGACCGCCTCGGCCAGGGCCGGCACCGTGCCATCGCCCGGGTCCTTGCTCGAGCCGCCGTGGCCCGGCAGGTCGAGGGCGATCGTCCGGCGAGCGGAGGCGAGCTCGGCCTGGTTGAACATCCAGTTCTCGAGATCGCCACCGAAGCCGTGGACGAACAGGAGCGGCACGCCGCCCTCGCCCATCTCGAGGATGCGGATCTTGCGCCCGCCCGCTTCCACGAACCGCGGCTGCGGGGCCGAGGCGGCGGCCGCTGCCGCCTCGGAAGCGAAGCGGGCCTCGAACTCGGCGACATAAGCGTCGATCGCCGAGTCCGGCACCTCGGGTTCGGCCAGTACCGCCAGGAGCTTGCCCACTGGCACCGTGGTCCCGGGCTCGACCAGGATGCGGCGCAGGAGGCCCGAGGCCGGGCTCTCGAAGACGTTGGCGATCTTCGAGGTCTCGATGTCGCAGAGCTCGCGGCCCTTCTCGATCCGCTCGCCCGGCGCCACGTGCCAGGCCGCCAACAGCCCCTCCTGCATGGCGAGGCCCCATTTCGGCATCACGACGGGCGTGATCTCGGCCACCGCTCGCCCTCCCGCCCGTGCCTACGGTTCAGCCCTTGAACGCCAGGACCTCGCGGACCGCCGCTTCGATCTTGGCGGGCGAGGGGATGTAGAGGTCCTCGAGCGCCGGCGAGAACGGCACCGGTGCGTGCGGTGCGGTCACCATCTTCACCGGGGCTTTCAGATCGGCGAAGCGCTCTTGCGCCACGAGGGCGGCGATGTCGCTCGCCATGCTGCAGCGCGGGTGCGCTTCGTCGACCACCACGACCCGGCCGGTCTCGGAAGCGGTCTCGAGGATGGTTTCGGTGTCGAGCGGCGAGGTCGTGCGGATGTCGACCACGGTGACGCCGATCTTCTCCTTCGCGAGCTTGTCGGCCACTTGGTTCGCGAAGTTGACCATCCGGCCCATCGCGATCACGGTGACGTCCTCGCCCTCGCGCGTCACGTTCGCCTCGCCGAAGGGGATGGTGTAGGGATCGTCGGGGACGTCGGCCTCCTCGTCGTACATCGCCTTGTGCTCGAAGAAGATCACCGGATCGTCGTCGCGGATCGCCTGGATCAAGAGGCCCTTGGCTTCGTAGGCGTTGGAGGGCAGTGCCACCTTGAGCCCGGGGATGTGGGTGAAGATCGGGTAGAGGCACTGGCTGTGCTGGGAGGCGGCACGGAACCCCGCCCCGTACATCGTGCGGATCACGACCGGGGTGACGGCCTTGCCGCCGAACATGTAGCGGAACTTGGCGGCCTGGTTGAAGATCTGGTCGAAGCAGACCCCGAAGAAGTCGACGAACATGAGCTCGGCCACCGGCCGCAGCCCGGTCGCCGCGGCGCCCACCGCCGCCCCGATGAACGCACTCTCGCTGATCGGGGTGTCGAGTACGCGCTCGCGGCCGAAGCGCGGCATCAAGCCCTTGGTGACGCCGAGCGGTCCGCCCCAGGCATCGTCCTCGCCGGGGCTGCCCATGCCGCCCGCCACGTCCTCGCCCATGAGGATCACGCGCGGGTCGCGCTCCATCTCCTGCCGCAGCGCCTCGTTGATCGCCTGACGATAGGTCTTCTTGGGCATGTCCGCCTCCCTTTCGCGTCCGGACCGCGGCTCAGTGGTAGGAGACGTAGACGTCGGTCAGCAGATCGGCCTCGCTCGGCATCGGCGCCGCCTTGGCCTCGACCGTCGCCCGGTCGATCAGCTGCGCTACCTCGCGATCGATCCGGTCGAGTTCCGCCGGCTCGAGCAGTGCCGCCTCGATCACCCGCTGGCGGAACAGCTTCAGGCAGTCGCGCTCGGCGGCGATGCGCGGCACCTCGTCCTTGCCGCGATAGGTCATCGCATCGCCCTCGAAGTGCCCGTAATAGCGGGTGAAGCGGACGTGCACGAGGGACGGCCCGCCGCCCTGGCGCGCCCGCTCGATCACCTCGCGGGCGACCGCGTGGACGGCGAAGAAGTCGTGCCCGTCGACCTCGTGGGCGGGCATGCCGAAACCCGCCGCGCGGCCCACCTGGCTGCCGGCGACCGCCCAGGAAGACGCGGTCGATTCGGCGTAGCCGTTGTCCTCGATCACGAAGATGGCCGGCAGGTTCCAGATCTTGGCGAGGTTGTAGGACTCGAGCGTGGTGCCCTGGTTGGAGCCGCCGTCGCCCACGAAGGCGATCGCCACGCCGCCGGTGCCGAGCGTCTTGGCCGTGAGCGCCGCCCCGCAGACGAGCGGCGGGCCGCCGCCCACGATGCCGTTGGCGCCCATCATGCCCTTCTCGAGGTCGGCGATGTGCATCGAGCCGCCCTTGCCGCCGCACAGGCCCTCTTTCTTGCCGAAGATCTCGGCCATCATCGCCCGCACGTCGCAGCCCTTGGCGATGCAGTGCCCGTGGCCGCGATGGGTCGAGGCGATGTGGTCGCGATCGCCCAGATGCATGCAGAAGCCGACGGCCGAGGCCTCCTCGCCGGCGTAGAGATGGACGAAGCCCGGGATGTTGCCGGCCGAGAACTCCTCGTGGACGCGATCCTCGAAGGCGCGGATCGTGCGCATCTGGCGATAGGCGTGCAACAGCTCGTCGCGGCTGAGCTGCATGGGCGGCCTCCCTTTTCTTCTTCGACGCTCTCGGGCCGACACCTAGCACGACCCGCCGGGCCGGCAAGCCGCCGACGCGGCGCGTCAACACGAAAAGGCCGGGCGACCACCGCCGCCCGGCCGTGCTCGGTGCGACGAGGATGCCGACGGATTACTTCAAGGTCTTGAGATAGGCGATGACGTCGGCCCGCTTCTTGGGATCGGCCAGGCGGAAGGCCATCCGCGAGCCCTTGATCACGCTCTGCGGGTTCTCGAGGTACTTGTCGAGGATCTCCTCGTTGTCCCAGACGACACCGGACTCCTTGATGCCCGGGCCGTACTTGGCAGCGTAGTTCGGGTCGGTGCCGGCCGTCCGGCCCCAGACACCCAGAAGGCTGGGCCCGGTCGGCTTCGCATCGGGCTTGTCGAGGTTGTGGCAGGCCACGCACTGCCGCGCGACCGTCTTGCCGGCCTCCGGGTCGCCGCCCTTGCCCCGCTCCTCGGCCGACGCCACCGACACCGTGCCGGCCGCGAGCAGGACCGCGGCGGCCAGGATCAACTTGTTCATTCCCACAGCCTCCATCCGGGGTTTTCGCGTCCCCCGCCGGCAAGCGACTTAGCGCCGGTCCGGGCGATCGCCAACGGCCGATCGCCGCCGCGGCAACGAGCCGCGCCCCGGGCGACCCCGGATACCGCTCAGCCGGGACCGGGGACGCCCAGCGCGCCCGGCGCGCACGAGAAAAGCCAGCGCGCGCGGCCGCCCGAGGGGCGGGCGAGACGGGCGAGCTCGCGCTCGACCGCGTCCTCGAGCAGCCGCAGAGCGCCCGGCTGCGCCCGCGCGAGCCGCGCCGA
>JANWZN010000146.1 GCA_025054575.1 Geminicoccaceae bacterium | reverse complement strand
GGCTCCCTACCAGGAGGAGCGGACAACCCTGCGGACGATCGGCTCGCCGAACCGGCGGCGGCCGGATTCCCGCCCGTCTCGGCTGGTCTCCGGGGAGCGGGAGGCGACGGGCGAAGCGGCCGATCGCGGTCGCCGCCGGTACCCGTCCCGCCGCTGTCGCGGATCGCACCGGCTCGCCGCGGGCGAGCGGGGCCGGGAGGCGGCGGTGACGTGGCCACCGGCGGCCCGCCTGCCTCGAGCACGCGAGGGTTGCGAAAGCTCGTGGTCGATCGTGTTCCGGCTCGCCCGGCGGTCCTGCGCGGCTTCGACCGCTGCTCGATCCGTAGCGGCTCGGGCCAGCTCGGCGATCCGCTCGACCCGCCCGCCCGGCAGCCCGAGACGGACGTGGTCGCCGGCCGCGGGCACGGCCGCATCCTCCGCGGCTCGGCCGATCGGCTCACGACCGCGCGACATCCCGCATGCGAACGCGGCGATCAGCCGGCCAGCCGGCTCCTACAGGCCCCCGCCGGCGCTGGAGCGGACGGTTGTCGCCGCGAGGGTCGACCGGCCCGCGCCACGGGCCTGGCGTCGGGCCCGCGGCGGGCTCGAGCGGGCGGGCGCGCGGTTCGCGCTCCCCTACGCTCGCGCGCGGCCACGCGCCCGATCCGGACGCACGAACGCCCGGACCGTATGCCTTGCCGTCAGGGCGACGAGCCTGCGCGACACGGCCAGACGGGTCGACCCGTTCGCGTGGCGACCCCGCGAAGATCCGCTGTTCGTCACCGTCCCCACATTTCCGCCGATCGACCTACGAGCGATCGGTACGGGGCGTCGCGAGCGCGCTCGTCCCGTCGCGATCACCGGACCCGGTGGCGGTCGGCTGGCGAAGCTGGCCGGGCTCGACCCAAGAACCGAGGATAGCGCGCGCTACGTGGCGGGCGGCGATCACCCGCGCGGTGGATGCGTCGTGGCCGGGCCAGGGGTCGGTGCGCGTGGCTGCCGCTACCCGGGTGCTGGAAGCGCTACGGAACCGAAGTCCGGCGCCGGGCGCACCGCCAGGTCGCGGCCGGTCGCTCCTGGTTCGCGATCCGGACGAGGCCGCAACGACGCTCCGAGCGGGACGCTTTTCGCGCGCCGGATCGTATCCGCCGATGGAGGCGATGACCGGGCACTCGCGGTACCGCCGCCGGCGTGTCGAGGAGACGCTGCGGATGGTCGCCGAGAGCTTCGCGGGCGGGTCGCCGGGGCGTGCCACCGCGCCGGGCCGGCGCACCACGCGCCCTCGCGCCGGATTTTGTGCTTTTTGTCGGAGCGCCGAGCGAATGCCGACCGGGCGCCGCGAGCCGGCGCTTGCAGCGGCGGCTCCGTTCGCCTGACGGACGGACGGGTCGGCGTGGATTTGCTCGCGAGAGGAGGATTCGAAGCTGCGCGTTCCGGGTCGTGCGAAGGAGGGTGGCCGTGCATGCGATCCGTCGACGCGCGACTAGGGCGAATTTCGCGCGAGCTCGCCGACCTCGCGCTGATCCGGGGCGCGACCACCAGGTGGCGAGGTCGCCGCCACGCCAGCCGATACACCGAGCCGTCGCGGGAATTTGGCGCGCCCGAGAGGATTCGAACCCCTAACCCTCAGATCCGTAGATCGGCCTCCGAGGCGATCGCCTAGGATCGGGAGCGCTCACGAGCGCTCGCAACCCCTTGACGCGGGTCGCGCACCATCAGACAGATGGGATCAAGAGCCGCCGGGAAGGATCGCGAAAGATCGCCCGGCGTGCTCGCGAAATGCTCGCGCGGTCGGAAGCTCGATCCTATGCCGAAGAGACTTTCGTCGGATGAGCGGCCGGCGGTCCGCCTCGATCAACGGGCCGCGCGCACGCTTCCCGGCCCGCCCCCGGGCAGGGCGGACGTCGTACATTGGGATCGTGAGCTGCCGCCCTTCGGCCTGCGCGTCTATGCGAGCGGGAAGCGCGTCTGGCTCCTGCGCTACAGGGTCGCTCGGCGCCAGCGCTTCGCGACGCTCGGGAGCACGAGCGAGCTGACGGCCGCGGAAGCGCGCGAGAGGGCGAGGCGGATGCTCGCCGAGGTTCGCCTCGGGCGCGACCCGAAGCTCGAGGTCGAGGTTCGCAAGCTCGAGGCCCGCGACACCGTGGCCATGCTCGCCCGCGACTATCTCGAGATCGCTGCGAAGAGGCAGCGCCCGCGCTCGCTCGCCGAGACCGAGCGCTTTCTCGCCCGCTACGCGGCCCCACTTCACCCGCTGCCCGTCGCGCGCGTCACCCGCGCGCACGTGGCCAGGCTCTTGGCCGAGATCGCGCGCCGCGGCCCGATCACCGCGACACGGGCGCGCGCCGCTCTGCACGCGATGTGGGTCTGGGCCGTCCGCCAGGGGCGGGCCGAAGCGAACCCCGTGGCCGGTACCGAGCCGCCCGCCAAGACCCCGATCCGCGAGCGCGTGCTCACGCTCGAAGAGATCGGCGCGATCTGGCGTGCCACGACCGACCCCTGGCCGTTTTATCGGATCGTCCGGCTCTTGCTGTTGACGGGCGCGCGACGCGGCGAGGTCGCCGGCATGCGCGGGCGAGAGCTCGCCTGGCTCGAGGACCCCGACCGGGCGACGTGGACCCTCCCGGGCGCGCGAACCAAGAACAAGCGGCCGCGCGTGCTTCCGCTTTCGGGCCCCGCCCGCGAGATCGTGCTCGCGGCGCTGGCCGATCGCGGCGGGGATCCGGATCGGCCGCTCTTCGGCGACGGGCGCGACGGCTTCTCCGGCTTCGCCAGGGCCAAGGAAGCCCTCGACCGTCGCGTCGCGGAAACGCGGGCGCGCGACGCCGGTCTCGCTCCGGAGGCCCTCGAGCGAGGTGATCTCGCCAGGTTCGCCCTTTCCCCGTGGCGGGTTCACGATTTGCGGCGCACGGTCGCCACGCACTTGGCCGAGCTCGGTATCGCCCCGCACGTCGTGGCGCACCTGTTGGGTCACGCAGATCCCGCGACGCCGCGCATCACCGCGACCGTCTACGTTCACGCGCAACACCGCGACGCGCTGCGCCGCACGCTCGAGGCTTGGGCGCGCACCGTGCTCGCGGCCGCGGGCGAGGAGGCGGGCGAGGCGGCGGTGCCGGCCTTCCCCGGTCGGGCGACGTGAAGCACGCCCTGCCGCGCGAGCGCCGTCTCCTCGGCTGGCGGAAACGCACGCTCCTCCGGTTCGGCCCGGAGCGGCGGCCGCTGCCGGAAGGCGAGCAAGACGAGCCTCATCTCGAGGAAGTCCGCGAGCTCATCTATGCAGTAGATCTCGGCCCGATCGAAGCCGTCGCGCTGGAGGTCGAGCGTTTCGAAGGCGACCCGCCGCCGGGAGTGCCGTTGTTAACCAAGATCCCCGTCTCGCGCCAAATCGTCCCCATGAGCGCCTTCAGCGCCGGTGTCTCCCCCGTTCCGGGCATGTTGGAGACCGCCTTGGCCAATCTCGCCGCTGCCGCCCGCAAGTACGGCGACGTGAACGCTCCCGAAGATCATCCAGCGCGACTGCTTTCGAATTACGCCGAGGTGTTCGGTTATGTCCGCGACGCCGTCGCGAGCAGGGGTTGGCCTACGTTCGACGTGTTTTTGCAGATCATCGAACTCGCGTTCCAGTGCGGCCGCTTGATTGCGCAAGTCGAACTGCTCGCACCGGCCGAGATCGGCTCCCGCGTTTCCGCGCGTGGCCAACCCCGAGCTCGCGCGAAGGACGAGACCGAGAGGCACCGGGCGATCTGGGAGCGCGCGCTCGCCGAAGCCGGAGGTAACACGAGCGCCGCGGCGCGGATCGTAGCCGAGGAGCGAGGGACCTCGGCCGCTTACGAACGGAGATGGTGGCACAGCCACCGCCGGGCGCACCTGTAACCTACTCTCAGGTACAGCCGAAAATGTGATCGATGGAGGGCGGCCCTCACCAGCGGAGCCGCTCCATGAACCCTGTACCCTTTCCCGAAGTCCTTCACGATCAACAGGTGATCGATCTCGCCACGGCCGCGCGCATGGTCGGAATCTCGCACGTGACGCTGCGTCGCGAGATCGCGGCGGGCCGCGGGCCGAAGATCGTGCGCCCGAGCCCGCGTCGCGTCGGCGTGCGCGTGGCCGACCTGCGGGCCTGGCTCGAGGCGCGGTCGAGCTCCGCGGCGTGACTTGCGCTTTCCCAATAGCAGGAACGAAAGCGGGCCCGGTTGCCGCCGAGCCCGCGAAACTGGAGTAAAAACTTTGACAGACCAGAATGTTAGTGCCGCCTCCCCCGCGTCGCAACCGCCGAAAGGGGAGACCTCCCCTGTCGAATCGGCGACCCTCGCCTCCCTCCTCGAGGCGGCGGAGCCCGCGCCGTCGGCGCCCGAGGCGGTCGAGCCCGAGACCGTCGAGCCCGACCTCGACGATCCGATCCCGCCCGAGCCCGACGATCCGATCCCGCCCGACGCCGAGATCGTCGAGCCGGTCCCGGCCGAGCGCCGGCCGCGCTATCTGGTGCGCTTTCGCCGGTGGCGCTTCGCCAACTCGACCGACGTCTTCGAGCCCGGGCTCTACTGGCTCGACAAGAAGGGCAAGGATCCGGGGGCCGACTTGGTGCAGACACGGATCTCGGCGCCGATCGTCTGCTCGGCGTTCAGCCGGAGCGAGGATCGCGAGGCCTTCGGCCGGCTGCTCGTCTTCGTCGACCATGACGGGCGCCGGCGGCAGATGGCGGTTTCATGCGCGGCGACCGCCGGGAACGGGATCGATCTCGTCAAGCTGCTGCTGGAGGCCGGGCTCGCGATCGCCCGGTCGCAGGCGAGGCGGCTGGTCCGCTACATCGCCATCAGCGAGCCCGAGCGCCGGGTCGAGCACGTCACGCGCACCGGCTGGCTCGCCGATGGCTCGGGCTTCGCGCTGCCGGATCAGACGATCGGCCGCGGCGACGTGGTCTTCCAGTGCCGCCCCGAGCACAAGCAGGCGGGCCCGAGGCGGCGCGGCAGCTTCGGCCGCTGGCGCGAGACCATCGGCGCCTGGGCCGTGCCGAACTGGCGCCTCGCCTTCAGCCTCTGCGCCAGCCTGTCGGCACCGCTCTACGAGCCGCTCCGGCTCAGCCCCGGTGGCTTCCACGCCTATGGCGAGACGTCGCGCGGCAAGTCCACCAGCATGAACGCGGCCGCTTCCTGCTGGGGCCCCGGTGCCACGCCCTTCGTCAAGTCGTGGAGCGGCACGGCGGCCGGTCTCGAAGGTGCCGCCTCGCTCGCGAACGACCTGCCGATCTTCCTCGACGAGATCTCGCAAGCCCGCGCGGTCGACTTCGAGGCTGTTCTCTACTTCCTGATCAACGGCACCGGGAAGCTGCGCGGGCACAAGGAAGGCGGGCTCCGCTTCACCGCGACGTGGCGCACCCTGCTCGTCAGCAACGGCGAGGTCACGCTCGCGCAGCATCTGCGCCGCGCCGGCGCCGAGATCCCGGCCGGTCTCAAGGCGCGGATCGCCGATGTCCGCTTCGAAGGCGGCCGTTTCGGCGCGTTCGACGATCTCTGCGGCTTTCCCGACGGCGAGACCTTCGCTCGGGCGATCGCCGCCGCGGCGGCCCGCGACCACGGCCATGCCGGGCCGGCCCTGGTGGAGGAGATCCTCCGCCGCCGGGCCGAGCTCGACGAGGCCTTCGAGGTCGTTCGCGCCTACTTCGCGGTGCGCGAGCCCATCGTGCGGCGCGTCGCGGACCGCTTCGCCGCCGCCGCCCTCGCCGGCGAGCTCGCCACCGAGGCCGGCATCCTGCCCTGGCCGCCGAGCCTCGCGCTCGAGGCCGCTCGGCAGGCGTTCGAGACCTGGCGAGCCGATGTCGACCTGCCCGAGGCCGCCGGCGGATCGGCCGAGGATCGCGCGATCGTCGAGGCGGTCCGCGGCTTCCTCGAGACGCAGCGGGCCCGCTTCCAGACCGAACACGGGCCGGTCCCGCCCAACCGGGCCGGCATGGTCGAGACCGAGGGGGGCCGCGAGACCTTCCGGATCTTCAAGGCTGCGCTCGCGAGCGAGCCCGCGCTGCAACGCTGGTCGCCCGCCCGGATCGCCGAGGCGCTCGACAAGGCCGGGATGCTCGTGGAACGGGACCATGGCCGCCGCTGGCGCAACGCCAAGATCGAAGGTCGGCAGGAGCGCGTGCTCGTGGTCTCGCCCGAGCCGTGGCCTCGGGCGGTCGAGGACGACGCCGCATGAGGCGCGCAACGCTTCCGGTCACGTTGTTGCCACCGGCAACCCCGGCAACCGTGGCAACCGCGTTGAAACATCTAGGCTTTTTCGGTTGCCACCCGGTTCCGGGCACCGGCAACCCCGGCAACCGGCGGCCCCGGCAACCGCTCGCGGTTGCCACGGTTGCCACTCGCCCCGGACACCGGCAACCGCGAAAAACCCTGGAAAATCAACGCGGTTGCCGGGGTTGCCACGGTTGCCGGCACGAAAATCGAGAGGACGAACATGACGCGCTCGTTTGCTGACGAGCTCCGGGAGATCGTGGCGCGGCTGCGGGCTCGCGACGCCCTGTCCCGCGCGTCCCGTCCCGCCGTCCCGCACGTCCCGCGGGATGTCGGGGATCGGGGAGGGGATCCGGGAAAGGAACGAGCGCCCGAGCCGAGCCGGCCGCGCGCGAGCGGGCTTGAGGAGGCCTTGGAAGCCTACGTGACGGCCCGCGAAGGGGGCGACGATCGCGCCGCCGAGGCCGCGATCTCGACCATCGCCCGAGCGATCGCGCCCGCCTATCCGGACCTGGCGCGCGCTTGGTGGGCCGCCGACCGCTTCGCTCGAACCTATCGGCTCAATCGCGCCCGCGCATTGGCGGAAGCAGCGGTCGTTAGTCGACACGGTTGCCAGTGCGCGGAAGGTGCCACAGGAAAAACGATGATGGCGCGCACGAACGAAGATGGCTCGATGCGGGCGCTCATCGATGACCTTCGTCGGGTCGAGGCGGCGCTCCGCCCCGTGCTCTTCTGCAACGACGAGGGCGAGCTCGTGGAGATCGAAACTGTGGGCGAGCCCGAGCGGACGACGTCCGCTGGCTCTCGCTAATCGGGCGGCCTGCCTGTACTGGCGCGTCGCTCTGGACGGGTCGGTCGAGAGCGCGCATCTGAGGCGCATGGTGGCGAGGGCGAACGGTGTTGGTCGCCGGCGTCGTGCGGTGTCGCTCGAGGTGGTCGAGCCGCCGCCGGCTGTCGGGGGCGGTGCGGAGGCGGGTGAGTCTGCGGTCGATCCTGCTGCGCTGGTGCAGGCTCGGACGGCGTGGCGCACGCGCTATCTGCAGGCTCGGACGGCGCTGATCGAGCTGCAGCTACAGGAGCGTCAGGCGCGGCTCGTGTCTGCCGAGCGTGTGCGTCAGGCGGTCTATCGTGCTGCGGCCGAGATCCGCGACGCGTGGCTGGTCTGGCCGTCGCGGGTGGCTGGCGAGGTGGCCAACGAGCTCGGTGCCGATCCTCGCGTGGTGGAGCAGGTGCTGGATCGGCTGGTGCGCGAGCAGCTCGAGGAGCTC
>JANWZN010000145.1 GCA_025054575.1 Geminicoccaceae bacterium | reverse complement strand
GGCTCGTGCCGGAGGCAAGCTGGCTCGAGCCGCCTGCTGCGGGCACGGCCGGAGCGCTCGGGCGGCTCGCGGCCGTGGCCGACGCGGTCGCGGCCGATGCGCACGCGGCGCGTCGCCGGCTCGGCGATCTCTTGCTCGAGGATCAGCGGACGGTCCGCTTCACCGGCTGCCCGCTGTTGCAGGATCTCGTGGTCGAGAGCCCGGTCGCCCTCGAACGCTGGCGCCAGCTCCTGTTGCCGACGGCCGAGGACGGCGTGCGGGTGGGCGCGCTCCTCGAGCTCGTCCGGCTCGTGGCGAGCGAGGCCAAGCTCGTCGAGCGGCCGGCCCCGGCGGCGGGCGGATCGGGGGCGCTCAGGCCGCGACCGGTGCCAACCGCGGCCGCGGCCGGACCGGCAGCGGTACGGGATGGCGCGGATGGTTCGGCAGCTCGGCGAGCTTCACGAGAAACTCCTCGACGGTGATCCAGCAGAGATAGAGCACCTCCGAGCCGCCTTGCGGCGGCCACCAGCCGTCCAGGCATTTTTCGACGTGGGCGTAGCCGTAGGAGCGGGTCGGGACCGGGGTGTCGGCGAGGCTGCGGCGGACGAAGCCCGTATTCGCGTTGCAGCCCGCGTTGCGAAAGGAGAGCGCGCGCGACAGCCAGGGCAGGAACATGGCGAGCCCGGAGCGGCGATGCGCCGGGACGACGTAAGTGGAGCCCGAATGGCTGATCCGGCCCGACAGCCGGGTCGAGACCGGCAAGACCTCGATCCGCTCGACACCGAAGCGGGTGCGGTAGCCGTCCGCGTACCAGATCCGACCGTCGGCGACGAGCTCCAGGAAATCCTCGGTCTCGAGCACCCGCTCGGCGCTGGAGGCCACGATCCTGCCGTGGGAGTCGAGGGCGGCGAGCCAGAAATCCTCGGGGCCGAGCCGGCTCACTTTCGGATCGTAGCTCGGGTTGGCGAAGCTCCCCTGGCTTTCGAGGAAGCGGACCAGGCGGTCGAAGTCGCGCTCGATCACGAGGGTGAGGCCGAGGCGCGCGACGGCCTCGCCGAGCGCGTCGATGCCGTCTTGCAACAGGGCGAGCGCATGGGGCGTGGTCGACAAGGGGCGGGTCCTCCGGATGGTCCCCCCTTGGGCCGGCGGCGGCCGGGAAACCCGCCGCCGGCCCGTCCGGGAGGATCGGCCGCGTCGTGCGCGGTGGACCCGTTCTGTTCGATTACCTTTTGTTAACCAACGCGTCCTTCACGCCGGTCGTAACCCGGGACGAGGTGTCCTCAACCCTTTCTCAAGCCCGCGCCGCGGCCAGCGCCGGTGCCGCCGCCCGAGCGGGTTCGCGCGCGGCCGGCGCGAGCGGCACCGGATGGCGCGGATGGTGCGGCAGCGCCTCGACCGAGGCCACGAACTCGCGATCGGTGATCCAGCAGAGATAGAGGATCTCCGGGGTACCTTGCGGCGGCCAGAAGCCGTCGAGGCATTTCTCGACATGGGTGTAGCCGTAGCTCTCGACCGGCACCGGGGTGCGGTAGAGGCTCTCGCGGACGAAGCCCGTGTTGGCCACGACACCGTGGTTGCGGAAGGAGAGCGCTCGCGACAGCCGGGTCATCAGCATGGCGAGACCCTGGCCGCGGCGGGCCGGATCGACCCAGGTCGAGCCGGAATGGCTCAACAGGCCGCCGATCCGCTGGCTCACCGGGATCACGTCGATGCGTGCGGGCCCACCCTGCGCGGCATAGCCGCCCTCGTAGAAGATCCGGCCGGTGGCGAGGTCGTCGAGGATGTCCTCGGTCTCGATCACCTTCTCGGCGCTGCAGCCGACCGAACGGCCGCTCGGATCCAACAGATGCACCCAGAAATCGCGCCAGCCGAGCCGGCTCTTGCGCGGATCGTAGCTCGGGTTGACGAAGCTGCCGCGGCTCTCGAGCAGGGCCGCGAGCCCCGAAAAGTCCTGCTCGATCACGAGCGTGAGCCCGAGTTCGGCGATCGTCCGGGTGAGCGCGTCGATGCCGAGCTGGACGATGCCGAGCTCGCGTTCGGACAACGCCATGGGTCCTCTCCTCCGCTGGTCTCGGAGGCCGCCCGGCCGGGCCGCCCGTGCGCGACGCGGTCGGGAAGCCGCCCGCCTCTTCCCCGGTCCCGGCCGGCTCGCCCGGCCGGGGCCCACCCGCGGCTATAGAACCCGCGGCCGCGCGGGCCCGTGGCGAATCCCACAGACCCCTCGGGTTCGCCGCGCTAGAGCTGCGGCCGCTGAGGGCTGAGACTTCCAAGCTGCCCGCGCCGATCGGAGACGGTCGGCGCGGTTTTTTTCGTCGTGAGCGGCGTCTTCAGGCGGGGCCGGGCGGGCGCGGGCAGCCCGGCGCCAAGAGGCCCAGGGCCTCGAGCTCGTCCCAAAAGCCGGCCGGGATCGGATGGCCGATGAGCGCGCGGTTCTCGACCACCTCCTCGGGGCGGACGGCACCCGGCACGATCGCCGCGACTTCGGCGAGGCCCAAGGGGAACTGGATCGCCGCCGCCTTCAAGGGCACGCCGTGACGGGCGCAGACCCGCTCGATCCCGCGCACCCGCTCGAGGATCGCGGGTGGTGCGGGTTTGTAGTCGTAGCGGGCGCCGGGCACGGCACCGGTCGCCAGGATGCCGGAATTGAAGGGGCCGCCCAGGAGGATCGAGAAGCCCTTGCGGCGGGCGAGCGGCAAGAGATCGTCGAGCCCGCCCTGCTCGAGGAGCGTGTAGCGGCCGGCCAGCAGGAACAGGTCGGGATCGGCGTCCTGGGCGAGCCGGACGCAGGGGGCGACGGCGTTGACCCCGAGCCCGATCGCCCGGATCACGCCCGCCGCGCGCAGATCCGCGAGCACGGGCCAGGCACCCTCGAGCATCTGGCGGTAGCGCTCTTCGAAAACCTCGGGGGTCGGGCACCACCAAGGGTCGAGGTCGTGGACGAAGACGATGTCGATCCGCGAGAGCCCGAGCCGCTGCAGGCTGTCCTCGAGCGCGCGCTTGGTGCCGTCGGCCGAATAATCGAAGCGCCAGCGGAAGGGCAGGCCGCCGGCCCATTGACCGCGGTCGATCGCGGCCGGCTCGGCCGGCTCCAGGATCCGGCCGATCTTGGTCGAGAGCACGAAGGCGTCGCGCGGCTTGGAGCGCAGGACCTCGCCCATGCGGTGCTCGCTGAGCCCGTGGCCGTAGAGCGGGGCCGTGTCGAACAGCCGGATCCCGGCCTCCCAGGCGGCCTCGACCGTGGCCCAGGCGCGTGGATCCGGGATCCGCTCGTAGAGATCGCCCAAGGGTGCGCCACCCAAGCCCAGGATCGTGACCTCGAGATCGGTCCGCCCGATCCGCCGCCGTGCCAGCGTTCCGTCGCCCATGCTCGCCTCCCGCTCGATCGGCCGCGAGGCTAGCCGCCCGGGCGCGCGCCGGGGAGGGCCGCCCCCGAGGAACGGGCGCGCCGACCCGGTGGAGCCGCCCGGGCGCGCCGGGTAGGGGCGAGCGGGCGGCTCGGTCGCGGCCGCGGTGCCGATCAGAGGCGGTAGACCTCGCGCGCGGTGCCGGCCCAGAAGCGGGCCCGCTCCTCGGCCGAGCAGCCCGCGAGGAGGGTGTCGAGGATGGCGACCCAGGTGGGATAGAGGTGGGTCTTGGTGCTCACCGGCCAGTCGCTGCCGAACATCACCCGCGCAAAGCCGAAGCAGTCGAGGGCGTGCTCGATCCAGGGTCGCAGGCTCGCCCGGGTCCAGCGTTCCGGATCGGCCTCGGTGATCACGCCCGAGATCTTGCACACGACGTTGGGCAGCTCGGCGAGCGCGCGCAGCTCCCGGCGCCAGGGCTCGGCCCGATCGGCGGCGATCGGCGGCTTGCCCATGTGGTCGAGGACGAAGCGGACATCGGGGCAGCGGCGGACGAGCTCGATGGCGCTTGCGAGCTGGCCCTTGCCGGCTTTGAGGCAGAGCTCGAAGAGCAGGCCGCGGGCGCCCACCCGGCGGACGCCCTCGACGAAGTCGGGGTGCAGGCAGAAGGCCGGGTCGGGTTCGTCTTGCACGAGCCGGCGGATGCCGCGCAGCGCGGCGAGCTCGGCCAGTCGGTCGAGGTCGTCCTCGACCGCGGCACCGCGCTCGACCGGGGCGTGGGCGACGATCGCCGCGATGCGCGGATCGCGGTCGGCCAGGGCCTGGACGGCGCGGGCCTCGGCCAGATGGTGGCCCGGGTCGACCGCGACCTCGACGAAGACCAGGCGCTCGACCCGCACCGACCCCGTGGCGTCGTCGAATTCGGCGAGGCCGTGCGGTCGGTCGAGGACGGGATCGCCGCGCATCCAGCCGTAAGGCAGGATGCCCGGGTCGTAGAGGTGGACGTGGGAATCGACGATCGCCTGGTCGGGCACGGTGGTCTCCTCCCGATCGCCGCGGGGCTCGCCGCGCCGGCCGGCCCGTGCGAGGCCCCGGGCCCTGTCGGCGAGGGTGCCCGTCGGGCGAGGCGGCGGTCTCCTCGGCGTGATGCTCCTGTCCGCACGGCCGCAGTGCCGGCCCGATCGGGACGCCGTGCGGCCGGTCGGCCCGCACCGGCTCGGTTCGCGGCGTCGTCTCCGGTCGGGGCGGCGGCCCGTGCCTCGCGCCGGCGGTCTCTCGAGCGAGGCCGCCGGGGGTCGTGATGCCGGCCCTCCCGCGCGAGGACGGCCCAGCGCGGTGTTCGGCTCGATCAACCCGGCTCGTGGCGGACCACGAGCTCGAGATCGGGCTGGTAGTAGAGGGTCACGCCGTTGTCGAAAGTGACGTAGCGAAAGCCGGTCACGTCCTCGCCGGCGGCGGTGACGTGCGGCGGCGCGGTGCCGCGGGCGCGCTCTTGGGCGTCGGTCAGAAGGGCGAGCCGGCGCAGATGGGAATCGTTGAAGAGCACGATCTCGCCGTTGGCGTCCTGGACCAGATCGGCCAGGGCCAGGGCCACGATCTCCTCGCCCGGATCGGCGAGCAGCCCTTCGACCTCCTGCGCGCCGGGCGGCGCCCATCGCTCGGACCCCGTCTCGGGCGACTCGCCCGCGGTCCTGCGGATCTTCGCTGCTTCCTTGGCCATGACCGTACCCGCTGACGCTCGAGTCGCGAGCGGCGCACCCCGCGAGCCGCCCCCGACGCGCCCCCCGACGGGCGGCGCGTCGCTCACGCCACCCTCTATGGCCGACTAACCTTACTATCGGGTTAAGACAAGCGAGGTCGGCTCGCAGGTGAACGGCGCGGCGGCGGAATCGTCGGCTGCCCGTACCGACCTATGCACGCGCGGGCTTCGGCTCAATAGCCCACGCGCGCGATCATCCAGGCCGGATGGGCGAAGGCCGCGAGGTGGATCTCGGGGGTGTAGTGGCGCAGGCCGGCCGGTACGCCCCGCGCGCGCAGCGTCTCGAGCCCGATCCGGCGGTGGCCGGGTTCGTCGGAGGCCCAACCCAAGGCCATGTTGGCGCCGATATAGGTGGGCACCGGGGCGAAGAAGTAACTCGTGTCGGCGAAGCCGGCGGCGCGCTGGCGCTCCTGGGTGAAGACGAGCTCGTCGGGATAGATCGCGGGATTACCGCACTGGGTGACCATGATCCCGCCCGGCTTCAGAAGGCCGCGGCAGGCGCGGTAGAAGGCCTCGGTGAAGAGCACCTCGCCGGGCCCGCGCGGGTCGGTCGAATCGACCACGATGACATCGAAGCGATCGGTGCTCTCGCGGACGAAGCGGGCGCCGTCGGCGATCACGATGTTGGCGCGCGGATCGTCGTAGGCGCCGGCCGAGACGGTCGGCAGGTAGCGCTTGCAGAACTCGATGACGCTCGCGTCGATCTCGACCTGGGTGATGCGGCGGATGCCGGGGTAGCGGCAGGCCTCGCGCAGGCAGCCGCCGTCGCCGCCGCCGATGATCAAGAGCTCTTCGACCGCGCCGTGGGCCAGCACGGCCGGATGGATCATCATCTCGTGGTAGATGAACTCGTCGGCGGTGGTGACCTGGACGACGCCGTCGAGGGCGAGGACCCGACCCCAGCTCCAGGATTCGAAGACGATCAGCTCCTGCAGCGCGGTCTTCTCGTGGTAGAGGACCTCTTTGACGCGGATCTTCTGCGCCCAGTTGGGCCAGAGCGTCTCCTCGAACCATTCCATCGCAGCGACCCCGTCGAGCGGCGTTCCGACCGGAGACGGGCACTAGCGGATCGCGTCCGGCGCGTCGAGGCGGCGGTCCTGCGGCGGCGAGCCGGCGGGCCCCGGGTCGGCCGCTCGAGCCGGGGAGTCTCGCTCCCGACCGACAACAAAAAAAGGCGCCGGGACGGACGGGCCGCCCCGGCGACGAGGCGAGATAGCCTCCGCGGCGGGACCCGATAGGCCGCCGCGAACGCGCGCGAAACCGGTTATCGCGCACCCTCGGTGGTCGGTCGTGAATCCGGCCCGACAGGGGCGCTGGACAGACGTGAAAAGAGCGTGAATAATTCGTGGGCGATCCGGTCGTGCGAGCCCGTGCGAGCCGCGACGCCCCGGCGCCGCGGCGGCCCATCGGAGCGATCCCCGAAGCCCCATGCAGGACCTTGGCGATACCCGCCGGTTCGGGGCGCCGGTCGCGGCGGCCGACGGCCGCGAGGCGCCCGTCGCCGAACCAGCCCGGTGGCGCCTGCGGCTGCTCGGCGGCTGTCGGCTCGAGGCGCCCGACGGCAGCGATCGTACGCCGCCCGGGCGCAAGACCCGCGGCCTGTTGGCCGTGCTGGCGCTGCTCGACGGCGCCTCGATCGCGCGCGAGCGCCTGGCCGGCTTGTTGTGGTCGGAGCGGGCCGAAGAGCAGGCGCGCGCCAGCTTGCGCCATGCGCTGCGCGAACTGCGGCGCCAGCTCGACGAGCCGGGGGTGCTCGAGATCGGGCGCGAGCGGGTGGCACTTGCCACCGAACGGATCGCGGTCGACGCGCTCGAG
Source organism: Geminicoccaceae bacterium (assembly GCA_025054575.1). Classification (GTDB taxonomy): domain Bacteria; phylum Pseudomonadota; class Alphaproteobacteria; order Geminicoccales; family Geminicoccaceae; genus JANXAZ01. The sequence continues at coordinate 588 of JANWZN010000145.1, read as the reverse complement.
CTCGTGGCCGCCACCCGCGCGCCGCGCTCCGCGGGCGCGATCTTGGAGCTCTGCCGGGGCGAGCTGCTCGAGGGTCTGGGGGGTCTCGGCGAGGCCTTCGACGACTGGCTCGCGGGGCAACGGGCGCGCTGGCGCGGGCTCGCGCTCGAGGCGCTCGAGCGGGCGCTCGAGGCCGCGGGCGAGCCGGCCGAGATCCAGGCGCTGACCGCGCGGATCTTGACCCTCGAGCCGGCGCACGAGCCGGCGCATCGGGCGATCATGCTGTTGCACGCCGGGCGCGGCGACACCGCCGCGGCGATCCGCCAGTTCGAGCTCTGCCGCAGCGAGCTCGCGCGCCGGCTCGATGCCCGGCCGAGCGAGGCGACGCTCGCGCTTTTGGCGCGGATCCGCGCCGGCACGATCGCCGCCGTGACCTCCGGGGCGAGCCCGCCGCGCCCCTCCGGCAGCGGCCGTGCACCCTCGCAGACCTCGATCCTCGTGCTGCCCTTCGCCGAGCAGAGCGGCAACGTCGATCGGCCGCCGAGCGGCGAGCGGCTCGCCGAGGAGATCGCATCCGCGCTCGCCCGGTTCCGCTGGTTGTTCGTGGTC
>JANWZN010000144.1 GCA_025054575.1 Geminicoccaceae bacterium | reverse complement strand
GGCCCGAGCCGAAGCACGCGAACGCGAGCGCGACGCGCTTTCGGCCGAAGCCGCGGAACGCAGCCGCGAGCTCGCCGTGGCCCGCGCCCAGGCCGACGCCGCGCTCCGTTCGGCGGACCTCGCCGCCCGTCAGCGGATCGAGCAGCTCTCGGGCGAGCTCGAGACCGCCCGCGGGCAGATGGCGACGTCGGCGGCTGCCCTCGCCGAGGCCGAGACCGCGCGCGATCGGCTCCTGGCCGAGCTCGATCGGGTCCGGCGCGAGCGCGAGACCCTCGAGGAAGCACGCGGCGAGGCGCGCGCGAGGGCGCAGGCGCTCGAACGCGACCTCGAGGTCGTGCGCACCGCCGGCCTTCGCGAGATCGAGGCGCGCGAAGCGCGCCTGCGCGGTCTGAGCGAGGAGCTCGCGGCCGCCCGCGCGACAGCGGCCGCCGAGATCGCCCGTCGCGACGAGCGTCTGGCCGGGCTCGAGAGCCGGCTCGCGAGCCTCGGCAGCGAGCTCGCCGCCGCACGGGCGGAGCGCGACGGCCTCGCCGAACGAGCACAGCGGCTGGGCGCCGAGCTCGAAGAGCTGCGCGCGACGCTCGCGGCCGAGCGGCTGGAAGCCGAAGAGCGTCTCGCCGAGCTGCGGGCCCGGCTCGTCGGCAGCGAAGGCGAGCTCGAGACCACCCGCCAGACCCTCGAAGGCGAAGCGCGGGTGCTTCGCGATGCGATCGCGCGGCTCGAAGGCGAGCTCGACCGCGAGCGGGCGCGGGCCGCCGACGTCGAGCGCGAGGCGGCGGGTGCCACGAGCCGGCTCGTGGCCCAGATAGACGCGCTCGAGGGCCGCAAGCGGGAGGCCGAGAGCCGGGCGGCGAGCCTCGAAGCCCGGCTCTTGGTGGCCGAGCGCGAGCAGACCCGGCTGGAGACCGAGCTCGACGTGACGCGCCGGGCGCTCTCGGAGACCACCGATCGCCTGCGCATCCTCGAGCTCGACGCCCTCAAGCTCGAAAGCCCGCTCGCCACGCGCCTGCGCGCCCCGGGGCCGGCGGCGGACGGGCGGCCGCAGCGCGTGCTCGTCGAAGAGATCGTCCCCTTCGCGCTCGGTCGCGGCGAGCTCGGGCCGCTCGGCGAGCGCGCGCTCGCGCGCACCGTGGCGGCGATCCGGGCGGCCCTCGCCGGGCTGCCGGAGGGTGCCTGGACGATCGAGGTCGAGGGCCGGACCGACGCCCGGCCGGTCCAGCGCGCCGAGTACGGTTCGAACGAGGCGCTGGCAGCCGCCCGTGCCGCGGCGGTGGCCGATCGGCTGGTCGAGCTCGGCCTGCCGCGCGAGAGGCTCCGCCTCTTGAGCCGGCCGGGCGACCGCACGACCGGCGAGGACGGTCGCGAGGTCGCGGTCCGATTGGTCGCCCGCTGAGCGCGGGCCGGGACCGACCGCCCCTCGGTCAGGCGGCGAGCTCGAGCCCGAACTGGAGGCTCGCGAGTCGGGCGTAGAGGCCACCCCGGCTCACGAGCTCGTCGTGCCGGCCCTGGTCGACCACCCTGCCCTCGTCCAAGACGACGATGCGATCGGCCTTGCGCACGGTCGCGAGCCGGTGCGCGACGACCAGGCAGCTGCGGCCGCGCCGCAGCCGCTCGAGCGCCTCTTGCACCAGCCGCTCGCTCTCGGCGTCGAGAGCACTCGTGGCCTCGTCCAGGAGCAACAGTTCGGGATCGCACAACAGCGCCCGCGCGATCGCGATGCGCTGGCGCTGACCGCCCGAAAGGCGCACGCCCTTCTCGCCGAGGAAGGTGGCGAAGCCCTGCGGCAGCGCCTCGACGAACTCGAGCGCGGCGGCGGCTTCGGCTGCGGCGCGGATCTCGGCCTCGCTCGCCTCCGGCCGGCCGAAGGCGATGTTGGTCCGGGCATCGGCCGAGAAGATCACGGGATCCTGCGGGACGAGAGCGATCCGCCGACGCAGCTCGGCCGGATCGAGTTCGCGCAGATCCACCCCGTCGAAGGTGATGCGGCCAGCCGCCGGATCGTAGAACCGCAGGGCCAGTTGCAGCACGCTCGTCTTGCCGGCACCCGACGGCCCGACCAAGGCCACGGTCTCGCCCGGCCGAACCTCGAGATCGAAATCGCGCAGCACCAGCCGGTCGGGCCGCGCCGGATAGGCGAAGCAGACGCCCTCGAAGCGCAGGACGCCGCGCCCGCGCGCGGGCAACCGGACCGGCCGCGCCGGTGCCTCGATCGTGGGCCGGGTCGCCAACAGCTCGACCAGCCGCTCGGTGGCACCGGCCGCGCGCTGCAGGTCGCCCACGATCTCCGACAGCCCGCCCACGGCACTGGCCACGACCGTGGCATAGAAGACGAAGGAAGCGAGCTCGCCGCCCGTGATCCGGCCGGCGAGCACGTCCTGGCCGCCGATCCAGAGCACGACGACGATCGCCCCGAACACGAGGCAGATGACGATGGCGCCCAGGAGCGCGCGGGCGAAGGCGTAGCGCGAGGCGGCCGCGAACGCGGCCTCGGCGAGGCCGGCCACCCGCCGGGCCACGGTCCCCTCCTGAGCGAAGGCCTGGACGATGCGCACCGCGTTGAGATTCTCCTCGGTCGCGGCCCCGAGATCGGCGATCCGATCCTGGGCCAGGCGCGAGAGTTTGCGCACCCGCCGGCCGATCACGACGATCGGCAAGACGACGAGCGGGACGACGAGGAGGACGAGGCCCGTGAGCTTCGCGTTGGTGACGAACAACAGCACCATGCCGCCGGCCAAGAGCAGCAGGTTGCGCAGCGCCTGGGTGACCGAGGCGCCGATCACGGTCTGGACGACGGCCGTATCCGTGGTCAGCCGCGAGAGCACCTCGCCCGTGCGGGTGGTCTCGAAGAAGCCGGGCGAGAGGCGGATCACGTGGGCGAAGAGGTCGCGGCGGAGATCCGCCACCACCCGCTCGCCCAGCCGGGTGACGAGCCAGGAGCGAAAGAAGGTCGCGACCGCGAGAACGACGACGACGATCAGCACCGCCTCGAGCGCGTGATCGAGCGCTTCCGCACGGCCCCCCGCGAAGCCGCCGTCGATCAGGTGGCGCACGCCGATCCCGAGCGAGAGCACCGAGGCGGCGGCGACGACGAGCGCCAAGAAGGTCGCGAGGATCGTCCAGCGATAGGGGGCGAGATAGCGCCCGAGCGCCCGCAGCCGGCGCAGATCCCGGCCCCGCTCCCGCCCTTCGGCGAGCTGGGCGAGGCTGCGGGATCCGTGCTGCATCGTTCTCTCCGCTCGACCGAGGGCGCTCGCCGCGGCGCAACATCACCCTTCCGCGCCGGCTTGCGCCCGGCACGCCTCGGCCCTATATACGCGGGCCGCGCGTGGAGGGAAGTCCGTGAAACCCGACATTCATCCCGACTATCACGAGATCACGGTGGTGATGACCGACGGGACGACCTTCACCACGCGGTCGACCTGGGGCAAGCCCGGCGACACCATGCATCTCGACGTCGACCCCAAGTCGCACCCGGCTTGGACCGGCGGCCAGATGCAGGTGATCGAGCGCGGCCAGGTCGAGAAGTTCAACCGCCGCTTCCAGAGCTTCCGTCGCAAGAAGTGAGGCTCGCGCGAGCGGTCACCGGCTGATCCAGGAGCGGCGAGGATGAAGGTCCGCAACTCCCTCAAGACCGCCAAGACCCGGCACAAGGACTGCCGCCTCGGGCGCCGGCGGGGTGGGGTCTCCGTCATCAACACGCCCCCCCCGCGCTTCATGGCGGGGCCGGGGGGCGCGGCGGGCCGGCCGCGCTTCCAGGGCCGCGCGCGGCCGCGCCGCCGAGCGCGCCGGCAAGGCCGGCAAGAGTGCGGCCCGTGCCGGCGCGGGCACCGGTCAAGTCCAATCGCTCGAGCGCGCGCTGCGGCTTCTCAAGGCGCTCGCCGCCACGAGCGACGGGATGAGCCTCTCGGAGCTCGCGCTCGTCGCGGGCCTGCCGACCTCGACCACGCATCGCCTGCTCACCACCCTCGAGGCCGAGCGCTTCGTGCGCCTCGATGCGGCCGAGGGCCACTGGCAGATCGGGGTCGAGGCGTTCCGCGTCGGCAACGCCTTCGCCCGCACCCGTGATCTGGCCGCGATCGCCCGCCCCTATCTGCGCCGGCTGATGGAGGAAACGGGCGAGACCGCCAACCTCTACCTGGCGGTCGACGGTGAAGCCGTGTGCATGGCCCAGGTCGAGTGCCGTCAGATGATGCGCGCCATCGCCCGGCCGGGCGGCCGGGTGCTCATGCACTGCTCGGGTGTCGGCAAGGCGATCCTGGCCGGGCTCGAGCCCGAGGAGGTGCAGGCCGTGCTCCGCCGCCACGGCCTGCCGCGGCTAACCGAGCGGACCCTCGACACCCCGCGCCGGCTCGAGGCCGCCCTCGCGGAGATCCGGGCGCGCGGCTGGGCGCTCGACGACGAAGAGCACGCGATCGGCCTGCGCTGCGTCGCTGCCGCGGTCCTCGACGAGCACGGCCGGCCGCTGGGTGCCGTTTCCGTGTCGGGGCCGAGCGTGCGGTTGCCCGACGAGCGGCTCGCCGATCTCGCCGCGGCGGTGCGCCGCAGCGCCCGCGAGCTCACCCGTGCCGCCGGCGGCGCAGAGCCTGGCGAGCTTGTTCCGGAACGCTGATTCTCTTGGCTTTTTCGGCTCTTAGGAGCCGTTTTCCGCATCGCGGAAAGGGCTTTCGTCGCCATTGCCGAGAACCCCGCACGACCGACATCTTGGGGGTCGAACAGCGGGGGACGAACCATGGCGCGAATGACGGCGGCCGAGGCGGCCATTCGGGTGCTCGAGAAGGAGGGGGTGAAGGTCGCGTTCGGCGTGCCCGGGGCAGCGATCAACCCGGTCTACGCCGCGATGCGCAAGCGCGGCAGCATCCGCCACGTCCTCGCCCGCCACGTCGAAGGTGCCTCGCACATGGCCGACGGCTACAGCCGGGCGGCGGCCGGCAATATCGGCGTGTGCATCGGCACCTCGGGCCCGGCCGGCACCGACATGATCACCGGCCTCTACACGGCCCAGGCCGATTCGATCCCGATCCTCTGCATCACGGGCCAGGCCCCGCGCGCCAAGCTCTACAAAGAGGACTTCCAGGCGGTCGACATCGAATCGATCGCCAAGCCCGTGACCAAGTGGGCGGTCACGGTGCGCGAGCCCGGGCTCGTGCCGCGGGTCTTCCAGCAGGCCTTCCACGTGATGCGCTCGGGCCGACCGGGCCCGGTGCTGATCGATCTGCCGGTCGACGTCCAGACCGCCGAGATCGAGTTCGACGACGAGACCTACGCGCCGCTGCCGGTCTACAAGCCCGCGGCCACGCGCCAGCAGATCGAGAAGGCGATGGCGATGCTGGCTGCGGCCGAGCGACCCGTGATCGTCGCAGGCGGCGGCATCGTCAACGCCGATGCCTGCGATCTCCTCGTCCGCTTCGCCGAGCTCACGGGCGTGCCGGTGATCCCCACCCTCATGGGCTGGGGGGCGATCCCCGACGATCATCCGCTGATGGCCGGCATGGTCGGGCTGCAGACGAGCCACCGCTACGGCAACGCCAACTTCCTGCGTTCGGATTTCGTGCTCGGCATCGGCAATCGCTGGGCCAATCGGCACACGGGCTCGATCGAGGTCTACACCAAGGGTCGCCGCTTCGTGCACGTCGACATCGAGCCGACCCAGATCGGCCGGGTCTTCAACCCCGACTACGGCATCGTCTCGGACGCCAAGGCCGCCCTCGAGCTGTTCTGCACGGTCGCCGAAGAGATGCGCGCCCGGGGCGCCCTGCCCGACCGCACCGCCTGGGCCGCGGAATGCCTCGACCGCAAGCGGCGGATGCACCGCAAGAGCCATTTCGACCAGGTGCCCTTGAAGCCGCAGCGGGTCTATCAGGAGATGAACGAGGCCCTCGGCCGCGACGTCGTCTACGTGACGACGATCGGCCTGTCGCAGATCGCGGGTGCGCAGTTCCTCAAGGTCTACGGGCCGCGCCGCTGGATCAATTGCGGCCAGGCCGGACCGCTCGGCTGGACGCTGCCGGCGGCCTTGGGTGTGCGCGCGGCGCTGCCGGATGCCAAGATCGTCGGGCTCGCGGGCGACTACGATTTCCAGTTCCTGATCGAAGAGCTCGCCGTGGGCGCCCAGCACAAGCTGCCCTTCCTGCAGGTCGTGATCAACAATTCCTATCTGGGCCTCATCCGCCAGGCGCAGCGTGCCTTCGAGATGGACTACGAGGTGAGTCTCGCCTTCGAGAACATCAACGCCGAGAAGCTCGGCAGCGATCCCGTGGCGGGCTACGGCGTCGACCACGTGGCGGCGGCCGAGGCCTTGGGCTGCAAGGGCATTCGCGTGACCTCGCCCAACCAGTTCAAGGAAGCCTTCGCCGAGGCCGATCGCTTGATGGCCGAGCACCGGGTGCCGGTCGTCCTCGAGTTCATCGTCGAGCGGGTGACCAACATCGCGATGGGCCCGGAGATCGACAAGATCAACGAGTTCGAGGAGATCCTCGACCTCGAGCCCGGTGCCGAGGAGGCCGCGCGGCCGCTCGTCGCGGCCTGAGACGAGCACCACCTCGGCGTTGCGCCCCGCGCTCGCGCGTGGGACCATGACCCCGGGCAGGGAGCGGGGGATCGGGTGCGCGGAGCCGAAGCCGACGGCCTGTTGCGGAGCATGTTCGAGGCCGCCGTGCGCGCGGCCGATCCCGAGCGCGTGCTCCCGGCCTTTCTGCCCGAGCCGCCCGCGGGCCGCACGGTCGTGGTCGGCGCCGGCAAGGCCTCCGCGGCCATGGCGCGCGCGCTCGAGCGGCACTGGCCCGGCCCGCTCGAGGGCGTGGTCGTCACCGCCGATCGCCACGCGGTGCCCTGCGAGCGGATCCGGATCCTCGAGGCCTCGCACCCGGTCCCCGATGCCAGGAGCGAGGCCGCGGCGCGCGCGATCCTGGAGGCGGTGAGCGGCCTCGGCCCCGAGGATCTCGTACTCGCCTTGATCTCGGGGGGCGGCTCGGCGCTCATGGCGCTGCCGGCCCCGGGCCTCGCGCTTGCCGACAAGCAGGCGGTCAACCGGGCGCTGCTGCGCTCCGGTGCCGACATCGCCGAGATGAACTGCGTGCGCAAACACCTCTCGGCGATCAAGGGCGGCCGGCTCGCCGCCGCCGCCCACCCGGCGAAGGTCGTGACGATCGCGATCAGCGACGTGCCCGGGGATGATCCCGCCGTGATCGCCTCCGGCCCCACCGTGGCGGATCCGACCACCTACGCCGAGGCGCGCGCCATCCTCGCCCGCTACCGTATCGAGCTGCCGCCTGCCGTCGCCGCCCATCTGGCGCGGGCCGAAGACGAGACGCCCAAGCCAGGCGACCCGCGGTTGGCGTCGGCGGAATTCCGCTTCCTCGCCACGCCGTTCGCGAGCCTGACGGCGGCGGCCGAGGTGGCGCGGGAACACGGTTTCACGCCGCTCATCCTCGGCGATGCGATCGAGGGCGAGGCCGCCGTCGTCGGCACCGCTATGGCCGGGATTGCGCGCAGCGTGCGGGAGCACGGGGTGCCCATCGCCCCACCCTGCGTCCTGCTCTCGGGAGGCGAGACGACCGTGACGCTGCAGGGCCCGTC
>JANWZN010000143.1 GCA_025054575.1 Geminicoccaceae bacterium | reverse complement strand
CCTTCCCGCTCAGCCCCTGCAGGATGTAAGCGGCGGCGCGCTCCTGCAGGCCGGCATCGTAATCGCGCTCGCGGCAGGAGATGAGCACGGGATGCGCGGAGTTCAGCAGCGCCTCCAGCACGCTGCGCACCACGTGGTCGACCTGAGCCTGCTCGTCCTCGAGATGGACCAGGCGCGGCCGCAGCGCGGAGGCGCGATCCGACCAGAGCCGCTTGGCAAAGCCCTCGCGGGCGAGACCCATCACGGCATTGGCCGCGTCCAGGATCGGCTGCACCGAGCGCCAGTTGCGCTCGAGCTTGAGGATCGTGACGGGGGTCGAGAAGGCCTGCGGGAACTCCAGGATGTTGCGCACCGTGGCGGCGCGGAAGCCGTAGATCGCCTGGGCGTCGTCGCCGACCACGGTGACCCCCGCACCATCCGGCTTGAGGGCCTGGAGGATGCGGCCCTGCAAGGGATTGGTGTCCTGGTACTCGTCGACCAGGACGTGGTCGAACAGGCCGCCGATCTCGGCCGCGAGTGCAGGTTCGCGCAGGGCCCGCTCGAGGGCCAGCAAGAGGTCGTCGTAGTCGAGCACGCCCTGGCGCGCCTTGGCGCGCGCATAGGCGCGGAAGAGGGCCTTGAGCTCGTCCCGCCATTCCGCACACCAGGGAAAGCGACGGGCGAGCACCGCCTCCAGCCCCTCCGCGGCGTTGACCGCGAGGCTGTAAATCGCGAGGCAGGTGTCCTTCCTCGGGAAGCGGCGGTCGATCCGGGCGAGGCCCTCTTCCTCGCGCACGAGGTCCAAGAGGTCGGCGGCATCGCCGCGGTCGAGCACGGTGAAGCCGGGCGACAGACCGAGCCGCTCGGCATGGAGGCGCAGGAGCCGGGCGGCCACGGCGTGGAAGGTGCCGGCCCAGGGGATCCCCTCGGCGAGCCCGACGCCGGCCGCCAGTGTGCGGGCGCAGAGCGTTTCCACCCGCCGAACCATCACTTCCGCCGCCCTTCGCGTGAAGGTCAGCAACAGAATCCGCCGCGGATCGGCGCCGTGCGCCAACAGATGGGCGACCCGATGGGCGAGCGTGCGGGTCTTGCCGGTGCCGGCACCGGCCAGGATCAGGAGCGGCGGCCCGGGCTTCGGCGGCCGCCCCTCGATGCCATGGGTCGCGGCCGCGCGCTGCTCGGGATCGAGCTCGTCGAGATGCGATCCAGGCGGTCGGCTCGGGTCGGGCGGCGAAACCATCGCCGGGCTCATACCGGGCGGCGCGCGGCGGTGGAAGCCGGCCGAGGGCGATCGAACCAGCGGGCCGCGGTCGACGGAAGGCGCCGAAGACTGCTCGACCGCGCAGGGCGGAAAGTCGCCCAGCAGCACCGTCGGGGCGAGCGGGACGGGCGGCGGGGCGGCCGCCGCGCTGGCCGCCGCACCGAGGAGCGAGCCCAAGAGGGTGGCGAGAAGCAGGAACAGGAGCGGCTCCGGTCGCATGCGCGAACCGTAGCGCGCGATCCTAAACGCATCGTTAAGGCGATCCGGCGATCCGTCGGATCGGCGAGGCCGCGCGCGGTGCCGCCGGTGCCGCCCGGCTCAGCCGCGGCAATGCGCGATCAGCCGCTCGAGGAAGGCTTCGCAGGCGGCGAGCTGGGCGAGCTCGACATATTCGTCGGGCTTGTGCGCCTGCTCGATGTTCCCGGGCCCGCAGACGATCGCCGGGATGCCGCCGTCGCGGCGGAAGAGGCCGCCCTCGGTGCCGTAGGCGACCTTTTTGTGGCCGTTCCTGCCGGCGAGCGCCTTGGCGAGCGCGGTGAGCTCGTGGTCGGGGGCGATGTCGACCGGCGGCAGCTCGGTCAGCTGCTCGAAGCGGATGTCGGCAGCGGCGGCGATCGCCCGCATGGCGGGCAGCATCCGCTCGCAGGCGTGGGCCTTCACCTCGGCCACGAGTGCGGGCAGGTCGACCTCGGGCAGGGTGCGGAACTCCCAGTCGAACCAGGCGAGCTCGGGGACGATGTTCAAGGTCGTCCCACCGTGCAGCTGGCCCACGTGCGCGGTCGAGTGCGGCACGTCGAAGAGCGGATCGAACGGCCCCTCGCGGGCGAGCCGGCGGCCGATGTCGCGGATCGCGACGACGAGCTCGGCCGCCCACTCGACGGCGTTGACCGCGGTCGGTGCCAGCGAGGAGTGGGCGGGCGTGCCGATCACGCTCGTCCGGTAGCTCTCCTTGCCCTTGTGGGCGATCACCACCTCCATCCCGGTCGGCTCGCCGACGATCACGCCCAGAGGTTTCGCACCGCACAGCCGGTCGAGCGCGGCGATCAGCAGCCGCACGCCCTTGCAGCCGACCTCCTCGTCGAAGGAGAGGGCGATGTGGATCGGCCGGGCGAGGGGCTTCTCGAGCATGGCGGGGACCATGGCCAGCACGCAGGCGTCGAAGCCCTTCATGTCGCAGGTGCCGCGGCCGAAGGCGCGGCCGCCTTCGACCCGCAGCCGGAAGGGGTCGGCGCTCCAGGGCTGACCGTCGACCGGGACCGTGTCGGTGTGGCCGGAGAGCACAAAGCCCGGAACGTCCGCGGGACCGATCGTGGCGAAGAGGTTGACCCATTGCCCGGTCTCGTCGGCCACCCGGTGGACGGCGACGCCCTGCCCGCGCAGATAGGCCTCGACCCAGTCGGCCAAGGGCCGGTTGGGGTTGCGGCTCACCGTGTCGAAGCCCACGAGGGCCTCGAGGATCGGCAGGCAGCGGGGCTGGCTCATGCGGCGCTCCGGCGGCGGACGCGGGCGCAGTTAGGCGCGCGGGCCACGCCCGGCAAGGCGCCGGGCGCTCGACTTGGCGATGCAGCCGGCTTCTGCTAGCCGGACCGCGGTCTCTTTGCGGAGCAGCGCGCGTGAAGCTCGCCGTTTTCATCCACACCAACGAGAAGCAGTACGTCGGTGCCCTGGTCTCGGCGCACTCGATGCGCCGCTTCTCGAAGCACCCCGAGGCGCTCGACATCCGGATCCTGCACACCAAGGACTTCCCGTGGTTGTGGGCGCGCGAGGGACAGAAGTTCAAGCGCGGCAGCGAGTGGCGCGAGTGGCGGATGGACGATCTGCAGTCCTTCACGCCCTTGCGCTTCGCCCCGCCGCAGGTGATGGGCTACGAGGGTCGGGCGGTGATCGTCGATCCGGACATCTTCGCGGTCGGCGACGTCCACGAGCTCTTGACGCGCGAGACGGCCGGCAAGGCGATCCTCTGCCGCAAGCGGCCGGGCAAGGAGAACGTTCCCGGCCACTACGCGACCTCCTGCATGCTGTTGGACTGTGCCAAGCTGCGGCACTGGGAGGTCGAGAAGAACTTCGCCGAGCTCTTCACGGGCGAGCGCGACTACGCCAAGTGGATCGAGCTCGAATACGAGGATCCGGCGACGATCGGCCTCTTCGAGCCGGAGTGGAACGATTTCGACCATCTCGACGAGAAGACCAAGCTCATCCACAACACCAAGCGCCACACCCAGCCCTGGAAGACCGGGCTGCCGATCGACTTCGTCGAGGCCGACAAGTTCAAGCTCTGGTCGCCCAAGGGCTGGATCCAGAAGGTGCAGCGCTCGCTGTTCGGCCACTACCGCTATTCCGGCACCTACAAGCCGCATCCCGACCCGCGCCAGGAACGGCTGTTCTTCGCGCTCCTCAAGGATGCGCTGAAGGCGGGGGTGGTCGACGAGGCGCTGTTGAAAGAGCACATGGCCAAGAACCATGTCCGCCACGACGCGCTCGAGGTGCTGGCGCGCACCCCCGATCTCGAGGGGCTCGACCTCTTGGGCCGCGGGATGAAGGCCGCGGCCTGAGCGGGGCGCGGGCGGCGCGGCGCGCGCAGCGGGGCTGCGGGCGCGCCGCTCGACCCCACATCCGCCCGGCGCTATCTCTGCCGCGAGGCGGGGCGGGGAGGCGATCGATGGCGATGCGGGGCTGGCTGCGGAGCGACGGGCGCAAGGGCATCCGCAACGTCGTGGCGGTGGCCTATCTGGTCGAGTGCGCCCGCCACACGGCCGAGCTGATCGCCCGCCCGTTCGAGGACGAAGACGTCCACGTCATCGGCTTTCCGGGTTGCTACCGCAACCAGTACGGCTTCGACATCATGAGCCGGCTCTGCACCCACCCGAACGTGGGTGCCGTGCTGCTCTGCTCCCTGGGCTGCGAGAGCTTCGACCGCTCCGGGCTCCGCGCCGCGATCGAAGCCAGCGGCCGGCCGGTCAAGACGCTCGTCATCCAGGCAGCCGGCGGCACGCGCAAGACGGTCGAGGCGGGCCGCGACTGGGTCCGCGAGCAGCTCGCGGCGCTGGCCCTCGAGCCCACCGTGCCGCTGCGGCTCGACGAGCTCACGGTCGGGACGATCTGCGGCGGCTCGGATGCCACCTCGGGCCTCACCGCCAATCCGGCCATGGGCCGCTGCTTCGATCTGCTCGTACAGGCCGGTGCGCGCTGCATCTTCGAGGAGACGGGCGAGCTCATCGGCTGCGAGCAGCACATGGCGAGCCGGGCGGTCACCCCCGAGCTCGGCCGGGCGATCGTCGCGGCGGTCGAGAAGGCGGCTCGCTACTACAAGGTCTTGGGCCAGTCCTCCTTCGCGCCCGGCAATGCCGAGGGCGGGCTCACCACCATCGAAGAGAAGTCGATGGGGGCGTATGCCAAGTCGGGTGCCTCGCCGATCATGGGGCTCATCAAGCCGGGTGACTATCCGCCGACCGGCGGTCTCTACCTCATGGACGTGGTACCGGACGGCGAGCCGCGCTTCGGCTTCCCCAACATCAACGACAATGTCGAGATCGCCGAGCTGATCGCCTCGGGCAGCCAGGTGATCCTGTTCTCCACCGGCCGCGGCTCGGTGGTGGGCTCGGCGATCGCCCCCGTGATCAAGGTCTGCGCCAACCCCGGGACCTACCGGCGGATGGAAGAGGACATGGACGTCGATGCCGGCAAGATCCTCGAAGGCCGCGCCACGCTCGACGAGGTGGGGCGCGAGATCCTGGCGCTGATCGAGCGGGTGGCGGCGGGCGAGCGGACCAAGAGCGAGCTCCTGGGCCACCGCGAGTTCATCATGGGCTACAAGCAGTTCGAGCCTACCGGCCCCGCCTGCCTGCCGCGCGCGGCGTGAGGCGGGACGGGGCGCCGCGGTCGAAGCTCCGCACGGGAGACTTGCAGAGCTTCGTGCCTCGCTCTAATGACGCAAGCGTCGTTGCTGGCTCGGCGACCAACCGATCGTTGTGTTGAAATTATCGTGACCGCGTATTCCGGCTCTTCGTCGCGGTCGGTGAACTGACGAAGAAGTGATTAAGGACTGCGACCAGATTTGATCGGCCTGATCGCGCTGGCTCGTTGGAGCCTCCTCTGCCCTGACGAAGAAGGGATAAGCACGCAAAAAAACGCTCGCGGCGCAAGCCGCGAGCGCAAATCCTACCGGTTTTTCTCAGGCTCTGGTCACCGAACGTGGAGGAAGAAGACAGCCCCGACGTGGAGCTTGCCGAGCCTGATCAGAAGACCTGCGCCGAGGTTGATGGGCCTGATTGCGCTGGCGAACTTGTCGCCTAAGGTAGATAAGGAAAACGTCATGCTCCCCTCCGAGCTGGGGGGTGCGGAATTACACCCCGCCAATTTTTTAAGTAGAATAGCGCCGCCAGCGAGTCAAGACCACAGGTTGTGGGCGGTGATCAGAACGGCCCGGCTACGAGCTTGCGCAAGGCCGGCCGGTCGGGAAAGCGGGCGAGGGTGCCCGAGGAGCAGCCGCCGGCTGCCAACAGATCGCTCGGCAGGCCCGGCAACACGAGCCGAGCCCCCAGCTCTTCGAGGCGGCGGGCGATCCCCGGCGCCTCGCTCTCGAGCTCGAGAGCACCCGGAATCCAGCTCTCGCGCACCGGCACCCCGCCGGCTGCCACCACCGCGGCGAGCCGTACCTCGGCCGGCGTCGCCGGCGGGAAGAAGGCCGTGAACCGCCCGGTTCGCTCGGGGTCCGCAGCGGCCCGCAGCAACAGCGCCACGACGAGCGCGCAGACCGCGACGGCGGTGCCGAGAAGGAGGGCACTCGAAACGAGATGCAGCGAAAGCTCGCCCCTCTCCGCCTCCCCGCTCGCCTTGACGTTTATCATACCCGCATCCTAGCTCGGGCCGGCTTCCTGAAAAGCCCGAAAAACGCGGAACGGAGGCGTGCATGGCGGGAAGACTCGCGGGCAAGAAGGCGCTCGTCACGGCGGCGGGGCAGGGGATCGGCCGTGCCATCGCGACCCTCTTCGCAGCCGAAGGGGCGGAGGTGCTGGCCACCGATGTCGACCCGGCCAAGCTCGAGGGGCTCGCGGGCTGCCGCACCGAGAAGCTCGACGTGCTCGACGCGGCTGCGATCGAGCGGCTGGTCGCCGCCGCCGGGCCGTTCGACGTGCTCGCCAACTGCGCGGGCTTCGTCCATCACGGCACGATCTTCGAATGCTCCGAGGCCGATTTCGACTTCACGATGAACCTCAACGTCCGCTCGATGTACCGCACCTGCAAGGCCGTGCTGCCCGGCATGCTCGAGCGGGGCGGCGGCTCGATCGTCAACATCGCGAGCGTGTGCTCGAGCGTGAAGGGCCTGCCCAACCGCTTCGTCTACGGCACGAGCAAAGCCGCCGTGATCGGCCTCACCAAGGCGATCGCCGCCGACTTCGTGACCCGCGGCATCCGCTGCAACGCGATCTGCCCGGGCACCATCGATTCGCCCTCGCTGCAGGAGCGGATGCGGGCCCAGGGCGACTACGAGAAAGCGCGCGCGGCCTTCATCGCCCGCCAGCCGATGGGCCGGCTCGGCACGCCCGAAGAGGTCGGCTGGCTCGCGGTCTATCTGGCCTCGGAGGAGAGCAGCTTCACCACAGGTGCGATCCACCTGGTCGACGGCGGCCTCGTCATGTGAGCCCGGCGGCCCGGGCGGGGCTCTTGCGGCGCCGGGGCGGATCGGCTGTTCTCCCGATCATGCAGCGCCGTCAGCGCGCCGGGGGTCCGCGGATCGGGGCCCTTCTTCTCCTGTTCCTGGGGCTCGCGTTCGGGCAGCCCGCGCTTGCGCGCGAGCCAGCGGGCCCCGTGCTCGTGATCGAGATCGACGGTGCCATCGGCGTCGCCTCGGCCGAATTCCTGGAACAGGCGCTGGCCGAGGCACGCGCGCGCGATGCCGCGGCGCTCGTGATGCGGCTCGACACGCCGGGCGGGCTCGTGACCTCCACCCGGGTGATGATCAAGGCGATCTTGGGCTCGCCGGTTCCGGTGATCCTCTGGGTGGCACCGGCGGGCGCCCGCGCCGCGAGCGCCGGGACCTATCTCGCCTACGCCGCCCACCTCGCGGCCATGGCGCCGGGCACGCATCTGGGTGCCGCGACACCGATCGCGCTCGGAGCACCACCCGTGGCCCCGCGCGAGCCCGGCCGCGACGGCGAGCGGCCGGCCGCGGGCGAGGCCGCCGAGCGCAAGGCCTTGAACGACGCGATCGCCTACTTGCGGGCGCTCGCGCAATTGCGCGGTCGCGATGCCGAGTGGGCCCGGGCGGCGGTCGAAGAGGCCGCCACGCTCACCGCCGAGGAGGCCGTCCAGCGCGGGGTCGTCGAGCTCCTCGCCGCGAGCCTCCCCGAGCTCCTGGAGAAGGCGCACGGCCGCACCGTGCGGCTGGCCGAGGGCGAGCGCGTGCTCGA
>JANWZN010000142.1 GCA_025054575.1 Geminicoccaceae bacterium | reverse complement strand
GCTGCGGCCGGGCGAGGCCGCGGGCGTGGCCGTGCCGGCCGCGGCCCTGCACCTCTTTCCCGAGACCGGCGCGCCGGCGGCCGCCGAGACCACCGACCCCGAGGCCGGCGCACCGCCGGCCACCGACCTCACCGAGGAGGAGGACAGGACGATGCGAACCCCGACCCTCGACCGCCGCGCCGCATTGGGCGCGGTCGCCCTCGGCGCGCTCGTGCTCGCCGCGCCGGCAGGGGCCCAGACGGTCTTGAACGTCGTCACCGCCGGCGACCAGAACATGGTCGACTACGTCAACGACTTCTTGGGCCCGCGCTTCGAGAAGCTCGTCCCGGGTGTGCGGGTGCGCGCAGCCGGCACCGGCCCGGGCGACGCCGGCTCGCAGAAGATCTACGAGAAGCTCGCGGCCCAGGCCCAGGCCGGGGTGGCGGCCTGGGACGTCGACGTCGCGGTCGTCCACCAGCGGATGGCCGGCCAGATGGTCAAGGAGAACCTGCTCGCGCGCTATCGCGAGGAGGTGGCGACCGGCAAGCTCGTCACCCGCGAGACGGCCGAGAACGCGCTCGGCCAGCCGGTCGGCGGCTACGTCTTGCCGATGTTCCACAGCCAGATCGCGCTCGCCTACAACCCGGCGCTCGTCCCGAACCCGCCCAGGACCTATGCGGAGTTGGCCGAGTGGGTGAAGGAGAACCCCAAGCAGTTCGGCTACAACGGCATCAAGGGCGGCATGTCGGGCGTCGGCTTCGTGATGGGCTGGGTGACGGCCCATTCGGGTCTCGCGGACAAGCTGGAGAAGGGCCCCTATGATCCGGCCCTCAAAGCCGAGATCGAGAAGGCCTTGGCCGGGCTCAAGGAATTCAACCGCTCGGTGACCCTGACCCCGGGCAATGCCGGCACGCTCGACGCCTTGAACCGCGGCGAGATCACGATGGGGCCGGTCTGGGTCGACATGTTCTACACCTGGCAGGCCGACGGCCGCTTGAACCCGTCGCTCAAGCTCGCGCTTCTGGGCCCGGGCCTCCCCGGCCAGCCGATGTACTACGTGCTGCCGGCCAAGGCGGCCAATGCCGAGCTCGCCAAGAAGTTCATCGAGTTCGCCACGAGCCCCGAGATCCAGGCCGAAGGGATCGTCAAGCGCTTCAACTGGTATCCGGGCATCGATGCCGAACACGTCCGTGCCAAGCTCGACGAGGCGAGCTGGAACAAGCTCTTCACCGACATCAAGCCCGAGGATCTGGCGACCAAGGGGCGCCCCTTCCCGCTCACGCAATATTTCTCCGACATCCTCGAGGCCTATGAGCGCACCGTCGCCAACTGAGGCGATCGGGAGGGCGGCGACGGGCGAGGGGCGCATCGGGCTCCTGCTCGTCGCCCCCGCACTCCTCGTCGTCGCCGGCTTTTTCCTCGTGCCGTTGGGCCTCTCGGTGGTCTGGGCGTTGACCGACCGCGAGGGTGCCCTCTCGCTCGCCAATCTCGACAAGGCGGTCGAACTCTACCGCACCGACATCCTCTTCACCCTCGTGCTGGTCACGGCCGCCACCGCGCTCACCGGCCTCTTGGCCGTGCTGATCGGCGGCTGGCTCGTGCTCGGCGAGAACCCGACGACGGTGGCGATCCTGCGCTGGCTCTACCGGCTGCCGCTCTTCGTCCCCTTCGTCGTGGCGGCCCAGACCATGAGCAGCTTCTTGGCCAAGAACGGGCTCATGAACCACGCCTTGATCACGGCCGGGCTGATCGGGCCGCTGCAGGCGCAGAGCTTCCTCGACTGGCGCGGGGTGCTCGTGACCTTCGTTTGGAAGCAGACCCCGTTCGTCACCCTCATGGTCGCGGGTGCCATGGCCGCGCTCGATCGCTCCTTGATCGAGGCCGCCCGCAACATGGGGGCCGGACGGCCCCGGATCCTCTGGGGCATCCTCCTCCCGCTGGTCCGCCCGACCTTGCTCGTGGGCCTCGTCCTCTCCTTCGTGACGATGCTCTCGGTCTTGTCCGTGCCGGTCATGATCAACGCCGGCTCGCCCACGCTGATCACCGTCGACATGGCCTATCGCATCACCGCGCACGGCGATTACGGGGTGGCCAACGCGCTCGGGCTGATCTCCTGCCTGATGGCATCCTCGGCCGCCTGGCTCTATTTGCGCACGAGCCTGCGCGGGCGGGCCGCGCCGTGAACCTCGCCCCCGCCCGTCTTACGGCCGGCAGCCCCGCACCCGGCGGCTTCGCCTCCACCCGCTTCGCGTTCGCGCGCCTCGCCCCCGGCCGTTTCGCCCGCGGCCTCCTGGCCGGGGTCCTGCTCGGGCTCTTGGCCTTCGTGATCCTGGGGCCGCTCGTCAATCTGGCGCTCTGGGCGGTGGCCGAGCGCTGGTACTTTCCCAACCGGCTGCCGAGCCGATACGGCTTCGCCTTCTGGGAGCGCGTCTTTTCGCCGCGCGGCGGGGCCTGGAACGCGCTCGGCACGAGTGTCGTGATCGCGCTCGCGACCGTCCTGGTCTCGCTCGCCGTGGCCTTGCCGGCGGGCTGGGCGCTGGCCAGACTTCGGATGCCCGGCCGGGCGCTGGTTTTGTTGACCTTTCTCTTGCCGCAGGCCTTTCCCAATCTGCCGGTCTACATCAACATCGCCCGGATCTTCTATTGGTGGGGCCTCAACGGCACGATCGCGGGCGTGGTGCTGGTCCACACGCTCCACGGCCTGGTCTTCGCGGTCTGGATCACCACGGCCGCCTTCGCCGCGGTCGACCGCAGCCTCGAGGAGGCGGCGCGGAACATGGGGGCGGGGCCGTTGCGGACCTTCTTCACCGTCACCCTGCCGCTCGCGACACCCGGGATCTTGGCGGCCGCGATCTTCGTCTTTCTCGAATCACTCGACGAGTTCACCGGCACCTATTTCGTGGGCGTGCCGGACGTGACGACCTTGCCCTTGTTGATGTTCAACGCGGCCATGGGCGGCAATTACCAGATCGCGGCGATCACCGCTCTGATCCTGCTCGTGCCCTCGCTCCTCTTCATGGCCGTGATCGAGCGCTTCTTGAAGGCCGAGGTCTTGGCCAAGGTCGGCAGCTGAGGCCCTCGTCTTCCACCGCCGGCTCGTCTAGAGAACCCTGGGCGCTCGGGACCCGCCGGGCCGCCGCGTGGAGAAGACCATGGCCGACCTCGTGTGCATCGCCTTCGACGATCCGGCCGGTGCCGACCGCGCGCTCGCCGCGCTCGGTGCGATGCAGAAGGAGCACATCATCGCGCTCGAGGACGCCTGCGTCGTGATCCGCCCGCTCGAGGGAGAGCCGCAGATCAAGCAGGCGGTGCCCTTGACCCGGCTCGGGGCCACCACCGGTGCCGCCTCGGGGGCGCTCTGGGGCGGGCTGATCGGGCTCTTGTTCCTCAACCCCTTGGCGGGCATGGCGATCGGTGCCGGTGTGGGCGCCGCCTCGGGGGCGATCGCCGGCAAGCTCTCGGACTACGGCATCGACGACGCGTTCATCCACGAGCTCGGCAGCACCATCAAGCCGGGCTCCTCGGCGCTGTTCTTGCTCGTGCACAAGGTCACCGCCGACAAGGTCCTGCCGCGGCTGGCCGAGTTCCGCGGCCGCGTGCTGCAGACCTCGCTCTCCGACGAGCAGGAGCAGCGGCTGCGCGCGGCGCTCGGCGACACCCTCGCGGGCAGTTGAGCGAGGGTCGTCCCGGCTGCCGGCGCGTCGTTCGCATCGCGATCTGGAGTTGATCTCCTGAAATCCTCGGTACCTTTCATAGTTTCTTTACGTTACCCGCGTATCGTTCGACGCGGAACGATCTTGCCGAGGACCACCGATCCGCGGCAGCAAACCTCGAGCCGAGCGGTTGCGGCACGGGGAGCGGCGCCATGGCGATCGTCACGGGCACGGATGCGAGCGAGCGGATCGGGCCCAGGCTCGTTTCGCGCACGGTCGTGGGCATCCCCGGCGAGGACGCCGACACGATCACGGGCGGGCTCGGCAACGATCTGATCGATGCCGCCGGCGGCGACGATCTGATCTTCGCCGACCGCTCGGGCACGGTCGCCACCGGCCGGCTCGGCAACGACCGGGTGCTGGGCGGGGCGGGGCGCGACGAGATCCTGGGCGACGCCGAGGGGCTCGAGGGCAGGGCGATCGCCGGCCGCGACCGGCTCGAGGGGCTCGGCGAGGACGATGTGATCTTCGGCGACGCGCGGGTGCTGCGCGATGCGGCCACGGGCGGCGGCGACTTTCTGGCCGGCGGTGCCGGCGACGACCTGCTCTGGGGCGACGGGCGCGAACTGCGCGGTGCGGCCAGGGGCGGCAACGACACGCTCTTGGGCGGTGCCGGTCGCGACCGGCTGTTCGGCGACGCGCTCTTGACCGACGCCACGGCACTGGGTGGCCGCGATCGGCTCGACGGCGGCGGCGACGACGATCTCTTGTGGGGCGGCGGTGGCCGCGACCTTCTGATCGGCGGCGGCGGGGCCGACACCTTCGTGATGGCGCCCGGGATGGAGCGCGACCGGATCCTCGACTTCGACAGCAGCGTCGACAAGCTCGACGTCGGCCTCTTCGGCCTCGACTTCGGCCGGCTCGACAGCAACCGCGACGGGGTGATCGACGGACGCGACGAACACGTCACCGCACCCGGCCGCGCGCTGCAGATCGACCTCGGCGCGGCGGCGGGCGGCCCGGCCGGGGTCGATGTCGTGACCCTCGATCGGGTGAGCGCGCTCGTGGCGGGCGACGTCGTCGTCGGCTTCGGCGTGGCCTGATCGGGCCGGCGCCGGGCCGGCGCGCGCCGGCCGCGGACCCTTCGCGACCGCATGGCCCGCGCGCCGGAGGGAGCGGTCGGGAGCCACGAGGGCGGATCCGTAAGCACTTCTGGCGACTGGGTAGCACACGGGGATGGCGCAGCCTCGTCTCGGCTCTGGCGGCCAGGATGGAGCCGGGCCGGCATCCCGGCCGACCACGCCAGCGTGGGGGCGGGAGCCGCGAAGAGAGGCCATGGGCGCGCCGGAAGAAGCGGTCGGTCGGGAGCCACGAGGGCGGATCCGTAGGCGCTCCCGGCGACCGGGTAGGACGCGGGGATGGCGCAGCCTCGTCTCGGCTTTGGCGGCCAGGATGGGGCCGGGCCGGCATCCCGGCCGACCGACCATGCCGGGCGACGGCGCCGCCCTCGGCTCGCCTTTGGCCGCGAGGGTAGAATCGGGCCCGCATCCCGGCCGACCGGACCGGGGGAGCGCGGAGCCTCGTTTCGGCGCCGTCGCGAAAGTGGAGGCGCCATCCCGACTGACCGGACCGGCCGCCTCGCCCGGGCCGTCGCCCGCGCCGGAGCGGGGCGGTCGCCGGGAGCAGCGAGGGGGAGGTGATCGGCGCGCCGGAGCGGGGCGTCGGCCGGGAGCCGGAGAGGACGAAAAGAACGCGGCCCGCTTCGCCTGCAGGACGGGCCTCGCGCCGACACGGTTCCGATCGCCCGCGCGCGGCGCTATCGAGGCCCGGTCCGCCGAGGGAGGCCAGGTCCCGTGTCCGTCCGCGCCGTCGTCTGCCACGCCGCCCACGATCTGCGCGTCGAGGAGCGCGCGCTCGAGCCCCTGGGCCCGCACGAGGTGCGGGTGAAGCTCGGCGCCGGCGGCATCTGCGGCTCGGACCTGCATTACTACCACGAGGGCGGCATCGGCGACGTCGCCATCCGCGAGCCGCTCGTCCTCGGCCACGAGATGGCCGGCACCGTGGTCGAGCTCGGCCCCGCCGTCCACGGCCTGCGCCCCGGCACGCCGGTCGCCGTCAACCCGACCTGGCCCTGCCCGGGCGTGCGCTTCGATCTCGGCGCCCGCGCCCATCTCGACCCGCAGATCCGCTTCGCGGGCTCGGCCCGCACGCTGCCGCACACCCAGGGCTTCTTCCAGGAGCTGGTCACCGTCCGCGCCGAACAGTGCCGGCCGGTGCCGCCGGCCCTCGCCCTCGAGGAAGCGGCGATGGCCGAGCCCCTGGCCTGCTGCCTGCACGCGATCCGCCGCGCCCGCGAGGTGCTCGGCCGGCACGTCCTGGTGCTGGGCTGCGGGCCGATCGGCTGCCTCACGATCGCCGCCGCCCGGCTCGCCGGCGCGGCCCGGATCACCGCCTGCGATCTGATCCCGACCACGCTCGCCAAGGCCAGGGCCATGGGGGCCGACGAGGTGATCGATCTCTCGACCGATCGCGGCCCGCTCGACCGGCTGCAGCAAGGCGGTGGCGTGGTCGACGTCGTGGTCGAGGCGGCGGGCTCGCCCGCGGCCCTGCGCGACGGGCTCTTGGCGGTCCGCCGCGGCGGCACCTTCGTCCAGTTCGGCGTGCTGCCGCGGGGCATGCACCCGATCCCGGTCGACTCGCTCGTCGCCAAGGAGCTCGATCTGCTCGGCACCTTCCGCTTCTGGGAGGAGTTCGACTGGGCCGTCGACGCGATCGCGGAGGGCCGCGTCGACGTGCGGCCGCTGTTGACCGAACTCGTGCCCTTGAGCCGAGCCGAGGACGCCTTCGAGCTCGCTTCCGACCGCCGTCGTGCGATGAAGGTGCAGCTCGTTCCGGGCTGAGCCGGGCCCAGGGCGCGCGGCCCCGGGCGGAAGCACCGCGCGCGAGGGCGCGCGGGCTCAGGGTTTGCCGTGGGCGAAGACCTCGTTCGGGATCCAGCCCTTCTTGCCGTCGGGCCCCTGCCATTCGGCCAACAGGCAGGAGGTGGAAAGGCGCTGGAACCAGATCGCCTCGAGCCGGTACCAGCCGGGCTCCGGCACCGACACCGCCTCCCAGCCCTTGGTCTCGCAGGGGTGGCGGCCGTCGTGGCGATAGACTTCGCGGCCGCCGATCGTCACCGCGAGCCCGTCGTTGGAATGGAAGGCGAGCTGCCAGACCCCCGGGCGGTCGAAGCGGATATAGCCCTCGATGCGCGCCGCGACGTGCTCGGCGCGCTTGGAGGTCAGGGCCTTCTCGCCCGGGGCGGTGTCGACGTAATCGAAGCCCACGAGCGGCGGCCCCGGCTCGGCGCCGAAGCGCAGCGCCCCTTGCGCGTCCGACAGCCACTGCACGTCGTGGGGATAAGCGTACGTGACGGCGAGGCCGGGGGCGAGGCTCGCGGCCTCGGGCTGCGGCCGGGCCGGCGCGAGCGGGTTCGGCTCGCGCGCCACGGCACACCAAGCGAGCCCGGCCGCGAGGGCGAGGCTGGCGAGCAGGGATCGCGCAGCACGCATGCGAGACCTCCCCGTTCGGGACTGCCGAGTTGCGGCACCCCGCGCCATCCTGACGGTCGGGGGAGGCCGCGGCAAGCGATCCGCGCGGCCGAGCTAGGGGGGCTCTGATGCGCACGGGGCCGATCGGCGCGGCCGAGCTCGTCCGGACCGTGGTCGCGGTCCCGCCCATGGCCCTCGACGCGCAGCGCCGGATCCGCTTCGAAGAATGCCGCAAGCTCGTGGCGCGCTGCGAGGCCGCGGGCGTGCGCGCGATCCTGTGGGGCGGCAACGCCCAGTTCGCCCACTGGCCGGTCTCGCGCCTGGGCGAGCTCTTCGAGATGGCGGAAGAGACCGCCGGCCCGGACACCATCGCGATCCCCTCGATCGGGCCCGATTGGGGCAAGCTCGTCGACGGTGCCCGCGCGCTCGCGGCAACGGCCTTCCCCTGCGCCATGGCGCTGCCGATGCCGGGGCCGACCACCGCCGAAGGCATCGCT
>JANWZN010000141.1 GCA_025054575.1 Geminicoccaceae bacterium | reverse complement strand
CCTGAGGCTCAAGTTGCAGCAACTCGAAGCGCGCGGCGGCAGCGAGCGGGCGCGGCAACGGCTGCTCGCCGCGATCGCTCGCCTCCAAGCGCAAGGCTCGGCGCCGACGAGCGGCGGAAAAGGCGGCGGTAGCGGCGGTGCTCCGACGACCGGCTCCGGAAGCGGCACCGGTGGCGGTAGCGGCGCGGGTAGCTCGACGCCGGGCGCGGGCTCCGGCACCGCGACCGCCGAAGCGGAGGCTCGGGCCACGGGCGACCACACCGCGACCACCGAGATCGAACAGGTCGGGCCGAACCGCGCATCGGCCAGCGCCTCGGCGCGAGCGAGCTCTTCGGGCGGCAGGAAGGCGAGCGCCAGCGCCTCGGCCTCTGTCGTCATCCGGCGCTGAGCGGCGGACGCGATCGTCTGGCGGTCGGATCGGGCGAAGCCGAGCGGCGTGTTTCTGCGTTCGGGGTTCAGCTCGGATCGCGGGCGAGCCAGTCGCGCCACATCGTGCGCAAGACCGCCTCGAACTCGCGCGCGGCGCGCGCCGCGTCGCACAACGGACTGCGGCGGACCTGTTCGCGCTGGCCGAGCCTGATGCCCGCGAGCCGAGCGGGATCCTCGGCCAGTTCCACGGCGACCTCGACATAGTCCTCGGGATCGTCGGCGATCCATTCCGGCCGACGGGCCGCCTCGAGCAGCATCGCGCCTTGGCGGGAGGCCGGCTGCCAGCTCGGCAGGGTCACGAGCGGAGTGCCCATCCACAACGCGTCGAGGCTCGTCTGACCGCCGCCGAACGGGAAGGGGTCGAGGGCGATGTCGACCTCGCCATATTCGGCGAGCATCTGGACGTAGCCCGAGGCTGGGCGGAGGATCAGCCTGCCCGGGTCGATGCCCTGACCGGCATAGGCTTCGCGCACCTCGGCGACGACCGCCGGATCGGCGAGCGTCCGCCACTTCAAGAGCAGCCGCGAGCCGGGAACGCGGTGGAGGATGGCGGCCCAGGTCGCCACCACCTCGGGCGTCATTTTCGAGAGATTGTTGAAGCTGCCGAAGGTCACCCGACCGCTCGTCAAGGCCGGCGGCAGCACGACCGGCGGTGCGCCGGCCGGGGGTTGCAGGACGAAGCGGCCGCCCGGGAGGTGGATCACCCGCTCGACGAACAGGTCCTCCTCCCCGGGCCGGACCGAGATCGGGTCCATGACGATCCAGCCGATCTCGCGAAGGCCGGTGGTGAACGGATAGCCGAGCCAGCTCGCCTGGACCGGCGCCGGCTGGAGCGCGAAACATCCGAGCCGGTTGCCGGCCGTGTGACCGGCGAGATCGACGAGGATGTCGATCCGCTCCTGCCGGACGAGCTCGGCCAGCGCCCGGTCGCCCAGGGCCGCGACGCGGCGCCAAGCGCTCGCGAGCCCCCGCAGCCGATCGCTCACCCAGTCTTCGTTCGAGCCGGTCGCGTAGAAGAACAGCGGGAACCGCGCGCGGTCGAGCGCCTCGGCCACCGCGAGCAGCATGAAGCCGACCGGGTGGCGGTTGAGGTCGGCCGAGACGAAGCCGATCCGCAGCGGTCGGTCGGCCGTGGGTTCGTTCGGCCAGTCGCGGAAGCGCTCCGGTCGGTCGCCGAAGCGCGCGCCGAAGCGCCGGTGGAGGTCGATCGCGGTCCGCCGATCCACGCTCGGGTCGTAGCAGGCGCACCAGAGCAGGTTGTCGAACGCGGCGGTGAGCGTCGGATCGAGCTCGATCGCCCGCTCGAACGCGGCCCGAGCCTCGGCGAGGTGGCCCGTGTCCATCAGGATGTTGCCGCGGTTGCTGTGGATCGCGGCGTTGCCCGGTTGGAGCGCCAGGGCGGTGTCGTAGGCGGCGAGCGCCTCGCTCGTGCGGCCCAGCACGCGCAGGACGTTGCCGCGCTCGACGAGCGCTTCGACATAGCGCGGGTCGAGGGCGAGCGCCCGGTCGATCGCGGCGAGTGCTTGCTGGTGTCGACCCAGGCGGGCGAGCGCCATCCCGACCCCGAGCTCGGTCGGGGCGAGGCCGGTCGTGCAGCGCGCCGAGCGGTCGAAAGCCGCGAGCGCCTCCTGCTCGCGATCGAGTTCGAGGAGCACGAGGCCGCGTTCGCAATGCGCCCGGGCGTGGTCGGGATCGAGGGCCACCGCCTCGTCGAGGGCGGCGAGCGCCTCTTCGCCTCGGCCCGTTCCGCGCAGCGCGCAACCCCGCCAATAGAGGAGTTCGGCCGAGCGCGCCCCGGCCGCGAGCGCTTCCGCGCTCGCCGTCACGGCTTCCTCGAAGCGGCGGGCGCGGCAGTGCAGTTCGACCTGGTTGAGCCGCGCCGGGAGGTAGGCCGGGTCCTTCGCCGCTGCGGCCGAGAACGCGGCGAGCGCTTCGTCTTGTCGACCGAGGGCCCGGAGCACCAGGCCGCGGTCGTTGTGGGCGCCCACGAGCGCGGGGTCGAGCGCGACGGCGCGATCGAGCGCCGCGAGCGCGTCCTCGAGCCGGCCGAGCCGCCACAAGACTCGGCCGCGATCGCCGTGGACCGCGGCGTCGCGGGGCGCCAGCGCGGCCGCCGCGTCGAGGTCGGCCGCTGCCGCCTCGAGCGCGCCGCGGTGCTCGAGCAAGAGAGCGCGATTGTAGCGCGCGAACAGAAGGGAGGGATCGCGCGCGACGGCCGCGTTCCAGGCCGCAAGCGCCTCGTCGAGCCGGCCTCGGGCTTGGGCGAGCGCGGCGCCGAGGGCGGCGTGCCAGGCGCTCTCGGGCTCGAGCCCGGCGCGACAGCGGTCGACCTCCTCGTAACGTTGCTCGGCGAGCGCGCGCAGCGCCCGCTCGAGGAGCGCTCGGTCGGTGCGGTCCGAGATCGCGTCTTGGTCGCGCGCGGGACGATCGAGCATCGCTCCTACCTCGCCGGGCTCGCAGGCGGTTCTTCCCGCTCGGGTAGAATCTTAGCGGAACGAGCGGCGGCTGTCGCCCGCGGCACCAGCGCACAAAAGAAAAGGGCACCGCTTGCGCGGTGCCCATCCGGTTGCGGCTGCTCGGCGTCCGGAGGCGCGACCGCGGTCGCGCTTCCGGACCCGGCCATCAATCTCAAATGCCGTTGCTCGCGGAGATCTTCACCTTGAGGGAGAGATCACCAGCCGAGCTGTAGCCTTCGCCGGCCGCCGTGGAGCCGGCGCCGCTCGCGTTGGCGCTCGTGCTCGAGCTCGCCTGCCGCGTCGAGCTCGCGCTGAGGGAGCTCGACGTGCCGGCGCTGGTCGTGGTCGAGCTCGAGCTGGTCGAGTCGCTCGTGCTCGCGCTGTTGCTGGTCGAGATGCTGGCGCTGGAGCCGCCTTGCGCCGCGGCTCCGGAAGTGGCCGCGGCCCAGCTGAGCTGCAGCTTGGCGCGGACCTTGAGGCCGCCCGTGATCTCGTCCAGCTGGTCGGCACCGAGCCGGACCGGCTCGGCGGCGATCGCCCCGCCGGCCAGCACGAGGCCGGCCGAAGCGGCCAACAGGGTCGTGGAAAACTTCGACATCGGGTTTCCTCCTCGTTGACGATTTCAGGGAAGAGGCGGCACCGCCCGCGTTCTCAGCGGTGGTGCCGCCGATCGCCGGGCATCAAGGGCTGGGCGTGCTGATCTTGACCTTGAGCGACAGATCGCCGGCCGAGCTGTAGCCTTCGCCGGCCGCGGTCGCGCCGGGAGCGGCCGAGCTGCCGGTGGCGCTCGCATTGGTCTTCGAGCTCGCCGTGCGGGTCGCGCTCGCGCTCGAGGACGAGCTCGAGGGCGTCGTGCTGGAGCTCGCCGTGTCGCTCGTGCTCGCGCTGTTGCTGGTCGAGATGCTGGCGCTGGTGCCGCCGGCCGCCACGGCCTCCGAGGTTGCCGCCGCCCAGCTGAGCTGCAGCTTGCCGCGGACCCGCAGCCCGCCCGTGATCTCGTCGAGCTGGTCGGCACCGAGCCGGACCGGCTCGGCGGCGATCGCCCCGCCGGCCAGCACGAGGCCGGCCGAGGCGGCCAGGAAACTCGTCGACAGCTTCTTCATGCGTCTCCCTCCTCACCGTTCGGGTCGGTCGGGGCCGGATCATCCGACCGTCTCGTCACCGACCGAGAACCTCGCCGCCCGCGCCCTCGCCGGGCTCACGGGACCGTTCACCACCCGCTCAATCGTTGGCCGGGACCTTGCTCGCCGAGACGATCAGGAGCCCGCCGACGCCGGCCGAGGAGGGGCCGGGGCCCGACCCCGAAGCCGTGCCGTTGGCGCTCGCGGCGACGTTCACCGACGAGCCGGTCTCGACCCCGTTCTTCTCTTGATAGGTGCTCTTGAAGCTCGCCTGGTTGGCGGTCCGCGTGTTCGCGGCCGCCCCGCCGCTCGCCTGAGCGCCGATCTTGGAGACCGCGAAGCCCTGCCAGCGCCCCGCGGTCAGCTGGTCGAGCGCCTCCGGCCCGAGCCGCACGGGCTCGCCGGCCGTCGCAACGCCGGCCGTCATTCCCACCAGGGCCACCATCGCGATCGCGCCTACCAACCGCATCTGCCGCTCCGTTGCCTGGGGCCGCGATCGATCGGCGATCGGGCCGCTTTCTCATCGCCACCATGCGCTCTCGGGCGCCGTGCGCTCAACAGCGCATTGGGCTGATCATCCGAAAGGATAAGGACTTTCGACCGGCCGCACGCCCTCGCGCGCGGCCGCCTGCGCGCCGCGGCGAGCGAACCCGGGCCCATCGCCGCACCATCGCGCTCACGGTGTCGTGGGCAGCTTGACCGCCACGACCGTGACGAAGCTGTAGTCCACCTGGAACAGCCGCCCGCCGAACCGGCGCCTGATCTCGCGCCGGAACACCCGGTCGAAGGGGCCGCTGACCTGGACGTTGGCGTTGCTCGAGGCTTGCGGGTTGTCGCCGATGCCGACCCCCATCGCGGAGGCCGAGCCGCTCGCCGAGGCACCGTTGCCATTGATATTGGCGCTGAGGCTCAGGTTCGCGGTCGAGCTCGAGCCCAAGCTGCCGTCGCTCGTGGCCTGCGCCTCGCCGGTGATGCCGTAGGTGGCGCCGGCCACGACTCGATCGAGCATGCTCGCGTCGAGCCGCATCGGAGCCGAGCCTTGGCCCGCCCAGGCCTGCCCCGCGATCGCGGCCGTCAAGAGGCAACCGAGGGCGCCCGTCGACAGCACCACCCGATCGATCATCGTCGTTTCCTCCTCGCTCGGCCCGGCCGGTCGTCGCAAGCGAACGACGGCCGTTGTCGCCCTACTCCGGCGTGTTCGGCGGCGGCGCGAGCCAACCTTCCACGCGTCGTTAACCAACGCCGTTCACCCGCACGGCTCAAGCGAGCAAAAGGTGGAGGCACTACCACCTTCGTGCAGAGCGGAGTGTGGCGCGGCGATCACCGCCGCCGGCTGCAACCCGGGCGCGAAGGCCGCTGCGGTTGACAGCGCCCCGCCGCCCCGCGATGGACGGGGTCATGGGCGTGCCTTCGACGACCCTTGACCTCGGCGGTCGCTCGGCACACGGGCGACGGGATCGGTGCGAGCTCGGGCTCGCCTGCCGCGCCGGCCTCGTCGTCCTGGCGCTCCTCCTGGCCGCGCCGCAGCCGAGCGCGGCGGGCGAAGCGCGTGCGCCCGTCCGCTCGCTGCTGGAGATCCGGCAGAGCCAAGTGGTCGTCCAGAAGTTCGACATCAGCTGCGGGGCCGCGGCACTCGCCACCGTCCTGCGCTACCAGCACGGCGACATGGTCGAGGAGCGCGAGGTCGCGCTCGGCCTGATCGATCGTCCCGAATATCTCGAGCGGCCCGAGCTCGTGCGCATGCGCCAGGGCTTCTCGCTCCTCGACCTCAAGCGCTACGTCGACCGCCGCGGCTACGAGGGGATCGGCTTCGGCCGGATGGATCTCGACGACCTGGTCGAAAAAGCGCCCGTGATCGTCCCGGTCTCGATCAACGAGTACAACCACTTCGTCGTCTTCCGCGGGCGGCTCGGCAACCGCGTCCTGCTCGCCGATCCCGCCTTCGGCAACGTCACGATGACGGTCGAGGCGTTCGAACGGGCGTGGATCGACTACGGCGACATCGGCAAGGTCGGCTTCGTGGTCCAGCGCCGCGACGGGCCGGCGCCGCCCGGCCGACTCGCCGCCCGGCCGGAGGAGTTCGTCTTCCTCCGCTGAGCGGCGGGCCGAGACGAACCAGGGGAGACCGCCAGGTGCAGGAGGCAACCGTCGGGTCGAGCGTGCGGCTGGTCGTCGGCGGCGTCGTCGCGCTGCTCCTGGCAGGAGCGGGCGGCGATGTGGTCGCTCAGACCGCCGCCCCTTCGGCCGAGGAGCTCGCGCGCCAGCTGCGCCAGCGCGACCAGGCGATCGCGGTGCTCCGCCGGCGGCTCGATGCGCTCGAGAAGCGGCTGGCCGAGACCGAGAAGCTCGCCAAGGGGGCCGTCCAGATGGGCGAGCCGGCCGCGGTCGAGGCCCCTCCGGCGAGGCCGCCCGCCCCAGGCCCGTCCGTCGCGCCGTCGGCCGCGACCGCGCAGCGGCCCCCGGCCCCCGGCCAGTTCGAGGTCGATCCGCTCGCCGCCGAGCGGGCGCTCGAGCGCGTGCTCGTGCGCACGGGCGCACTTCTGTTGGCGCCCGGCCAGGCCGAGCTCGAGCCCAGCATCACCTACCAGCGCAACGAATCCTCGGGGCCGGTGCTGTTCTTCGGCGGCGGCGGGGCGATCGTCGGCGTGGGCGACCGCAAGGTCCGACGCGACCTCTGGCAGCCCGAGCTCGGCCTGCGCTTCGGCTTGCCCTTCGACAGCCAGCTCGAGCTCTCGCTGCCCTACAACTATGTCGACCAGTCGGTGGTCGACGCGCAGGGCCAGGTCCCGGTCGGCGCGCGCTACGCGAGCGGCGGCGCGCTCGGCGACCTCAACCTCGCCTTTGCCAAGACGCTCTTGCGCGAGGACGGCTGGATCCCCGACCTGATCGGGCGGGTGAGCTGGGACACCGCGACGGGCGAGCAGGCCGAGGGTGGCGTGGCCCTGCCGGCCGGCTTCCACGAGGTCCAGGCCCAGCTGGTCGCGATCAAGCGCAACGACCCGCTCGTCTTCCTGGTCTCGGGCAGCTATCAATACGCCTTCGAGAACGACGACGTGAAGCCCGGCCAGCAGCTGGGCTTCACCTTCGGGACGGTGCTGGCGACGAGCCCCTCGACCTCGCTGCGGGCGAGCTTCGAGACGGTGTTCGGGACGCGTGCCGAGATCAACGGCCAGGAGCTCAAGGGCTCCGACTTCACCGCCGCGAGCCTCAACCTCGGTGCTTCGATCGTGCTCGCACCACGGATCCTGTTCGACATCGTGGGCACGATCGGCCTCACCGACGAGGCGGCCGATTACGCGGTCAAGATCTCCTTGCCGATCCGCTTCGACACGCCCTTCTTCTGAGCACGGCGCCGCGCCACTCGGCCGACCCGGTTCGCCTTGACCGGTGCGTTGCGCCGCGCCGCTCGGTGGGGTCCGGCGGACGCTCAGCCCAGGGCCGTGAGCTCGCGCAGCTTCAAGGCGACCTCGGTCCGGTTCCTGGCACCGAGCTTGCGCATGATCTGGCGGACGTGGACCTTGACCGTGCTCTCGCACATCGCGAGCCGCTGGGCGATCACCTTGTTGGGTCGCCCCTGGCCCAAGAGCTCGAGCACCTCGCGCTGGCGCGGTGTGAGCCAGCCGAGCGCGGCGCACGGGCCCGTGCCGCCCGCGCGGCCGAGCCGGCT
>JANWZN010000140.1 GCA_025054575.1 Geminicoccaceae bacterium | reverse complement strand
CGCGGCCCCGCCCTTAGGGCCTGGCGAGCACGGTGACAAGCGAGCCCGTGGCGCGGCTGCCGCCCGATCGTCGCGCAACCGTCGCCGCACCGTCATCCGATCCGCCCCGGCCGGTCACGGCGGGGGGTTAGGAACGCATGGCGGGATCGTGGAGGAACGCTCATGCGGCTCGGACAGTGGCTTCTCGCTTGTGTCGTGGGCAGCGGGCTCGCGCTCGCCCCGTGTGCGGCGGCACGCGCGGAGCGGCTCGTGCTGCCCTGGTGGCACGCGCTCTCGGGCGAGCTCGGCGCGGCGCTCGAGAAGGTCGCCGAACGCTTCAACGCGAGCCAGGACCGCTTCCGGCTCGAGCCCGTCAACAAGGGCAATTACGTGGCGACGCTCAACGCCGCGATCGCCGCTTGGCGGGCCAAGGAGCACCCGCTCATCTTGATGAACAACGAATCGGGTGTGCTCACCATGATGCTCTCGGGTGCGATCGTGCCGGCGCACGACGTGCTCGACAAATACGGGGTCGAGGTTCGGCTCGAGGACTATCTGCGGCCGGTGGTGCAGACCTACACCGACCGCAACGGCCGGCTGCTCGCCATGCCGTTCAACAGCTCGACCCCGATCCTCTTCTACAACAAGGACATCCTGGACGCGGCCGGGATCGCGGCGGCACCGAAGACCTGGCAGGAGATGGAGGAGCAGATCCGCACCATCAAGGCCAAGGGTGCGGCCGAGTGCGGCTATTCCTTCGCCGCCGGGCCCTGGCAGGAGCTCGAGAACTACAGCGTCTGGCACGACATCCCGGTCGCCACGCGCCGCAACGGCTTCGACGGCCTCGATGCCGAGCTCGTCTACAACAAGACCCGCTTCGTCCAGCACGTCGAACGCTTGAAGCGCTGGGTCGACGAGGGGCTCGCCACCTTCGGTGCGGCCGCGGCACAGACCTGGGCGAGTGCCGCCCGGACCAACTTCATCGAGGGCCGCTGCGCCTTCTGGATCGACAGCACGGCCTGGCACAGCACGGTCGAGGCCGGTGCCAAGATGACGTGGGGGGCTTCCTTCCTGCCGCACGAAGCGGGGGTGAAGCCCAATCATTCGATGATCGGCGGCGCCGCCCTCTATCTCTTCAAGGGCTTCTCGGACGCGCATTACGAAGGGGCGGCAGCGTTCTTCCGCTTCCTCACCGACCCCCAGGTCCAGCTCGACTGGCACAAGGCCACGGGCTACGTGCCGATCACGGTGGCGGCCTGGGAGCTCGCGAAGAAGGAAGGCTATTACGCCACGCACCCGACGCGCGGCATCGCGGTCGAGCAGCTCTTGATGGGCGAGGAGCGCGAGACCTCGCGGACCATCCGCCTCGGCAACTACGAGAACGTGCGCAAGGCCTTGACCGACCAGCTCGAGCTCGTCTGGGCCGGCAAGAAGGGGGTGAAGGAGGCGCTCGACCAGGCGGTCGAGGACGGCAACGCCATCCTCCGCCGCTTCGAGCAGCAGAACAAGGGCAAGATCTGAGCCGAGCGCAGCAGGCGGGCGCGCCGGCCTCGATCAGCGGCGGGTGCGATGATCAAGCGCGTCACCTTCCGCGGCCGGCTCTTGCCCTGGCTCCTCCTCGCGCCGCAGCTTCTGGTTCTCCTCTTCTTTTTCTTCTGGCCCGCGGGCCAGGCGATCGTCCAGGCCCTCTTCATGGTCGAGCCCTTTTCGGGGGAGCTCCAATGGGTGGGGCTCCTCAATTTCGAGCAACTGCTCGCGAGCCCCGCCTATCGCCGATCGATCCTGGTCACGATCCTCTTCTGTGCCGCCACCGCCGGCCTCGCGATGCTCGTGGGGCTTTTCCTCGCGGTCCTGGTCGACCGGACAGTGCGCGGCCGCACGGTCTATCGCACCTTCGCGATCTGGCCCTACGCGGTGGCACCCGCGATCGCCGGCGCCCTTTTTCTGTTTCTGCTCGACCCTGCCATCGGCGTGCTCGCCTTCGCGCTGCGCCGGGGGCTGGGCTGGCCGTGGGACCCGCACCTCGATGCGAGCCACGCCATGGTCCTGGTCGTGCTCGCCGCCGCCTGGAAGCAGGTCGCCTACAATTTCGTCTTCTTTCTCGCGGGTCTGCAGGCGATCCCGCGCGTGCTGATCGAGGCCGCCGCCCTCGACGGGGCCGGGCCCTGGCAGCGCTTGCTGCGCGTGACGCTGCCGCTGCTCTCGCCGACCGCCTTCTTTCTGCTCGTCATGAACCTCGTCTACGCCTTCTTCGACACCTTCGGAATCGTCGCCACGACGACCGAAGGCGGCCCCGCCGGCGCCACCCGCATCCTCGTCTACAAGGTCTGGGAAGACGGCTTCGTGGGCCTCGATCTCGGCAGCTCGGCCGCGCAATCGGTGATCTTGATGGCGATCGTCGTGAGCTTGACCGTCCTCCAGTTCCGCTTCCTCGAGAAGCGGGTGCACTACGCGGGCTAGGGCCCGTGGTCGAGCGCGCCCCGCTCTTGGACGTCCTCACCCACCTCCTGCTCCTGCTCGCGCTCGCGGCCTTGTGCCTGCCGGTTTGGCTCGCGCTCGTGGCGGCCTCGCTGCCGCTCGAGGAGGCGGCGCGCGTGCCCCTGCCGCTCCTCCCGGGCGATCGGCTGCTCGAGAACCTGGCCGCCGCCTGGCAGCGGGCGGAGCTCGGCCGCGCGCTCGTCAACTCGACGATCATGGCGGTGGGGATCGCGGCCGGGAAGATCGCGCTCGCGGCGCTCTCGGCCTTCGCGCTCGTCTATTTCCGCTTGCGGCTGCGCTGGTTCGCCTTCTGGGCGATCTTCCTCTCGCTCATGCTGCCGGTCGAGGTGCGGATCGTCCCCACCTACGAGGTCGTGGCCAATGTGCTCGTGCCGGTGCACGCGCTCGCCGGCTGGCTCGGGCTCGGCTCGGCGCTCGCGGCCGAGGGGGCGGGCGGTATCGCCAAGCTGAGCCTGCTCAACTCCTATGCCGGCCTGATCCTGCCGCTGACGGCGTCCGCGACGGCGACCTTCCTCTTCCGGCAAGTCTTCTTGAGCGTGCCCGACGAACTGACCGAGGCGGCGCTGGTCGACGGATGTCGGCCGATGGCGTTCTTCAGGCTCGTGCTCTTGCCGCTCTCGCGCACCAACCTCGCGGCACTCTTCATCATCCTCTTCGTCTGGAGCTGGAACCAGTATCTGTGGCCGCTCCTGGTCGTGACCGACCCGGCCTACGATACGGCCGTGGTCGCGGTCACCCGGCTCGTGCCGAGCATGGACGCGCTGCCGCGCTGGCACGAGACCATGGCCGCGGCGCTTCTCGCCATGGCGCCGCCCGTCTTGGTCGTGCTGCTCTTCCAGCGCGCTTTCGTGCGGGGCCTGATCGAGCAGGACCGCTGAGCGCGGGCCGGCGCCCGAGCCGGCGCGGAGAAGGGCTGTCGGTCGGCGCCGGCCGCCGCGGACCGGCCGCGGCTCAGACCAGCACCATGCCCTCTTCCGAGATCGCCTCGTGCGGGCCGTCGTCCTCGGGGCTGAGCTTGATCTCGTTGTGGGCGCAACCGCCCGGGATCATCGGGTAGACGTTCTCCGCCCGCTCGACCACGACGTCGACGAGCACGGGCTTGTCGGCGCGCAGGGCCGCGTCGATCACGGGATCGAGCTCGTCGATGGTAGACGCGCGCAGGCCCACCGCCCCGAACGCCTCGGCGAGCTTCACGAAGTCGGGCAGCGCGTCCATGTAGCTCTCGGCGTGGCGCTGGCCGTGGAAGAAGTCCTGCCACTGCCGGACCATCCCCATGTAGCTGTTGTTGAGGATGAAGGTCTTGACCGGCAGGCGATACTGCATCGCGGTCGACATCTCCTGCATGTTCATGACGAACGAGGCGTCGCCCGAGATGCACAGCACCGTGGCCTTGGGATGGGCGAGCTGGACGCCGATCGCCGCCGGGAAGCCGTAGCCCATCGTGCCGAGGCCGCCCGAGGTGAGCCAGCGCATGGGCTTGTCGAACTTGAAGTGCTGCGCCGCCCACATCTGGTGCTGGCCGACGTCGGTCGTCACGTAGACGTCGCGATCGCGCGTCTTCTCCCACAGCCGCTTGATCGCCGTCTGCGGCTTGATCGCCTTGCCGTTCTGGCGGAAGCGCAGCGAATCGACCTCCTGCCATTTCTTGATCTGTCGCCACCAGCCCTCGAGGCGGCCCGCGTCGACCTGATTGGCCCGCCGCCGCCAGGCATCGAGCATGGCCAAGAGCGTGAGCTCGGCATCGCCCACGATCGGCACGTCGACCACGACGTTCTTGTTGATCGAGGAGGGGTCGATGTCGACGTGGACCTTCTTCGAGCGCGGCGAGAAGCCGTCGAGCCGGCCCGTCACCCGGTCGTCGAAGCGCGCCCCGATCGCCAGCATGAGATCGCACTCGTACATGGCCATGTTGGCTTCGTAGGTGCCGTGCATGCCGAGCATGCCGATGAACTGCGGATCGGAGGCCGGATAGGCGCCGAGACCCATGAGCGTGAGCGTGATCGGGGCACCGGTCGCGCGCACGAGCTCGGTCAACAGCACACAGGCCGCGGGCCCGGCGTTGATCACCCCGCCGCCCACGTAGAAGATCGGCCGCTGCGCGCGCGCCAACAGCTCGATCGCCTCTTCGACCTTGGCGAGCTCGGGCTCGCGCCGCGGGTGATAGCCGCGCAGCACGACCGAGTCGGGCCCGACATAGGGTGCCTTGCCCATCTGGATGTTCTTGGGCAGGTCGACGACCACGGGGCCGGGCCGACCCGAACGGGCGACGTGGAACGCCTCGTGGAGGACGCGGGCGAGGTCGTCCGCGCGCTTGACGAGATAATTGTGCTTGGTGCAGGGCCGCGTGATGCCGACCGTGTCCGCCTCCTGGAAGGCGTCGTTGCCGATCATGTGGGTCGGCACCTGGCCCGTGAGGCAGACGATCGGCACGCTGTCCATGAGCGCGTCCGTGAGCCCGGTCACGGTGTTGGTGGCACCCGGCCCGGATGTGACGAGCACGACGCCCACTTTGCCGGTCGAGCGGGCGTAGCCTTCGGCCGCGTGCACCGCCGCCTGCTCGTGGCGCACCAGGATGTGGCGGATCTTGTCCTGCTGGAAGAGCGCGTCGTAGAGCGGCAGCACGGCCCCGCCCGGATAGCCGAAAATCAGCTCGACCCCCTGCTCCTGGAGGGCCTTGACGATGACCTGGGCACCGGTGAGGTGGGCGGTGTCGACCGTGGCGGCGGTGGTCGTCGGCATCGAGGCGCTCCTCGGGGAAGTCGAACGGGTCCTGGCCCGGCAAATGCGGGCCCTCGCTACCTAAGAGGCGACCGGCCGCTGGTCAACGCGCCGCCGTGTCGTCCCGCGCGCCGTCCTTGACGGCATCGAAGCGGGGTGGAACAGCCTCGCGCCGCCACCCTGGCCCCTCCGAGCGAGCCTTTGCGGGAACAGTGCCATGAGCAGCGCCCCGACCGCCCGGCCGGTCCGCGGCACCCACGATCTGGTCGGCGAGGAGCTGCGCCGCCACCGCGCCGTCGCCGAAACCGGGCGCGCGATCGCGCTGCGCTGGGGCTATCAGGAGATCGCGACCCCGATCTTCGAGCACACCGAGGTCTTCGCCCGCTCGCTCGGCGACGTCTCCGACATCGTCACCAAGGAGATGTACACCTTCACCGACCGCGGCGGCGAATCGATCACACTGCGGCCCGAGAACACGGCCGGGGTCTGCCGGGCGGTGATCAGCCTCGGCCTGCACCAGCAGCTGCCGCAGAAGTTCTTCTATTACGGGCCGATGTTCCGCTACGAGCGGCCGCAGAAAGGGCGGCTGCGCCAGTTCCACCAGATCGGCATCGAATGCATCGGCGCGCCCGAGCCCCTGGCCGACGCCGAGGCGATCGCCGCCGGCGCCCACATCCTCGAGGAGCTGGGCGTGCTCGAGGCCACCACCCTCGAGCTCAACACGCTGGGCGATCTCGACAGCCGTGCCCGCTACCGCGAGGCACTCGTGGCCTATCTGCGCGGCCGGGAAGCGAAGCTCTCGGCCGACAGCCGCCTGCGGCTCGAGCGCAACCCCTTGCGCATTCTCGACAGCAAGGACGAGGGCGACCGTGCCATCGTAGCCGAGGCGCCCTTGCTGCTCGACTTCTTGAACGAGACCAGCCGCGCCTTCTATGCCCGGGTCAAAGAAGCGCTCGACCGGCTCGCCATCGC
This sequence comes from Geminicoccaceae bacterium, assembly GCA_025054575.1. GTDB lineage: Bacteria > Pseudomonadota > Alphaproteobacteria > Geminicoccales > Geminicoccaceae > JANXAZ01. The sequence continues at coordinate 1,525 of JANWZN010000140.1, read as the reverse complement.
TTACGTCGAGAACCCGCGGCTCGTGCGCGGGCTCGACTATTACACCCACACCGCCTTCGAGTTCACGACCACGCGGCTGGGTGCGCAGGGGGCCGTGCTCGCCGGCGGCCGCTACGACGGGCTCGTGGCGACCCTCGGCGGGCCGGACGTACCGGGGGTGGGGTGGGCCGCCGGGGTCGAGCGGCTTTCGCTGCTGTTGGCCGAAGCCCCGCCGCCGCCGCGGCCCTTGGCGATCGTGCCGATCGGCGAGGCGGCCGAGGCCGAGGCCTGGGTGCTCGCCCGCGACCTGCGTCGGCTGGGCCACGCGGTCGAGCTCGCCTTCGAGGGCCGGCCCGGCAAGCGGATGAAGCGCGCCGACCGGCTCGGCGCGCGGCTCGCGCTCTTTCTGGGCGAGGACGAGCTCGCCCGTGGCGTGGTCAAGCTGCGCGCGCTCGACAGCGGCCGGGAGGAGGAGGTGGCGCGCACGGCCCTCGCCGAGCGCCTGGCGAGCCTGGTGGGCGTGGAGAACCCGGCCGCTTCGGCGCGCGCTTGAACGGCCGGCCGGCGCCGCCCACCTGCAGGCGCGTGAACCTTCCCGACCTCGACCAGCGCCTGGCTTCCATCTTGGCCCGCCGCGACGAGCTCGCGGCGCTTCTGGCCGAGGCCGAGCCCGCCCGGATCGGCGCGCTCGCCAAGGAGCTCTCCGAGCTCGAGCCCGTGGCCGAGCGGATCGAGGCCTATCGCCGTGCCCGGCGCGAGCTCGAGGGGCTCGACCAGCTCCTGGCCGATCCGACGACCGATCCCGAGATGCGCTCGCTCGCGCGCGAGGAGCGGGCCGCCCTCGAAGACAAGCTCGCCCTGCTCGAGCGGGAGGTGCGCAAGGCGCTCCTGCCCAAGGACGCGGCCGACGAGAAGAGCGCCATCCTCGAGATCCGGGCCGGCACGGGCGGCGAGGAGGCGGCCCTGTTCGCGGCCGACCTCTTGGCCATGTACCGCCGCTTCGCCGAGCTCCAGGGCTGGCGCTTCGAGCTCTTGGAGCTCTCCGAGACCGATCTCGGCGGCGTGAAGGAGGCGGTCGCCCGGGTCGAGGGCAAGGGTGTGTTCGCCAAGCTCAAGTTCGAAGCCGGGGTGCACCGCGTCCAGCGCGTGCCGGTGACCGAAGCGGGCGGCCGCATCCACACCTCGGCCGCGACCGTGGCGGTCCTGCCCGAGGCGGAGGAGGTCGATCTCGCCCTCGACGAGCGCGAGCTCGAGATCGACGTGTTCCGCGCCTCCGGTGCCGGCGGCCAGCACGTCAACCGCACCGAGAGCGCGGTGCGGATCACCCACAAGCCCACCGGCATCAGCGTCGTGGTCCAAGACGAGCGCTCGCAGCACCGCAACAAGGCCCGGGCTCTGGCCTTGCTGCGCTCGCGCCTCCTCGAGCGGGAGCGCGAAGAGCGCCACGCGCTGCGCGCCGCCGATCGCCGCGTCCAGGTCGGCACGGGCGACCGCAGCGAGCGGATCCGCACCTACAACTTCCCGCAGAACCGGCTCACCGACCACC
>JANWZN010000013.1 GCA_025054575.1 Geminicoccaceae bacterium | reverse complement strand
GCATGAGAGGCCCGCCCTGGAGGCCCGGGAACACCGCGCTGTTGATCTTCTTGGCGAGCGCTTCCTCGTCGGTGAGGATGATCCCGCCGCGGGGACCGCGCAACGTCTTGTGGGTGGTCGAGGTCACCACGTGGGCGTGCGGAAACGGCGAGGGATGGACGCCCGCCGCCACGAGCCCGGCGATGTGCGCCATGTCGACCAGGAGCCAGGCGCCGACCTCCTCGGCGATCGCGCGGAAGCGAGCGAAGTCGATCACGCGCGAATAGGCCGACGCACCGGCGATGATCATCTTCGGCCTATGCTCGCGGGCGAGGCGCGCGACCTGGTCGTAATCGATCAGACCCTCGGCCGTGACACCGTAAGCGACGGCGCGGAACCATTTCCCCGAGAGGGCCGCCTTGGCACCGTGCGTGAGATGCCCGCCAGCGGCCAGATCCATGCCGAGGATCGTATCGCCGGGCTGCAACAGCGCCAGCATGACAGCACCGTTCGCCTGCGCGCCGGAATGGGGCTGGACGTTGGCGAAGGCACAGCCGAACAGCCGCTTGGCGCGCTCGATCGCGAGCGCCTCGGCGCGGTCGACCTGCTCGCAACCGCCGTAATAGCGGCGCCCGGGATAGCCCTCGGCGTACTTGTTGGTGAGCACCGAGCCTTGTGCCTCGAGCACCGCCCGGCTCACGATGTTCTCGGACGCGATCAGCTCGATACCGCTGCGCTGGCGGGCGAGTTCGGCCTCGATCGTCAGGGCGATCTCCGGGTCGGTCGCGGCGAGGCTGGCCTCGAAGAAATCGCGGGGGCGCTGCTCGGCGGCGCGCACGGCGTCGGCCATGACCGGTCTCCGTCGGGGGGCGGCTCGGCCCGAGATCTAGTCCAGGTCTCGGGCCGGGTCCACGCGACCGGCCCGCGCGGGTGGCGGCTGCGGCGCTCGTCAGGGATCCGGGCCGAGCTCGCGCCGGATGGCGGCCAGGGTCTCGGCCGGCAGCCTCGCCGCCGCTTGGTCGCGCAGGGGCGCTGCCGCGGCTTGGCCCGCGCGCGCCGCGAGCGCCAGCCAACGATAGGCGAGGGCGTAGTCGGGCGGCCCGATCCGTCCCTCGAGGTAGAGGGCACCCAGATGGAACTGGGCGCGGGCGTTGCCGGCTTCGGCCAGCGGCCGCCAGATCGCGAACGCCCGCGCGAAGTCTCCGGCTTGGTAAGCGAGGACACCGTCTCGGACCGTGCCGGACGGGGGGCGCGGCACCTCGACCGGTGGTGCGGGCTCGGGGCTCGGCGCGACCGCCGGTTTTCCCGGTTCCGTCGTCGGCTCGGGCGCGCTCGGCGGCTCGGGTGGCGGCACCGGCGCGGCCGGTTCGGTGGTCGAGGGGGTTGGTGTTCGCGCCTCGACCGCTTCGGGGATCGGCAACAGCACACCGGGCTCGGCCGGGCGCCCGCGGAGCCGGCCGTCGAGGATCGAGGCCAGCACCGACAGGGCCGCGGCGAAGGCCACGAGCCGCAGCCCGCGCGCGAGCGGATCGGTGCCGTGCCGCTGGCCGCGCCCGGCTGCACTCGACCCCACGGCAGCACTCAGTCGAGCCAGCGCACCCGATCCGAGGCCAGGAGGGCTTCGACCCACCCCGGCACCTGGAGACCCGCCTTGACCTGGGCGAGCGTCGCGGCCTCGGCTGCCTTGACCTCTTCGAGCCGGGTCAGGACCGCATCCGCCTCCCGGAGCGAGACGGTGACCACGCCGTCCTCGTCGGCGAGCAAGAGATCGCCGCTTTCGACCGTGCGGCCGCCCACCACCACCGGCAGCCCCACCGTGCCCGGGCCCGATCGCACGCACGAAGCGGGGTTGACCGAGCGCGCGAAGACCGGCAGCCGCGCCTCGCGCAAGCCCGCGATGTCGCGCACCGCGCCGTCGACCACGAGGCCGGCCACACCCTTGTTGCGCATCATGCCGGCCAGGAGATCGCCACAGATTCCGCTGCCTTCGAACCCCTCCGCCGAAGCGACGATCACGTCGCCCGGCCGGGCCAGCGCCGCTGCGGCGGCGAGTGCCAGATTGTCGTCCGGCCCGCACCAGCAGGTCAGCACCGTGCCGCTGCAGCGACCGAGCTCCGGGTCGCCTGGGAACAACGGCTTGATACGAGGGCCCAGCGAACCCCGGCCGTTCTGCGCATCGACCAGCCAGCCCGTGGTCGCCGCCGCCACGGCGGCGAGCTGGGCATCGCTCGGCCGCGGAAAATGCCGACGAACACTGAGAAGAGGAGGCTCGTGGATCATCGGACCCTCCCCGGGGACCGGTTGTGGAAGATTCCTCGATCTGCGGCGTCGATACTGAGGCCGCGGAGGGCCGCCTGTGAAGCCACGTGGCCGCCTGCGCCGCCCCTGTGCCGTACCGGGCGGGCTACGGGGTTGACGGTGTGGTGGCCCGGGCATAGGGCGAAGGTCGAGGATCGACGGCGCGCATGAAGGCGTGGCATCCGCTTACCAAGCTCGCGATCGCTTCGGGCCTGATCGCATCCGGCTGGCTGTTGCTCGACGGGATCGCGGAGGCTCCGGCGACGGTCGCCGCGGCGCGCCTTCCCCCACCGACCGTGGCCACAGGCGGCGAACAGACGGCCCTGGCAGCTCTCTCCGAGGTCGCGGCGCATCTCTCCGCGCCGCCGCGCGAGCGGATCACGGCCGCCCTCGAGCGTCCGCTGTTCGCGCCGTCTCGGCGCCCGGCCAAGCCCAGCGAGCCGCTCACCCCCGCAGCGGTGGCCGAGCCGAGCGGCGAGCCGGCCGAGGCGGCGGCTGCGGGGCCTTCGTTCCGCTTGGTCGGCACCGTGATCCGCCGGGGGGCGGCCACCGCGCTGGTCGCCCGCGACGGCGATCGAACCCTCGAGCAGGTCGCGGTCGGCGATCTCGTCGAGGGCTGGCGCGTGATCGAGGTCGGGAGCGACCACCTCGTGGTCGAGCGGGACGGGGATCGCGAGCGGCTCTCGATTCTGCGGTGATGGACCAAAAACGCGCGGCGACGGTGGGGCTCGGGCCCGCGACCGCCGCGAGCGCGGGGCGGACGAGCGAGATGGAGATCGCGAGGCGAGAGCGGCGGCGGCGCCGTCGCGAGGCTGGCTTCACCTTGATCGAGTTGCTGGTGGTGCTCGTGATCCTGGGTCTGCTCGCGGCCCTCGCAGGTCCGCGGGTGCTGGGCTATCTGAGCGGGGCGCGGAGCGATGCGGCACGGCTGCAGATCCAGAGCCTCGAACAGGCGCTCGATCTCTACCGGCTCGATACCGGCGGCTATCCGACCACGCAGCAGGGCCTGCAGGCCCTGATTCGCGATCCGGGCGGGGTGCGCGGCTGGCGGGGGCCCTACCTCGACGCCGCAACGGTGCCCACCGATCCCTGGGGGCGCGCCTATGTCTACCGGATGCCCGGAGAGCGCGGCGCATACGACCTCCTCTCGCTCGGTGCCGACGGGGCACCGGGCGGCAGTGGCGAGGCCGCCGATGTGGCGAGCACGCGGCGCTGAGCGCGGCTTCACGCTGGTCGAGGTCCTGGTCGTGCTGGTTGTCCTGGGCCTCGCCTTGGCGATCGCCGTGCCGCAGCGGCCGGGTCGGGGGGATGCGCTCGACGCGGCGGCACGATCGGTGGCGCGCGAGCTGCGCGAGCTGCGCGCCCGGGCCATCGATCGGGCGCGTATCGAACGGGTCGACGCGGACGAGCTCGCGCGGCGGCTCGGCCCCGGGGTCGGGCTCGAGCTGGTCGACGGCACCTCGATCCGCTTCTTCCCGGACGGCGGGGCTTCGGGTGGAACGCTTGCCATCATCGGACCTGCCGGGCGCCGGATCGTCCGTATCGAACCGCTTTCGGGCGGGGTCGTGATCGCCGATGGCTGAGCCGACGGGTCGAACGGGGTTCAGCTTGATCGAGGCGCTGGTGGCGATCGCGGTCCTCGGCGTGGTCTTGGGCGGCGCGGTCGCAGCCAGCGGCGGAAGCCTCGAGATCGCCGAGCGCGGTCGTCGCGAGCTCGCCATGGCGCAGCTCGCCGAGAGCCTGCTCGCTCGCGCCGGCCTCGATCTGCTCGGCGAGGCAGCCGTCGCCGAGGGGCGGTCGGGCGGGCTGCGCTGGCGGCTGATCCGCGCGCGCGAGGAGCCCGAGGGCGGGGGGCCGATCCGGACCGGCGAAGCCCGAGCGACGCTCTGGCGGATCACGGCCGAGATCGAGGACGAAGCGGGCGGCCGCTTCGCCCTCGCCACGCTCCGCCTGGGCGGTTTTCGATGACCGTGGCCGACCGCCCGGCGGCGACGGGCGCTGCCGGCCTGACCTTGCTCGAGCTTTTGATCGCGCTCGCGGTCCTGGCACTCGCAGCGGCGATCGCCGCCGGTGGTCTGGGCGTGCTCGGCCGGGCCCTAGAGCGCGAGCGCCGCGCGCAAGGCGAAACCGAGCCCGCCGCGACCGCCGTCGGACTGCTGCGCAACGAGCTCGCCCGCGCCCTGCCGCTCGATTGGGGACCGCCGCAGCGGCCGATCATGGCCTTCGAGGGCAGCGCCGAGCGGATCCGGTTCGTCAACGCGCCGACCGATGATCGGCTCGGCGGTGGCCTCGCGCTGTGGGAGCTCGCTCTCGAGGACGTGCGCGGCGGCCGGCGCCTGCTGGCTCGTCGTGCTGCGCTGGTGCGCGACGGCTCGGGCTTCGCTCGGCTCGCCACGGTGGAGCCGATCCCGCTCGTGGTCCTTGACGGCGACGCCTCCTTCGCATTCTGGGGCCGCCCCGACGGCTCGGGCGAGCCGCGCTGGTGGCCGAGATGGCCGCCCGGACCGCGCCTGCCCGAGGCGGTCCGCCTCGCCGGCGCGAGGCCGGACGGCCCGGCCACGATCGTCCGCCTCGCGATCGACCTGCCGCTCTTCTGTTTGGGCGACCGGCGCGGAGGCGTAGCGTGCGGCTGAGCGGTCCTGCCCGGGAGCGGGGCGCGGCGCTCTTGGCCGTGATCTGGCTCGCGGTCGCAGCCGCCGGTCTCGCGCTGGCGCTGCTCGAATCGACCCGGCTCGGGACCCCGGAAAGTCGCCGCGCGGTCGATGCCACCCGCTTGCGCGCAGCACTCGAAGCAGCCGTCCACGCCACCGCCGATCGGCTCATGCGCGAGCGGGTCGAGCTGCGCGGTGGCACGGCCGAGCTCCGGCTCTCGCTCGACGATGTCGAGCTCGAGGTGCGGATCCAGGCCGAGAGCGGCCTCGTCGACCTCGCCGCGGCATCGCCCGACCTCCTCCGCCGGCTCGCCGAGGCGGCCGGTTTCGAGAGCGGCACGGCGCGATCGCTCGCCGAGCGCCTCGCCCGCAGCCGCACCGGCAGCGGCGAGCGGGCCGCAGCCATCGTCCAACGGGGAGCGGGCGAGGAGCTTCGCCCACCCGCCGGCCCCGGCCTCGATCATCCCTTCGAGCTCTTGCACGGCGACGCACTGGCGATCGAATCGGCCGAAGCGGCCGCTGCGCGCCTCCGGGCCGCGGTCACGCTCGGCACGGGTCGAAGCGAGCCGCTCGTCGAGCTCGCCCCGGCCCTCGTGCGCGACGCCCTGTCCGAGCGGTCCGGTGCCACCACCGGCGAGCGGCCGGCCGGACCCATGGCAGCGATGCCGACGGGCGAGCGGCGCGCCGATCCGAGCGACCTCTACCGGCTCGAGATCCTGGCCACGACGCCGGGCGGGCGCCGTGCCGTTCGCTCGGTTCGCTTGGCCCTTCGCGCCGGTGAGGACCGCCCGGTGCGGATCGTCGACTGGTCGGGACCGCTGCCGCTGCCCGAGAGCGGGCCGCTGGCTCCGGGGGCCTGAGCCTTGGCGAGCCGAGCAGTGAGCGACTCGCCCGCGCGCGGTTTTTTCCGCTGGTGGATGGACGAGCTCGCGGCCGTGCTGCCGAGCCCGGGCTTTCGCCGCGCCCCCGATCGGCGCGCTGTCCTGCTGTTCTATCGCGACGGCCTCGTCCGCGTGCTCGAGCAGCGGCGGTCGGGACCCGTCGAACGCGACGCTTTCGTTCTCGGCGCGCCGCAGCAACGGGAGGCGGCGTTGCCGGCGCCACGAGGCCGCGGGTCGCCAGCAGACGCCCTGGCGCGGCTGCGCCGACGGCGCGGGCTCGTGCTGCGGCTCGCTCCGGCGCATGCGTTGCTTGTCCGCGACCTGCTGCCGGCCGGCGCGGAGGCCGAGCTACGCGAGATCGTCGCGCATCGGCTCGACGTGCTCACCCCCTGGTCGGCCGAGCAGGCCCTGTTCGACGTCGAGATCTCGCGGTTTCGCGAGGACGGCCGCCTCGAGGTCACGGTAGCGGCCGCCCCACGCGCTCGGGTCGAGCAGCTGCGCGCGCAGCTCGAGGATCTCGGCATCGAGATCGAACGGGTCGACGTGGGCGAACTCGACGACCGGCCGATCCCGCGCTTCGATCTCTTGGCAGCCGAGCGCGGCGCCCGCCCGCCGACGGCCGTGTTCGTGCTCGTGGGGATCCTGGCGGCAGCTGCTCTGGCCGCTCTCGTCGTGGCGGGCTCGGAGATCCACGCCCGCAGCGTGGTCCTCGCCGAGCGCGAACGTGTGGCCAAGGCGTTGGCCGAGCGTCTCGCTGATCTGCCGGCACTGCGGAGCCGGCTCGAGACGCTGCGCACGGAGGTGGCAGCCGTCGCCGAGCGCCTGCGAACCACACCCTCGGCACTCGCAGTCCTCGAGCAGCTGAGTGGAGCCTTACCGGATGACGTGTTCTTGAGCGAGCTCCAGCTCGCCCGCGACCGCCTGTCGATCGTCGGCTACGGGCCCAGCGCAGCACCTCTGGTGCCGCTTCTGGAGGATCTGTCTTCGCTCGAGGATGTTCGCTTCAACGCGCCCAGCACGCGGGCCGCTGCCCCGGGGATTGACGGCACGAGGCGCGAGGTCGAGCGCTTCGCCCTGGTCGCCAAGGTCTCGGGTTCTCGCGGAGGAGCGCGGTGAGGAACCTGTCGCCGCGCGCCCGCCGGGCGTTGGCCCTCGGCCTGTTGCTGCTCCTGGTCCTCGCGCTCGGCGCGATCGCGTGGTTGCCGCTGCGCTGGATCGATCGGCAGGATCGGCGCCTTGCGGCCCTCGACCACGAGATCGCTGCGCTGCGCGAGCGGATCGGCGAGCGCGAGCAGCTCCTCGCCGAGCAACGGCTGCTCGAGTCCGCCTTGACCGACCAGGCGCTGTTCGTGCGCGCCGCCACCCCGGCGCTGGCGGGCGCCGAGCTTCAGGGGCTCGTGGCCGCCTTGGTCCGCGAACAGGGCGGCGAACTCGCCAGCACCCAAGTCCTCGAACCCACCGAAGCGCCGCCCTTTCTCGAGATCGGGCTGCGGGTCCAGCTCGTGATCGGCCTCGAGAGCCTGGTCGGCCTGCTGCATGCGATCGAGACGTCGCGACCGTTGTTGCTCGTTCGCGCGCTCGATCTGCGGGCCCGCGAACCGGCCGCGGAGGCCGGAGCGCCGCTGCTCGAGACGGTCGTCGAACTCGTGGGGCTTGCACGGCGCGGTTGAGGTGCGAGCGCGACTGGACGAGCGGCGTCAAAGGATTTTCAACCAGGAGCGTCCATACCGACGCCGTGGCGTGGAGCGACCCGGATGAACATGGTGGCGTATCGACCCGGCGACAGCGACGAGCGGCCCTGGGGCCGCTGGCAGGTGCTCGACGTCGGGCCCGGCTTCGTGGTCAAGCGGATCACGGTGAAGCCGGGCGGGATCCTCTCGCTCCAGCTCCACCGGCATCGGGCGGAGCACTGGTTCATCGCCCGCGGGGTAGCCCAGGTGACCCTGGAGGAGCAGATCTTCGACCGGCGGGCCGGGGACGCGGTCGACATCCCGGTCGGCACGCCGCATCGGATCGCCAATCCCGGTACCGAGCCCCTAGAATTCATCGAGGTCCAGTACGGCGAGCGGCTCGAGGAGACCGACATCGTCCGGCTCGAGGATCGCTACGGACGCAGTTGAGGCTTGCGCCCGTGCGGCCACTCGATCGCGCGCAGCGGGTCCGACGGCGCACGCCTTGCCGCATTGCACGGCCTTTCGTAACCGGCGACATCCGGTGGCGGAGGGCAGAGCATGGGTAAGATCGTCCTGGTGACGGGAGGCTCGCGCGGGATCGGCGCCGCGGTGTGCCGGCTCGCGGCGCGCGACGGTTGGGACGTCGCCTTGACCTACCGGGAGCGGGTCGAGGCGGCCGAGCGGGTCGCCGAGGACGTCCGTGCCCTCGGCCGCCGCGTGCTCGTCATGCGGTGCGACATCACCGACCCGCGCGCGGTCGCAGCCGCCTTCGACCAGACCGCCTCGGAGCTCGGCTATGTCGAGGCGCTCGTCAGCAATGCCGGCGTGATCCACAAGGCACAGCCCCTGGCCTGCGTGCCGATCGACGAGATCCGCCGGGTGATCGAGACCGACCTCGTCGCCCACATCGTCTGCAATCGCGAGGCCGTCCGCCGCATGGCCCGATCACGCGGTGGCCGCGGCGGGGTGATCGTCAACATTTCCTCGATGGCCTCGGAACTCAAGGGTGCGGGCGGCTTCGTGCCCTATGCCTGCGCCAAGGCCGGGGTCGACGTCTTGACCGAGGGGCTCGGCAAGGAGGTCGCCGCCGAGGGGATCCGCGTCAATGGTCTGCGACCGGGCCTGATCGACACCGACATGCAAGAGGATACGGGTGTTCCCGAACGCATCCAGCGGTTCGGACCGACCGTGCCGCTCGGTCGCGCCGGTCGCCCCGAGGAGGTCGCCGAAGCCGTGGTCTGGCTTCTTTCGGACAAGGCGAGCTACGTCGCGGCGACCGTCTTCAACGTGAGCGGCGCTCGCTGATCGGGCCGCTCACAAGGACTCGAGATAGGCCAGGAAATCCGCGATCGCGGCAGGCTCGAGCTGGATCTCGGGCATCGCCGGGTGGCCGGTGACGAGCCCCTCGGCGAGGGGTTCGGCCAAGCTCTCGACCGGATAACGGCGCTTGAGGGTGCGGAACGGCGGTGCGTCGGCGAGCGGGCTCGGCTCGCTCGCCCCAGTGGCGTGGCAGCGGCCGCACAAGGAGTCCGCCAAGGCCCGGCCTCGTCCAGCATCCCCGCGTGCCGCCGCGTGCAGCGAGGACAGCGCGACGAGGACGCTCGCGAGCGCGAGCAGTCCGCGACCAGCGCCCCTCGCCGGCCAGGGCACCCGCGTTCGACCGCCTCGACGCGCTGCCATCTCGCTTCCTTCGTGTCCGTGTCGGCCCACTTCCGCGATCGTAAGCCTCGCTTCGCTGGCTCGACAAGCTCGCGCTGGAGCGTTGGGCGAACCCAGCGCTGGTTCGTGGCGGCGGACACCGCTCGTGCGCCCGTCGGCTGCCGGTGCTGCGCCGACCCGGGCGCCCCGGCGCCGGTTCGCCGAGGACGATCCGGTGGCGGCGTAACCCCTCGCGGGCAGCGATCCCGGCTGCGGCGGAAACGCTCGCTGTTATTGCCGAACACCCGCCCGAGGTGTCGCCGAGCGCGGCTCGACACCGCACCTCCAGCCGGGCTCGACCGAACCTCGGCCGCAGCGGGCGTTCAGCGGCCCCGAGGCGATCGCGCGGCGATTGCTCGCTCGAGCACAGGCTCTCGGTCGGCTGCGAGCGGGCCTACCCCTTTCCTTGCGCCGATGATCGAAGGGCGTCGAGGACCGCCGACGCGCCCCGCCGGACGGGTTCCGGCCGGGCGGCGGGGCCGCCTTCGGGGGAAACGAGCGACGCGAGGCGCCGGCCCGCCGATCCTGGCCGTCGATGGGGAGACGCCGCGCGCCGCCGGGCCGGCGCGTGCCGAGAGCTGTTGCGCCGATTCTTAGTCGGATCTAAGTTTTGTTGTTGAGACAGGATCGGATGAAAGCCGAGCGATGAAGCGGCGCAATCTTCTCTCGATCGTCGCCTCCACCGGCCTCGTCGCCGCGTTCGAACGCCCGAACGCGTCCGCTGCGCCGGCGACACCCCTGCCGCTCGTCGCCACGATCGGCCAGATCGGCGATCTCCTGCGCGCGGTCGGCGGCGACCGATTCGAGCTTAGCGTTCTGATGGGTCAGGGGATCGATCCGCACAGCTACCGCCCCACTCGGAGCGATGTGCTGACGCTGCGGCGGGCGGCGGCGATCTTCGCCAACGGGCTGCGGCTGGAAGCCCAGCTCGACCCGCTGCTCGACCGTCTCGCCGGGGAGCGGCCGTTGATACGGCTCGCGGAGCGTTTGCCGACCGACCGATTGATCGCGCGCCCCGAATTCCCGGGCAGCGCCGATCCGCATTGCTGGATGGATGTCGCCCTTTGGCGCGCGCTCCTGCCGATCGTGCGCGACGAGCTCGGCCGGCTCGATCCCACAGGTGCCACGATCTTCGCCGAGCGTGCCCGAGCGTACGACGCCGAGCTCGACGGGCTCGACCGCTATGCCCGTGCGGTCCTCGGCACGGTGCCGCCGGCCGCTCGGGTGCTGGTGACGGCCCACGACGCCTTCGGATATTTCGGCCGCGCCTACGGGTTCGAGGTGCACGGGGTCCAGGGGCTGTCGACCGAGAGCGAGGCCGGCCTCGCCGAGATCGAGCGCCTCGTCCGCTTGCTCGTCGAGCGCGCGATCCCGGCCGTGTTCGTCGAGAGCTCGGTGGCCGAGCGCAACGTCCTGGCGCTCGTCGAAGGGGCCGCGGCGCGTGGCCACCGCGTTCGCGTCGGCGGCCGGCTCTTCTCCGACGCGATGGGTTCTCCCGGTAGCTACGAGGGAACCTACATCGGCATGATCGACCACAATGTGACGGTGATCGCCCGCTCGCTCGGAGGTAGCGCGCCGGCACGCGGGCTCAACGGCCTCCTGGCCGCGATCGGCTAGGCGCGATGTGGCCGTTCGATCGCACCGGCGCGCGACCAGCCGGTTCCGTGCCGCAGGCGGCCGATGGCCCGCTTCTGCAAGTCGAAAACCTCACCGTCGCCTATCGCGACCGCCTCGCTTTGCGCGCTGTCGACCTCGAGCTCGGGGCGGGCTCCATGGTCGCGGTCGCGGGCCCCAACGGAGCCGGCAAATCGACCCTTCTCAAGGCGATCCTCGGCCTGGTGCCGAGCCTCGCCGGGAGGGTGCAGGTCGCCGGCCGGCCGCTCCGCCGCCGCGATGGGCTCGTCGCCTACGTGCCGCAGCGCGCGAGCCTCGACTGGGACTTCCCGATCTCCGCGCTCGAGGTCGCAACGATGGGCCTCTACGGCCGGATCGGCTGGCTGCGGCCGGTCCGCCGGCGGCATCGCGAACTCGCCCGAGCCCAGCTCGAGCGTGTCGGCCTGGCCGAGCTCGCCGACCGGCCGATCGGCGAGCTCTCCGGCGGCCAGCAACAACGGGTGCTCCTGGCCCGTGCCCTCGCGCAAGACCCCCGCCTCTATCTGCTCGACGAGCCGTTCGCCGGGATCGACGCCACGAGCGAGCGGGTTCTACTCGCGATCCTGCGGCAGCTGCGCGATCAGGGTCGTTCCATCCTCGTGGTCCACCACGATCTCGAGACGGTGGCGACCTGGTTCGACGCCGTGCTTCTGCTGAACGTCGAGCGGATCGCCATGGGTCCGCTGCGATCCGTGTTGACCGCGGCCAACCTCGCGCGCGCCTACGGCTACCGTCTGGAACCGGGCGGTTTCGGCGCCGTCTCGGTCGGGCCCGACGGGGCGTCGCGCCCGGCCGTGCTCGCGGATGGTTCGCGACCGTGACGCTGCTCGATGCCCTGCTACTGCGCGCCGGTTACAACAGCGCATTGGTAGCGTTGGGGGCGGCGCTCCTGGGTGCCGGCGGCGGGCTGATCGGCACGATCCTGCTGCTTCGCCGCCGCTCGATGCTGAGCGATGCGATCAGCCACGCGACCTTCCCGGGCCTCGTCCTGGCCTTCCTCGTAGCGGCCGCCACGTTCGGCGAAGGGAGAGTGTTGCCGCTATTGCTCTTGGGTTCCGCCGCCAGCGCGGCGCTCGGGGCGTTCGCCGCCGATGCGATCGCCGCCCGCACCCGGCTCGGCGAGGACGCGGCGATCGCGAGCGTGCTCGCGAGTTTCTTCGGCCTCGGTCTCGTGCTCGCGAGTTGGCTGCAGGGCTTGCCGATCGGCGGCCGGGCCGGCCTCGAGCAGTTCCTGCTCGGCAGCGCCGCCGGCATGCTGCGCCACGAGGCCGAGCTCGTGGCAGCGATCGCCGCCCTCTCGACGCTCGCGACCCTGGTCCTCCTCAAGGAATGGCGCTTGCTCTGCTTCGATCCGGCCTTCGCCCGGACGCAGGGGTGGAACGTGCGGGCGCTCGACCGGTTGTTGCTCGGCTTGCTCCTCGTCCAGATCGTCGCCGCCCTGCAGATCGTAGGCCTCGTTCTCGCGGTTGCGATCGTGGTCCTGCCGGCGGTGGTGGCCCGGCTCTGGGTCGAACGCCTGGCCGCGATGCTCGCGGTGGCGGCGGTCACCGGAGCGTTCGGCGGCTGGCTCGGGGTCGTCATCTCGACGAGCGCGCCGGGCCTGCCGACCGGTGCCGTGATCGTGCTCGTGTTGGCCGCGTCGTTGCTCGCGAGCCTCCTGTTCGCGCCTTCGCGCGGGCTCTTGGTGGCGGCTCTCCGGCGGGCTCGGCTGCGCCGTGCGCTGCGCGAGCGCGGGCGGGCGACGACTGGAGCGGCTCGGCCGTGATCGAGCTCCGCGACTTCCTCGAGATCGACCTGCCGGCGCTCGCCACCAGCACGCTCGCGGCACTGTCCTGCGGCCTGCTCGGCAATTTCCTCTTGCTACAGCGGCGCAGCCTGCTCGGCGACGCGATCAGCCATGCCGTCCTGCCCGGGATCGTGCTCGCCTTCGTGCTGACAGGGGAGCTCGCGGCGTGGGCGATGATGGCGGGTGCGAGCGCTGCGGCCGTCCTCGCGGTCGTGCTGATCGCCCTCCTGGAGCGGTTCGGAAGGGTCGAGACGAGCGCCGCTACGGGTGTGGTGCTCACGACCATGTTCGCGCTCGGCGTCGTGCTCCTGGAGCAGACCGGTGCGCAGGCGGTTCACCTCGACGTCCAGCACGCGCTCATGGGCTCGCTCGAGACCATCGTCTGGCTCGGCGCCGGCGACGGGTCGGCGCTGCTCGATGCGGCGTGGCTGGCCGCCGTGCCGGATGTGCTGGTCCGCTTGGCGCTCGTCGCCGCGGGTGTGATGCTGTTGATCGGTCTCTTGTTCAAGGAGCTCGCGATCACGAGCTTCGATCCCGGGCACGCGACCAGCATCGGTATCTCGGCGCACGGTGTCGGCTTCGTGCTGTTGGTGGCAGCGGCGGTGGTCGCGGTCGCCTCGTTCCAGGCGGTCGGAGCGATCCTCACCGTGGCCCTCTTCGTCTGCCCGGCCGCGACCGCGCGGATGCTCACGGATCGGCTCGAAACCCAGCTCGCGCTCTCGGCCGCGGCGGCGTTGCTCGCGGGGGTGCTGGGCTACGCGCTGGCGGCCTGGGCGCCGCTCTGGCTCGGCGTCGGGCGGGCCCTGAACGCGGCGGGGATGATCGCGGTCGTGGCCGGCGTTCTGCAAGCTCTGGCGATCCTCTTCGCCCCGCGCTACGGGATGCTGACGCGGTGGCGTCGGCGGCAGACGCCGGCGTCCAGCCGCACGGAACCCGCGGTCGGAGCACAGCGGTGAGCGAGGCGCAGAAAGCAGCGCCGGCGCGGGCGGCGAGCTTCGGTCGCACGCGCCGTGACCATCGCCGGGAGCTCGCCGAGGATTATGTCGAGTTGATCGCCGAGCTGATCGAGGCCAAGGGCGAGGCCCGCGCGGTGGACCTGGCAGAACGCCTGGGCGTGACACAGGCCACGGTCGCAGCGGCGGTCGCTCGCTTGCAGCGCGGCGGTTACGTCAAGAGCGAGCCCTATCGGTCGATCTTCTTGACCGATACCGGGCGCGAGCTCGCGGCCTTCTGTCGTCGGCGGCATCGCGTGGTGCTCGCCTTTCTCTCTGCTCTCGGGGTCGCGCCCGAGATCGCCGAGCAGGATGCCGAGGGTATCGAGCATCACGTGAGCGAGCCCACGCTCGCGGCGATGGAGCGCTGGCTCGGGCATCAAGGCAGGGTGCGCAGCTGATCCGGTCGACGCCGCCACCCGCGGGGGCGTCTCGACTCGGATAGCGGACACCCTGGCCGGCGGCGCCCGTTCGCTCCATACTGTTAACGAGGCCTTCATCGGCGGGTGGTAGCAGTGGCGGGAACGACCATCGCAAGCGAGGGCGCGCGCATGCGGGCGGGCCGCTTGGACCAGCTCTGGTCGTCGATCGCCGATGCCGGCCGCGAGCTCTTGCGGCGCCGGAGCGGGCCGCGTCGGCGGCCTGTCGAGCTGCTGTGCCGCGAGCTGCTCTCGGTGCGCGGGGAGGCCTCGACCCTGGCGCTCGCCCGCGAGCTGGTCGAGACCTGGCGCGGCATGGGCGAGGCCGAGCGGCTGTCGTTCTTTTTGTTGCTCGCCCGCTCGTTCGGGCCCGACGTCGAGGCCATCCGACAGGCCGCCGAGGCCTATGCCCGCGAACCCGGCCCCGGCACCTTGGCCCAGCTTCGCCGGGTGAGCGAATCGCCGCGGCTCGAGCTCTTTCGCCGGATGAACACCGCGCCCGGCGGGCCACGGGCGATCGTCGAGCTCAGGGCGGAGCTCTTGCGCTGCATCGGGACGGCGCCGGAGCTGGCCGAACTCGACGCCGACCTGCATCACCTGTTGGCCTCGTGGTTCAATCCCGGCTTCTTGACCCTGTCGCGCATCGACTGGGGCAGCTCGGCCGCGCTCCTCGAGAAACTCAAAGGCTACGAGAGGGTGCACCGGTTGCGCGCACTCGAAGACTTCAAGCGTCGCCTTGCCGCCGATCGCCGCTGCTTCGCCTTCTTTCACCCGGTCCTGCCCGAGGAGCCGTTGATCTTCGTCCAGGTGGCGCTCACGAGCGGGCTCGCCGATCGGATCGGCCCGCTGATCGATCCGAGCGAGCCCGTCCGGCCGCCGAGCGAGGCGGATACCGCGATTTTCTACTCGATCAGCAATTGCCAAGACGGCCTGCGCGGCGTGACGCTCGGCAACTTCCTGATCAAGTTGGTCGTCGCCACCCTCCAGGCGGAGCTGCCGCAGATCACGAGCTTCGCCACACTCTCGCCGGTGCCCGGCTTCGCGCGCTGGCTCGAGGAGGCCCTGGCCGGAGGTGCCGTGCTCGTGAGCGAGCCGGAGCGTGCGTTGCTGCAGCGGCTGAGCGAGCCCGGTTGGTGGGAGGATCCGTCGCTCGCCGAAGCGCTGCGACCGCTGCTCACCGGCCTGTGCGCTTGGTATCTGGTGCGGGCCAAGCGTCGCGGCCGACCGGTCGACCCGGTCGCTCGCTTCCATCTCGGCAACGGTGCCCGGTTGGAGCGCATCAACTGGCTCGCCGACACCTCGGCCAAGGGCCTCGCCGAGTCCTACGGCATCATGGTCAATTACGCCTACGATCCGGCTCGGATCGAGCAGAACCACGAGCTTTATGTCGAGGGCGAGGTGGTCCACGCGCGCGCGGTCGAAAAGCTGCTCGCCGGCCGCGAACGTTTCAACGAGCGCGCCGCGCCCTCCCTGCCGGTGCCTGCTGCCGGCTGACCTCCGCGTGGGCCCGCGGCTGGGTGGCAAAGGCGGCCAGGGACTGCTCGCCGGGGGCGGACGGTCGCGGCACCTGGCCTGGACCAACCCATCTTCGACCGCTCGCGGATCACCGAGGACGCGACGGGCGGCGCTGCGAGGACGGACCGCCGGCACGGCTCGAAAACTGGTCGGAGCGGCGGGATTCGAACCCACGACCCCCAGCGCCCCATGCTGGTGCGCTACCAGGCTGCGCCACGCTCCGACCGGCAGCCGATCGGCTGCAAGGGGACTATAGAGGGGGGGCCAGGGCCCCGCAACCGGTGCTTCCGCTTCAGCCCGCGGCACGCCGCACGAGGTCTCGCAGCTCCTGCAGCTCGTCGCGGATCGCGGTCAGCCGCCGGCGGGCCTCGCCCCCGAGCTGGAGCCCGACCGACGGCCGTTCCTCGCCCCGACGCGTGCTGCTCGTCGCGGCCTGCTCGCTCGCCGCTGCACCGGCACGCATCCCGCGCAGGGCCTTCTGCGCTCCCTTGATGGTGTAACCTTCCTCGTAGAGCAGCTTGCGGATCCGACGCAGGATCTCGACGTCCTCTGGCCGGTAGTAGCGGCGGCCGCCACCGCGCTTGAGCGGTCGCACGATCGGAAACCGGCTCTCCCAGAAGCGCAGCACGTGCTGGGCGACGTCGAGCTCCTCGGCGACCTCGCTGATCGTCCGGAATGCGGTCGGCGCTTTGGTCGGCCGTCGGCTCTCCTCGTCCGGCGACGCCGGTTGGTCGCTCGCTGGCACCTCGCTCATCGCCCGCGATCGACCTCGTCGGCCTGATGGAGGCGCTTTTGCGCCCCGCGGTTGATGCGATCCTTGAGCACTTGCGACGCGCGGAACACGAGCACGCGTCGGGGCGGGATGGGCACCTCCTCGCCGGTCTTGGGATTGCGGCCCACCCGCTGGCCTTTCTCGCGAACGGCGAAGGTGCCGAAGGCGGAGATTTTGACCGTGCCTTCCTGCAGCAACGACTCGATGATCTCGTTCAACACCGCATCGACGAGCTCGGCCGATTCGCTGCGCGACAAGCCGACCTCCTGATAGACGGCCTCGGCCAACTGCGCGCGCGTGACGGTTCGCCCGGCCACCGCCGTCTCCTCCTCCCCACCCTAAAAAAATGCTAGAGTGGCCAAAGGCTTCCGTCAACGGCTCGAACGCCGGCAGGGGCCGGATGGGGACCCGGGCGGCTCACCAGCGGATCAGGGCCGCCCCCCAGGCGAAGCCGCCGCCCAGCGCGTTGACCACGAGCAGACGGCCGTCGGCGAGGCGGCCATCCTCGAGCGCGACGTCGAGGGCGAGCGGGATCGAGGCGGCCGAAGTATTGGCGTGACGATCGACCGTCACGATCGTCTTCTCGGGTGGCAAGCCGAGACGCCGGCCGACCGCCTCGATGATTCGCAGGTTGGCCTGGTGCGGTACGAGAAGGTCGAGATCGGCGACCGCGAGCCCGGTTTCGGCCAGCACCGCCTCGACGGACTCGGCCAGCCGCGCCACCGCATGGCGGAACACTTCGCGGCCGTTCATCCGCAGATGCCCGGTGGTCCGTGTCGCCGACGGCCCACCGTCGACATAGAGGTCGCGATAATGGCGGCCGTCGGCGGCGAGCCGCGTCGCCAGAACTCCGCGGTCGGCGAGGTCACCTCGGCTCCGCTCCGCGCGCAGCACCACCGCCCCGGCGCCGTCGCCGAACAGCACGGCGGTCGACCGGTCGTTCCAGTCCAACAGCCGCGAGAAGGTTTCGGCACCGATCACGAGTGCGGTCCGTGCATGGCCGACACGCAGGAAGCTGTCGGCTATCGCGAGCGCGTAGGCGAAACCGGCGCAGACAGCCTGGACGTCGAGGGCGATGCCGATCGGCGCGCCGAGCTTTTGCTGCACGGCGGTCGCGGTCGCCGGAAAGGTGTGATCGGGCGTGCTGGTCGCAACGACGATGGCCTCGATGGCCGCGACCGACGTCGAGGCCCGCTCCAGCGCGCGCCGGGCGGCTTGCACCGCGAGATCGGAGGTCAGCTCGTCCTCGGCGGCGAGATGGCGCCGGGTGATCCCGGTTCGCTCGCGAATCCAGGCATCGGAGGTGTCGAGCCGGCAGGCCAGCTCGTCGTTGTCGACGACGCGCGCGGGCAGGTAGGCGCCGACGCCGACGACGCGCGAGCGGATCATCGGGTCGCGGGCTCGATCAGGAGACGGCCGCGCGCGAGGCGGGCTCGAGGGCGTGGCGAACCGCGCGCATTTCCTCGGTGATGCGCGCGTTGGTGCCCTGGCGGACGAGGTCGGCGGCGACCTTGATGGCGTGCGAGAAGCCGAGGGCATCGGTGCCGCCGTGGCTCTTCACGACCACGCCGTTCAGGCCCAGGAACATGGCGCCATTGTGCCGACGCGGATCGAAGCGCTCGCGCAGCGCCACGAGGGCGGGCTTGGCGACCAGGTAGCCGAGCCGCCCGCGCAGGCTGCTCGTGAACGCCTCTTTGAGCGAATCGCGGAACATGCGGGCCACGCCCTCGGCGATCTTGAGGGCGACGTTGCCGGTGAAGCCGTCGGTCACCACGACGTCGACCGAACCCTCGACCAGATCCGTACCCTCGATGAAACCGCCGAAGCGGATCGGCGGCGGGCTCGCCTTCAACATCGCCGCTGCGGCGCGGACGACGTCGTCGCCCTTCAATTCCTCGGTGCCGACGTTGAGAAGCCCGATCGTCGGCTGCTCGATCCCGAGAATGGCGCGCGCGAAGACCGTGCCCATCACCGCGAACTGGACCAGCGTCGGGGCATCGCAGGCGACGTTGGCGCCGAGGTCGAGGATCACGACGGGCCTGGAGCGCGAGGGAAAGACGCCGCAGATCGCCGGTCGGTCGATCCCCGGGAGCGTTCGCAGCACCACCTTCGCCATCGCCATCAAGGCGCCGGTGTTCCCGGCCGATACCGCGGCTGCTACCCGGCCATCCTTCACCGCGTCGATCGCGAGCCGCATGCTGCTCGTGCGTCCCTGGCGCAGCGCCAAGCTGGGCTTGGCATCGGCCGCCACGGCATCGGGCGTGTGGACCACCTCGGCGACGGCGCGCAGCCCCGGGTGACGCGCGAGGAGCGGCCGCAGCCGTGCCTCGTCGCCGAACAGCACGAACCGCAGCTCGGGGTCGGCGGCGAGCGCCAGCGCGGCGCCGTCCACCACCATCGCCGGCGCGGCATCTCCCCCCATGGCGTCGAGTGCGATCAGCAGACTCACCGCGCTGTCCTCAGTGCGGTCGCCGGGTCGCGGCCGACGGCTCGGTCCTCGCCGAGGCTTCGGCCTCGGACTCGAAGGCGCGCATCGCTGCATCGGCCTCCGGCGAGCGAGGGTAGGGATCGAGTGCCAGCGCCAGCTCCTCGGCGACGATCTCGCCGAGATCGACGACGTCGCCGTCGAGCGGTTCCGGCTCGTCGCGTTCTGCGTCGATCACGATTTCCCGGTCGACCGGCGACGCCGCGGTCGTGAAGACACGGCGGAACTCGGCCGTCACCCGGCTCGAGAACGGCTCCAGGGTGACCACGCAGCGCTGGACGACATCGGCGGTGAGCCGCCCTTCGACAGCGATCGCCCCATCCCCCGGGAGCCGGGCCGTGCGGGTCTCGGCGTGCAGCGAGAGGATCGCATCGAGCGCCAAACGCCGGGCGAGCCCCGCCCGCTCGGCGACATCGGCGTCGATCCTGTCGGTTCGGACGGCACCGCCGAGCCGCCCCACGTCCAGCCGGCGCGAGAGCTCGCGAGCCTCGTCCACTTGCCCCCCGGTCCTGCTCAACGCTTCGACGACCCACCCCGACTTTCTGCCCACGCGCCACCCGGTCGGCTCGGCGGCGAACGGCCCGAAACGCTAGGGCTCGCGCGGCTACCGGTCAACGGCTTTCACGCATCCGGATCGAGCTGCGCGGTCAGCAGCCGGTCGTCCGGGAGGGCAGCGAGCCGCTCCGCGGAGGCGATCACCTCGTTCACGAGCGCCAACAGTCGCGACTCGCTCGGCGGTGCGAGGCCTGGCCAGGCGGTCCTCTCCAACAGACGCGCCAACGCGGCGCGATCGTCGCGGTCGAGTGCGACGTCGAGTTCGCTGCCGCGCGCCATACAGCTCGTCATCATCCGCTTGACGTAGCGGCCGACCGAAAGATCGCCGACCCCCATCTCCCGCAGATTACGGTCGAGATCGTCGACCATCGCCTCCAGGACGAACCGGCCCAGGCTCTCTCCCTCGCCGCCGATCGCGCGCAGCCTCCGTATCAGCAGGGCGACTTCGATCCCGACCATCTCGAAGCGGCCGTCGGGCGTGTCGGGGACTCCCAGTTCGGCATAGAGCCGAGGGCGCCGGGCGCGGGCCACCGCCGCCATGTACAGCCGCCGAGCGGTGTCTCGGCGCGACTTGGCGGTCCGGGCAGCGGCACGCCAGCGCCGCCACCATCCCCCGGTCTCGCCCGCCTGTTCGTTGCCGTCCATCGGTGCTAATCCTCCGCCCACGTTCTTCCGCCGACCCGAAGGAGGTGGCATGGCGAGATGCGTGCTCCGGGCAGGCGCGTCGGCGCTCGCTCTGTTGCTCGTCGGCGCCTGCTCGCCGACCACCGTCAACCACGGCTATCGGCTCGACACGGCGCGGATCGACCTCGTTCGGCCGGGTGTCACGACCCGGGAGGAGGTCGAGCGTCTGCTCGGTTCGCCCTCGACCGTGGCGACGCTCGACGGCGGTACCTGGTATTATGTGGCGCAGCGCAAGGAGCGCGCCAACTTCTACCAGGAAAAACTGGTCGAGCAGGAGGTGGTGGCGATCGCGTTCGATCCGCGCGGGATCGTGACGCGCGTCGAGCGCAGCGGCCTCGAGGATGCGCAACCGGTGGAGCCGGTCGCCGAGACCACGCCCACGCGCGGAAACGAGTTCACGCTCCTCCAGCAGGTCGTCGGCAACATCGGTCGGTTCAACACGCCGACCGACGCGCTCAGCCGCCGCCAGGGACGCTCGCCCTTCTGAACGCGAAGGGGCCGCGGCGGCGCCGCGGCCCCGTGTCGACCGTCTCTAACCGAAGCGCACAGCGGCTCAATGCCCGGCGAGAGCCGCCAGGATCAAGAGTGCCACGATGTTGGTGATCTTGATCATCGGGTTGATCGCGGGCCCGGCGGTATCCTTATAAGGATCCCCGACGGTGTCCCCGGTGACGGCGGCCTTGTGGGCGTCCGAGCCCTTGCCGCCGTAATTGCCCTCCTCGATGTACTTCTTGGCGTTGTCCCAGGCGCCACCGCCCGAGGTCATCGAAATCGCGACGAAGATTCCGGTGACGATCGTGCCGAGCAGGAGCGCACCCAGCGTGGTGAACCCCGCCGCCTGGCCGGCGATCGCCGCGACCACCCCGTAGACCACGACCGGCGCCAGGACCGGCAGGAGCGAGGGCACGATCATCTCGCGGATGCCGGCCCTGGTCAGCATGTCGACGGCGCGACCGTAGTCGGGCTTGGCCGTGCCTTCCATGATGCCCTTGTTCTCGCGGAACTGCCGGCGGACCTCTTCGACGATCGAGCCGGCAGCGCGGCCGACCGCCTGCATCGCCAGCGAGCCGAACAGGTAGGGGAGGAGGCCGCCGATGAACAGGCCCACCACGACGAACGGATTGGCGAGGCTGAAATCGACTTCGACATCGGGGAAGTAGTGCTCAAGATCCTGAACATAGGCGGCGAACAGGACGATCGCGGCGAGGCCGGCCGAGCCGATCGCGTAGCCTTTGGTGACGGCCTTGGTCGTGTTGCCGACGGCATCGAGCGCATCGGTGTGCACTCGGACCGCTTTGTCGAGACCCGCCATCTCGGCGATGCCACCGGCATTGTCGGTGACCGGGCCGTAGGCGTCGAGGCTCACCACGAGGCCGGTCAAGGCCAGCATCGTGGTGGCGGCGACCGCCACGCCGTAGAGACCGGCGTTCATGTAGGCGACCAGAATGCCGGCGCAGATGACGAGAACCGGCAGCGCCGTGGCCTCCATCGATACGGCCAGACCCTGGATGATGTTGGTGCCGTGACCGGTCGTCGAGGAGCGGGCGATCGACAGCACCGGGCGGTGCATGCCGGTGTAATAATCGGTGATCCACATCAAGAGGCCAGTGACGGCGAGACCCACGAGGGTGGCGTAATAGACGTGCTGGCCCCCGAACGCGGCCATGGTGGTCTCGCCGACCTTGGCTTCGAAGCCGCTCGAGCCGAAACCGATGACGAGCGCGGTGATCGGCACCAGGGCCACCGCGGAGATGCCCGCCGCACCCCAGAAGCCCTTGTAGAGGGCACCCATGATGTTGTTGGAGGGGCCGAGCTTGACGAAGTAGGTTCCCGCGATCGAGGCCAAGAGACAAGTGGCGCCGACTACGAGCGGATAAAGCATCAAGAGCCGAGCCTGCTCGCCCGCGAAGAAGATGGCGCCCAGCAGCATGGTCGCCACCACCGTCACCACGTAGGTCTCGAACAGGTCCGCGGCCATGCCGGCACAGTCGCCGACATTGTCGCCGACATTGTCGGCGATGACCGCCGGATTGCGCGGATCGTCCTCGGGGATGCCGGCCTCGACCTTGCCGACGAGGTCGGCGCCCACGTCCGCACCCTTGGTGAAGATGCCACCACCCAGGCGGGCGAAGATGGAGATCAGCGAGGCCCCGAAGGAGAGGCCCACGAGGGCCTCCAGGATCCGACGCAGCGAGGCCGCATCAGCGGTGCCGAAAACCACGAGCAGAAAGGCGTAGTAAACGGCAACGCCGAGCAGGCCCAGGGCCACCACCAGAAGCCCGGTGATGGCGCCGGCCTTGAAAGCGACGTCGAGGCCACTCGCGAGCCCGCCGGCCGTGGCAGCCTGGGCGGTGCGGACATTGGCCTGGACCGAGACGTTCATCCCTATGTAGCCGGCGCAGCCCGAAAGCACGGCGCCGAGCCCGAAGCCGACCGCCGGCGCCCAACCCAAGAACACCCACAACAAGACGAGGATCACCGCACCGACCGCGGCGATCGTCGTGTACTGCCGATTGAGGTAGGCCTTGGCACCTTCCTGGATCGCAGCCGCGATCTCTTGCATGCGCGGCGTACCGGCAGGCAGTGCCAGCACCTGACCCCGCGTCATCAGGCCGTAGGCGAGGCCGGCGGCGCCGCTCGCCAGTACGAGAAGCATGAACAATGTCTGCGACATCGAGGAGGATCCCGGCTTTGGCGTCCGGACCGCGCCCCGTACGAGCCGGGCGCGACGACGCACATCGTTGGATCGAGCGACGGTACGGCGCGGCGCCCTGCCGCGGCGGCGCCCGTTTACCGACGGATCGCGGTCCTGTCCATGCCGCCGCGGCAGGGCGCCGCGCACCCGAAGGACGGCGGCGCGGTATGGTCGGTGGCAGCTGGTCCATCGCTTCGGATCACGGTCCCCTCCCGGGCTCGTCGCCTCGCTCCCCGATCACCTCGGCATAGAGCGCCGGATCGACGTTGCCACCGGAAAGCACGACCGCGACCGTTCGGCCGGCGGTGTCGAGCCGTCCCGACAGGACGGCGGCGAGTGCCACCGCCCCGCCCGGCTCGACCACGAGCTTGAGCTCGGCGAAAGCGAGCCGCATCGCCTCCCGTACCTCGGCGTCGCTCACCACGAGCCCGCCCGCGAGCAACTGGCGGTTGAGCTCGAAGGTCAATACACCGGGCGTCGGTGCCAGGAGCGCGTCGCAGATCGAGCGGACCCCGGGTAGGTTGGACAAGCGCTCCCCGGCCGCGAGCGAGCGGGCGGTGTCGTCGTGGCCTTCCGGCTCGGCCGCCCAGACCGAGACGTTCGGCAGGAGGGAACGCAGCGCCACCGCACAGCCCGCGACGAGCCCGCCGCCACCGCAGCAGACGACCACCGCGTCGGGTACGAGTCCCAACTCGGCGGCTTGCTCGACGATCTCGAGACCGACCGTGCCCTGACCCGCGACGACCCGCGGATCGTCATAGGGACGAACGATCTCGGCACCGGTCCGTTCGGCGATCGCCGCGCCGATCGCTTCGCGGGATTCGCTGAGCCGATCGTAGAGGACGACCTCGGCACCCAGGGCGCGGGTGCGGTCCTGCTTGATGCGCGGGGCATCGGCCGGCATCACGATGACGGCCTTTTTGTTCGCGAGTTTCGCCGCGAGCGCCACGCCTTGGGCATGGTTGCCCGACGACCAGGCCACGACCGACGGTGCAGCGATGCGGCTCACGGTGTTGTAGGCGCCGCGGAACTTGAACGAGCCCGTACGCTGGAGCGGCTCGGCTTTGATCAAGAGCCGACCGCCGATCCGCTGGTCGAGGGGCGTGTCGTGCAGGAGCGGCGTGCGGAAGGCCACGGCTCGTAGGCGTTCGGCCGCAGCGCGAATATCGTCGAGCGAGACCGGAAGCGAGGAGAGTATCGGGGGGCTCACGCTTCTAGGATCCTCGGTTCGTCTGTACGTCCGATATGCCCCGGTCCCTCGGGAAGGGGCGCAGCAGGAGCGGAAGCCCCGGTGTCGGCGCGGGTGGCCGGAGCCGTGGCTCGACAGGTCGGATCCGGGACGCGCAGGCCGGTCGGATCGAGCGGGCAAATAGGCCCGGTCGGCGCCACCGCCCGTTGGCCGCAGAGCCGCACGGATCGCCGTGGCGCTTCCCGGTTGCTCCGGGCGTCGCACGGTGACGTCTCCCGCGGCGGCTGGCATGCCGGTTCGCCAGGAGCCGGTCTACGCTCGGCGAGCGAGCGACACTCGCTCGTGCCGGAGCGTGCCGGGACCGACGCGCAGTATCGGACGAGACGAGCAGGCCCTTCGCTCGCTTGGCCGAGCACGCGCATGACAGGCCCGGCATCCCGGCCCGTGCGGGCCGAGTTCCGATCCGTACAGGGTAGGAACCGCGACCGCGTCATCGGAGGTCGAGCAGCCAGAAGGACCTCCAACCGACCTGGCGCTGGCCGACGCCCGCGGCACGACGGAAGGGATCGGGGCGGAACGCGCACCCGGCCCCGGAAGGTCGCTCGGACGACTCGGCACCATGGCGTCGGCGCGGCGGTTCGCGGCCTCGGGGACCGTCGAGCCATCATCGCGCCGCGGTCGTCCTTCCGATCCTCGGCGGTGTCCCATCGGAAACGACCGTCGACCATCGGCATGCTCGCTGCGCCCGGCTATCCACCCGCCGGCCGGTCGAAGAGCGCCGCCGTGTCGCGCACCGCGAGAGGGCGGGTCGGCGGCGACCGTTCCGCGAGCAGATAAGCGTAAACCTCGGCAGCCTCGAGCACGCGCTGCACGTAGTTGCGGGTTTCACGGAAAGGGATCCGCTCGATCCAGTCGACGAGGGCGTGGCGACCGCGGCCACGCGGATCGCCATAGCGGGCGAGCCAGCTTTCGACGCGCCCCGGACCCGCATTGTAGGCCGCCAGAGCCAGGGCCGGTTCGCCGAAGCGTTCCAGCTGGCGGGCCAAATAATGGGTGCCGAGGCGCAGATTGTAGTCGGGCTCGTCGAGCAGCGCGGCGAGGTCGAAGCCCGTGTCGAGCTCGCGCGCGACGAGCCTTGCGGTGGCGGGCATGAGCTGCATCAAGCCACGGGCCCCGGCCGGGCTCACCGCGCGAGGATCGAACTGGCTCTCCTGCCGAGCCACGGCGAGGAGAAGGGCCGAAGAGACCCCGGGAACGACCGGCTGAAGGAAGCCGTCGAGCCGCGGGACCGGGAAGGCGAGGAGCGGATCGACCCTGCCCTCGCGGACTGGCGCTCGGCCTAGCGATGCGGCGAGATCGAGTCGGCCACAGCGCAACGCGAGTTCCAAGACGAGCGCCAGTCGGCTCGGATCGCTCTCGGCATCCTGGCCGAGGCGACGAATGATCGGGCTTGCAGCATCGCTCGCGCCCGCTCCACAAAACGCCTCGGCGAGCACGACGAGCTCTTGTTCGCCGAAGGTCCGCCGCAGATTTCCGCTCGGCTGCTCCGGAGCGCGCCCGAATGACGAACGACGGCCGAGCTCGGCCGCCGCCAGCTGTCCATAGAACGTCGCCGGCCACGCGGTCGCACGCTCGTACCAGGACCGCGCCACTGCCGCTTTGCCGGTCTCGGCGGCACTTCGACCGGCCCAATAGGCGGCCCGGCTGCGGCTCAACGGAGTCGTCACGCGCTCGAACAGCCGTTCGAAATGGAGCGTCGCGTCGGACGGCTTCGCGATGAGCCGGAGCGCGATCCAGCCGGCGAGCCACTCGGCTTCCGCGAAGGCTTGACCGTCGACCAGGCGGTGGCCTGCGGCTAATCGGTAAGCGAGCTGGGCATCACCGTTGTCGAGAGCCTCGCGAGCGTGGTAGCCGCGCTCGGCCCACCACGCATCGGGTCGCTCGGGCTCGCGGTCGATGCGCAGCAACAAGCCGCGGGCGACCGCGTGGCGCCCCCGCTGGCGTTCGAGGCGGATGCGGTCGTAGAGAACGCCGGGATCGGCCGCGATCTCGCTCGGCATCTGGCGGATCGCCCGGTCCGCGATCTTCCCACCGGCTTGCAACGCTAGACGCGCCTCGGCGATCGCCCGCCGACGCGGGTCGACGAGCGGGAACATGCGGCGCGCGGCACTCGCCGAGCCGTCCCACAACAGCCGAGCCAGCCGCGCGTGATGGTCCTCGCGGCGGAGGGCCGAGCCGGCTCGTTCCCGAATGCGCTGCTCGTCCGCCGGCGCATGATCGTCTTCGACCCAGCTGCGGCGGAGCAGTGCTGTTCCGCGCTCGGTATCGCCCAGCGCGAGCAGCGCCTCTGCCAGCAACAGTCGCCCTTTCGGCGTTCGCGGCGGACGATCGGCGAAGAAGGCGACGGTTTGGTTCGGGGGGAGCCCGTCGGGCAACAGCTCCTCGGCACGGACCTGGAGGCGGACGGTTTCCGGCCAGTGCGATGCGCGAGCCAGGAAATCCCGATAGCTCGAGAAGTCGGCGAGGTCGCCCTCGCGTAACCGCCGCCAGGTCACCCAGGTCGTGAAGGGCGGACCACCGAGCCGGGCCGCGGCTCGTTCGGCCGCGGCCCAGTCGCGCTGCCCGGCCGCATCGACGAGCGTGCGAACCAGCTGCGAATCGGCTCGCGGCTCGGCAGCCGATGGCCAAGCGCCGGCCCCGAGCAGCATCGCCACCACGATCGCGCGCAGCCAGTTCCGCATCCGGATCGATCTCCGCATTGCTCGCCAGCGACCGCTCGACTTGCGGGTGTACCCGCCGCTCACTATCCTCGCAGCTCGTTGCTTGAAGCTTCGTTAACGTAGAAGGGCAAGCCGATGTTCCGCGGATCGATCGTGGCGTTGGTGACGCCGTTCCGCAATGGCGCCGTGGACGAGCGCGCGTTCCAGGCGCTCGTGGAATGGCATCTCGAACAGGGCACCGACGGCTTCGTTCCGGTCGGAACCACGGGCGAGAGCCCGACCTTGAGCCACGCCGAGCACCAGCGGGTCATCGAACTCTGCATCGAAGCGGTCGCCGGGCGGGCCCCGGTCATCGCCGGTACGGGTTCGAACTCCACCGATGAGGCTATCAGCTTGACGCGGCACGCAAAAAAAGCCGGGGCCGACGCCGCGCTCGTCGTGACGCCGTACTATAATAAACCAACGCAAGAAGGCCTGTTTCAACACTTCAAGGCAATCCATGATTCCGTCGATCTTCCGCTGATCATTTACAATATTCCTGGTCGCTGTGTGGTCGATATGACGCCCGAGACCATGGCGCGTCTCGCTCGTCTACCGAACATCGTCGGGGTCAAGGACGCGACCAACGACATCGTCCGCCCGCTGGTCACACGGGAAAGCTGCGGCGCCGACTTCTGCCAGCTTTCCGGCGAAGACGCCAACGTGGTGGCGTTCCTCGCACACGGCGGCCACGGTTGCATTTCCGTCACGGCCAATGTCGCACCGGCACTGTGTGCGGCGCTGCACGACGCCTGGGCGGCTGGTCGGCCGGACGAGGCGCTGGCCATTCACCGGAGGTTGCTACCGCTCCATCGCGCCCTGTTCTGCGAGACCAATCCCGGGCCGGTCAAGTTCGCGCTCGCCAGGCTCGGTCGCTGTTCGCCGGAAGTCCGGCTGCCGCTCGTGATGCCATCGGAGGCGTCGCGGGCGAAGATCGAGGCGGCCATCGCGGCCGTGGGGTTGCTGCCCTGAGCCGACCCGATCGGCCGAGCGGGGGCGGCCGCGTCGGCGAACGCCGCGTCGTTGCGGTCAATCGCCGGGCATTCCACGACTACACGATCGAGGAGCGGATCGAAGCGGGGCTCGAGCTCACCGGCAGCGAGGTCAAGTCGCTGCGAGAAGGGCGCGGGCAGATCGCCGAGGCCTATGCCGGCGAGATGGGCGACGAGCTGTGGCTGTTCAACTCCTACATACCAGAATATGGCGCAGCGAACCGCTTCAACCACGAGGTCCGTCGCCCGCGTCGGCTGCTGCTGCGCCGCCGCGAGATCGAGCGGCTGCGGGGCGCGCTGCAACGCAAGGGCATGACGCTCGTTCCGCTCGCCCTCTATTTCTCGCCGCGAGGTTGGGCCAAGGTCGAGCTCGGTCTGGCGCGGGGCAAGACCTTGTACGACAAGCGCGCCGCCACGCGTGACCGCGACTGGCAGCGCGAACGCGAGCGCTTGCTGCGCTCCGAGCGCCGTGCCGGCTGACGGCGTCGCGGGACGATCGGTCGAAACACTTCGTTAACGCCGTTGCGCTATGCCGAGTCCCGGGGACGAACGAGGGGCGGCGGCATGCTCGCGATCGTCGGAATAGTCGTAGTTTTTGCGATGGTATTCGGCGGCTATCTGTTGGCCGGCGGAAAGTTCAGTATCATCGTCAAGGCGCTCCCCTTCGAGCTCATGATGATCGGCGGTGCGGCGACCGGCACCTTTCTCGTCGCGAACAATGGCGGCGTGGTGAAGGGAGCCCTCGGAGATCTCAAGAGAGTTTTCAGCGGACCGCAGTGGACCAAGGAGGACTATCGGGATCTCCTGACGCTCATGTTCATGATCGTAAAGATCCTCAAGACGAAGGGGGTCCTCGCCCTGGAGCCTCACCTCGACAAACCCCACGAGAGCACCTTGTTCGGCAAGTTTCCGAAGATCCAACACGATCACTTCGCTTTGCCCTTCATCGCCGACACGTTGCGTATGATGACCATGAGCATGGACGATCCGTACCAGGTCGAGGATTGCATGCAACGCCAGCTCAAAAAGCACCATGCCGAATTGCACGCGCGCTCGGCCGCGATCCAGGCGGTCGCCGACGCCTTGCCGGCACTCGGGATCGTCGCGGCCGTGTTGGGTGTCGTCAAGACGATGGCCTCGATCAACGAGCCGGTCGAAATTCTCGGCAAGATGATCGGTGGTGCTCTGGTCGGCACGTTTCTCGGAGTGTTTCTCGCCTACGGGTTCTTCGGGCCGTTCGCTGCGAAGTTGAACCAGACTTACGAGCAGGACGCTCAATTCTACGCGATCATCAAGGATTGTCTCATCGCTTATCTCCAAGGCCATTCGGCCCCCGTCGTGGTCGAGCTGGCGCGCGGCAGCGTGCCGAGCGAGCTTCAGCCGACGTTTCACGAGCTCGACGAGCATTTGGCCGCGCTGCCGGCCGATCCGCTCGCTGCCTGAGCGGAGCCTACTCGTACGATGAAGACGAGCGCCAAGTCCAACCGCCCCGTTGTCGTCAAGCGGATCGCCGAGGGCGGCGGCCACGGCCACCACGGGGGCGCCTGGAAGGTCGCCTATGCCGATTTCGTCACGGCGATGATGGCGTTCTTTCTCCTTCTCTGGTTGTTGAGTACCTCGAGCGAAGAGACGCTCAAGGGACTTGCCGAATATTTCAGCGAATCGATTACGCAGAGCGGACCACCGGGTGGCGTCGGTGGCACGCTGCAGGGGCTCACGGTGATCCCCGACGCCATCCCGCGCACGCCGACCTCGCCGTTGGCGCTGCAGCCCACGGTAGCGACGCGCCAGACCGATCCCAGCGAGGAGGCGCACGAGCTCGACCTCGGCGAGGGGGTCGGTGCTGTCGCCCGGGACTTGTCGAAGGTCGAGGACGCCGCACTCGAGCAGGAGCGTCGGCGGCGCGATGCCGAGCGATTCGAAGCCGCCAGGCGCGCGATCGAGGGCGCGCTCGCCAGCACACCCGAGCTGGAGCGGCTCAAGGAGAGCCTCGTCTTCGATCAAACGCCCGAGGGGTTGCGAATCCAGATCGTCGATCGGGAGCAGGCTTCGATGTTCCCGCTCGGCAGCGATGCCATGTACCCGCACACGCGACGACTCCTCGCGGTCGTGGCACAGGCCGTGCGCGGCATGCCCAATAAGCTGTCGATCCGCGGCCACACCGACGCGCGGCCGTTCGCGCCGGGCGCCGGTTACGACAACTGGCGGCTGTCCGCGGACCGCGCCAATGCGACCCGAATGGCGATGGTCGAGGCCGGGCTCGATCCCGGCCGGATCGCCGAGGTGGTCGGCCGCGCCGATGCCGACCCCCTGTTCACGGCCGATCCGCACGATCCGCGCAACCGGCGCATCTCGCTCGTACTGTTGCACGATCGACCGTCGCTGCCGCTCCGGTGAGGCGCCCGATGGCCTCGACGCCGCGGCCGAGCTAGTCTCGATCGCATCGAGCTCACGCTGCTGCGCATCGGAGACACGCGCGCCGTGCCCTGGCCGGTCGACACCGTCGAGACCTTCGGCCTGGCTTCACCGGTCGGTCGACTGCGAGCCGCGCTCGCTCGGCCGCGACCGCGCCGGGCCCGGGGCACGCTGCTTCTTCTGCAGGGTCGCGGCGAGTTTCTCGAAAAATACGGTGCGACGGTCGAGCGTGCCGTGGCCGAAGGCCTGTGCGTGTTGGGGCTCGATTGGCGCGGGCAGGGTGGGTCGCCTCGGTTGGTTCCCGGGACGCGCCGCGGCCATGTCGACGACTTCGAGGATTATCTCGCGGATCTCGACCTTCTCGTGGCGCGGGCAGAGGCGCTCGGCCTTCCCGAGCCGCTCGTGCTGCTCGGCCATTCGATGGGCGGGCACATCGGGCTCCGCTGGCTGCGGCGGCATCCGGGCCACATCGCCCGAGCCGCGCTCGTGACGCCGATGTTCGACATCGAGCTCGGCGGCCTGCCCCGACCCCTGGTGCGGATGCTGGTCGGCGGTGCCCTCGGGCTCGGTGCCGCCCGACGCTACGCCCCCGGCCAACGCGACCCGCGGGCCTCCTGTCGGTTCGAGGGCAACCCGCTGACCTCTTGCCCGGAGGGCTTCGCCCAGTGGTGGGAACTCCTCGCCCGGCACCCCGATCGCCGGGTGGGTGGCGTGACCTGGGGCTGGCTCGCCGCGGCGCTGCGCTCGATCGAGACGACGCGGGCGCCGGGTTTTCTCGAGGCGATCGAGACACCGCTCCTACTTATCCGAGCGGGCGACGAGCGGATCGTCTGCAACCGTGCGATCGAGCGATTCGCGCGGAGATTGCCTCGGGCGGAGCTGCTCGACCTTCCCGGCGCTCGGCACGCGGTGTTCTTCGAGCGACCGGAGATCCGCGCCGCGATGTTGGAGCGGATCACGCGCTTTCTCGGCGGCGCGACTCCCCGTCCGATCGCCGCTCGGCCAGTACCCGAACCGCCTCCGCGACCACGGCTTCGAGCATCGGCGGGGTGAGCCGCCCGGTGGCGACGTTGTAGCGCGAGGAGTGATAGCTCGCGAGCAGCAGCCGGCCATCGGGAAGAACCTGGCGGGTCCCGTGCGCGAACCGGTGGGCGCCGGGGCGCAGGCCGAGGGCCGCGACGACCGCAGCGTGCGCGACCCGGCCGAGGACGAGGATCACCTCGGGGCGAGGCGGGGCCTCGAGCTCGCCCACCAGAAACGCCCGACATGCAGCGAGTTCGCTCGGCAGCGGGCGATTGGCGGGCGGGACGCACCGGACCGCGTTCGTGATGCGGCAATCGACGAGTTCGAGCCCGTCGTCGCACCGCGCTTCGTACCGCCCGCGAGCGAGGCCGTGGCGCAGCAGCGCGGCGTAGAGCAGGGCTCCCGCATAGTCGCCCGTGAACGGACGGCCGGTGCGGTTGGCGCCGGCTCGCCCGGGCGCCAGGCCGACGACCAACAATCTCGCGTCCGGCGGCCCGAACGAGGGCACCGGGGCGTTGTGCCAGTCGGGATGGCTGCTGCGCAGGGCGGCGCGGTAGGCGACCAGCCGGGGACAGCGCGGGCAGTCGGCGATCGGCGCCGGACGCACGCTCGATCCGACCTCTTCCTCAGCCGAGATCCTCGAGATCCTCCTCGTCCTCGATCGGCTCGTCGCGGCTGCCGGCGGGCTCGACCGTCCGCTGACGGGCGATGAAGGCGTGCAGCTCGGCCAGATCGATGAACTGATCGGATTGCCGGCGGAGTTCGTCGGCGATGAGCGGAGGAGTCGTACGGATGGTACTGATCGTGGAGACCCGGACACCGCGGCGCTGGACCGCTTCCACTAGGCGCTTGAAGTCGCCGTCGCCGGTCACGAGCACGACATGGTCGACTTGCGGGGCCAACTCCATGACGTCCACGGCGATGTCGACATCCATGTTGCCCTTGTATTTGCGCCGACCGCCGGCTTGGCTGAACTCTTTGAGCGGCTTCGTCACCATGGTGTAGCCGTTGTAGTCGAGCCAGTCGACCAGGGGGCGGATCGGCGAGTACTCCTGCTCGTCGAGCAGTGCCGTATAGTAATAGGCGCGTATCAACCGGCCGCGGCTCGCGAAGACATCGAGCAGGCGGCGGTAATCGATATCGAAGGCGAGCGCCCGTGCCGCCTGGTAGAGGTTGGCGCCGTCGATGAATACGGCGATCCGCTCGTTCGGATGGAACCACCGGGCCGGGGTCGTGTTGGCCATGCGTCGTCCTCCGCGATCGTCGGCTGGAACGGCCGACGATCCAGTCTCGGCGGCGGCTTCCGGTCCGTCTTCCTGCGGCCCCACCGCTCGCCGTGCGCGCCGCGCGCGAGCTAGCACGATGCCGGCGATGCTACCAGACCGTCGCCGATGATCCAGCCGCGCACCTCGAGGATCACCGTGGCTTTGTCGCTCGGCCTCGGCTACCTATCTCAACGGACGGTCGTCGAGGTGACGAGTTCAGGAGAGATCATGGCCAGAATCACGGTCGAGGATTGCATCGGGCGGGTGCCCTCTCGCTTCGAGCTCGTGATGCTCGCGGCCCAGCGGGCGCGCGACATCGCGGCCGGCGCCCCGCTCACGGTCGATCGCGACAACGACAAGAACCCGGTCGTGGCGCTGCGGGAGATCGCCGAAGGCACGATCGATCTCGATCATCTCCGCTACGAGCTGGTTCACGGCCAGCGGCGTCACGTCGAGCGCGAGAGCGAGGAGCCGAGCGATCTCGCCAAAGAGCTCGAGGCCCTCATGCCGCCGCCCGAAGTCGGCGCCGTGGCCCCGATGCCGGCCGGGGTCTCTTATGCCGAGCACGATCTGCCGGATCAGGACTGAGGCCAGCCCGGGCGCCCGGCGACGGCGGGGCGGCGGCGCATGAGCGTCTCCGCCGGATCGCTCGCCGTCGCCGTTCCGGTCGCCGCAACGGGCGCGGGCGAGGTCACCGGGCCGGTCCGTCGTGGACCGCTGCGCCAATACGAGCTCGTCGAGCGGGTCAAGGCCTACGACCCGGGCGCCGACGAGGACCTCCTCAACCGCGCCTACGTGTTCGCCATGAAAGCGCACGGCGCGCAGCTGCGCGCCTCGGGCGATCCCTATTTCCACCACCCGGTCGAGGTGGCTGGCATCCTGACGGCCCTGCGCCTCGACAGCGCCTCGATCGCGACCGCGTTGCTGCACGACACGGTCGAGGACACCGGGGCGACCCTCGACGAGATCCGGAGGTTGTTCGGGCCGACTATCGCCCGCCTCGTCGACGGGGTCACCAAGCTCAACAAGCTCGAGCTGCAGTCGCCGCGTACGGAGCAGGCCGAGAACTTCCGCAAGCTTCTGCTCGCGATGTCCGAGGACATCCGGGTCCTGTTGGTGAAGCTGGCGGACCGCTTGCACAATATGCGGACATTGCATTTCATCAAGGATCCTGCCAAGCGGCGGCGGATCGCCCTCGAGACCATGGAGATCTACGCGCCCTTGGCCGAGCGGATCGGCATGGAGCAGATGAAGGCCGAGCTCGAGGACCTCGCCTTCGCCGAGCTCCATGCCGACGCGCGTGCGAGCATCGTCCACCGCTTGGAGCAGCTCCGACCGGCCGGCGCCCCGATCATCGATCGCATCGTCGAGGAGCTGCGCGACACGCTCGCCGAGGCCGGGATCGACGCCCAGGTGACCGGTCGCGAGAAGTCGCCGCTGTCGATCTGGCGCAAGATGCAACGGAAGAACGTCGGCTTCGAACAGCTGTCCGACATCATGGCCTTCCGTGTGCTCGTCGACAGCGTCGCCACCTGTTATGCGGCACTCGGCGCGATCCATGCGCGCTATTCGATGCTGCCGGGGAGGTTCAAAGATTTCATCAGCACCCCCAAGCCGAACGGCTATCGCTCGCTGCACACCACGATCCTCGGGCCCGAGCGCCGGAAGATCGAGGTCCAGATCCGTACCCACGATATGCACGAAGTGTGCGAGCTCGGCGTCGCGGCGCACTGGGTCTACAAGCAGGAAACGGGCGTCACCGAGGGCAAGCGCTACCGCTGGATCCGCGAGCTCCTCGACATCCTGGAGCACGCCGCCGAGCCCGAGGAGTTCCTCGAGCACACCAAGCTCGAGATGTACTCCGACCAGGTCTTCTGCTTCACGCCCAAAGGCGATCTGATCGCCTTGCCGCGCGGCGCCACGCCCGTGGATTTCGCCTACGCGGTCCATTCCGAGATCGGCGATCACTGCGTCGGAGCCAAGATCGACGGTCGGATGGTCCAACTGCGCCACCGGCTCGAGAACGGCGATCAGGTCGAGATCATCACCGCGCGGCATGCGACACCGTCGCCGGCCTGGGAACGCTTCGTCGTCACCGGCAAGGCGCGCGCCCGGATCCGCCGCTTCCTCCGTACCCGGCAGCGGGCGGTCTACATCGAGCAGGGACGCGAGCTCCTCCAGAAAGCGGCCCGCGCCGAGAACGTCCAGCTCGGCGAAGAGAGGCTGGAGAAGGCGGCCCAGGCGCTGCGCCAGAAGAGCGTCGAAGACCTGGTGGCGGCGGTCGGCGAGGGAAGCCTTACGGTGCGCGCCGTGCTCGAGGCGGTCTGCCCCGAGCTCAAGCGACCGAGCCCGCCGCGCCAGCGCAGCGGTGCCACCATTCTGCCGCTGCGCCGACCGCAGCCCGCCCCGGCCGCGCCGAGCGATGCCCAGCCGATCCTCGGCCTGCCGCCCGGGGTCGCGTTCGACTACGCCAAATGCTGCCGGCCGGTGCCCGGCGATCCCATTCTGGGCGTCGTCCGCACCGGCAAGAGTGTCAGCGTCCATCGCGCCGACTGCCCACTTTTGGCTCGTTCGGGCGAGCTGGTCGAGCGTGCGCTCGACATCGGCTGGAACGAACGCGCCAAAGCACCGCGCGGGATCGCGCGGCTCAGCGTCATGACCCTCGACCGGCCCGGCGCCCTGGGCGCCATCAGCACGACGATCGGCCGGCAGGAGGCCAACATCACCGATCTTCGCTTCGGCCGGCGGGCGCCCGATCTCGTCGAGCTCGTGCTCGACATCGAAGTGAGCGGGCTCGAGCATCTCCACCGCATCCTGGCGGCGCTTCGTGCCACCAGCGTGGTGAGCACCGTCGAGCGCAAGCTCGGCTGACGTGCTGCCACGCTGACTTATCGCCGAAAACGCGATAAACCTGGTCGTCGTTCGCTCTCCAGGAGAGGCCGATGACCCGTGGCGGGACCCAGACTCCGGCAATCACCATGGCGCGGGTCCGCTCGATCGCCTTCGTCGGCATGGAGACCGCCGAGGTCGAGGTACAGGTGCACGTGGCCGCGGGTCTGCCGGCCTTCACCCTCGTTGGCCTGCCGGACAAGGCGGTGGGCGAGAGCCGCGAGCGGGTGCGCGCCTCGTTGAGCGCGCTCGGCCTCGCCCTGCCGCCGCGGCGGGTGACGGTCAACCTGGCGCCCGCCGACCTCGCCAAAGAAGGCAGCCATTTCGACCTGCCGATCGCGCTCGGTCTCCTCATCGTCATGGGTGTCCTGCCGGCCGACGTGGTCGATGGCCAGATCGTCTTGGGCGAGCTCGCGCTCGACGGATCGATCCAGCCGGTGAGCGGCGTCTTGGCCGCGGCGATCGCCGCGGCCGCCAAGGGCCGCGGCCTGATCTGCCCGGCCGCGAGCGGCGGCGAGGCCGCTTGGCTCGCGAGCGAAATCCCGGTTCTGGCACCGCCGACCCTCCTCTCTCTCCTCGACCACGCACGCGGGCTCCAGGTTCTGCACGCACCCGAGCCACGGCCGATCGAGGAGCCGCCGATCACGGCCGACCTGGCCGAGGTGAAAGGCCAGGAGACGGCCAAGCGCGCGCTCGAGATCGCTGCCGCCGGTGGTCACAACATGTTGATGATCGGGCCACCCGGTGCCGGCAAATCGATGCTCGCCGCCAGGCTGCCCGGGATCCTGCCGCCGCTCGACGCGGCCGAGGTGCTCGAGGTCGGGATGATCCACAGCCTGAGCGGCCGGCTCGTCGACGGGCGGTTGTCGCGTCGACGCCCTTTCCGGGCGCCGCACCATACCGCCTCGATGGCGGCCATGGTCGGCGGCGGTCCACAAGCACGACCGGGTGAGATCGCGCTCGCGCATCATGGCGTGCTCTTTCTCGACGAACTGCCGGAGTTCCAGCGTCCGGTTCTCGAAGCCCTGCGCCAGCCGCTCGAGACCGGCCAGGTCCACGTCGCCCGGGCCGCAGCGCACGTGACCTGGCCGGCCCGCTTCCAGCTGATCGCCGCCATGAACCCGTGTCGCTGCGGCCATCTCGACAACCCGGCGCTGGCCTGTCCGCGGGCACCGCGTTGCGCGGCCGACTATCAGAACCGGGTCTCCGGGCCGCTCCTGGATCGGATCGATCTCGTCATCGAGCTGGCTTCGGTGACCGCGGCGGATCTCGAGTTGCCGCCACCAGCCGAAGGCTCGCGCGAGGTCGCAGCCCGCGTCGCCGCCGCGCGCGCCGTCCAGGCGGCCCGCTTCGAAGCACTCGGCCGTCCCGACCTCAAGACCAACGCCCGAGCCGACGGTGCCGTGCTGGAGACGATCGCCCCCCTCGATGCGACCTGTCGCGCGCTCCTCAAGCGGGCGGCCGAGAGTTTCCATCTCACCGCGCGCAGCTGGCATCGTCTGATCCGCGTCGCCCGGACGATCGCCGACCTCGACGGTGCCGAGACGATCCGCAAGGTGCATCTCGCCGAAGCGATCGCCTATCGACGTCGGCCGCCGCCACGCGGCTAGCATGGTCGGGCCGCGCGGTGCACCGTTGACCGAGGTTCGGCAGCGTTGTTCTCGAACCCGGACGGCAGTGCGCGGGCCATACGACATGATCCTCGGCATCGGCAGCGATCTCGTCGACATCCGCCGGATCGAGCGGACCCTCGAACGGTTCGGCGAGCGCTTCACGCGCCGCTGCTTCACCGAGCTCGAGCGCGCGACCTGCGAGCGCCGCGCCGCCCGGGCCGCTTCCTACGCCCGCCGCTACGCCGCCAAAGAGGCCTGCGCCAAGGCACTCGGCACGGGCTTCGCCCGCGGCGTGTTCTGGCGCGACATCGGGGTGGTCAACCAGCCGGGCGGCCAGCCGACGATCGCGCTCACCGGCGGTGCTGCGGCGCGGCTCGCCGCCATCACCCCGGCCGGCATGGGGGCCGAGATCGCGGTCACGCTGACCGACGAGCCGCCCCTGGCGCAGGCGATCGTCGTCATCACCGCGCGTCCGCTGCCTACGGGTGGCGAACTTGCCCGCTCCCGCGGCCTCCGCTAACTTGCAAGTGTTGCGAGCCGACCGGGCCGGTCCGGACGCACGGGCCGGCGGGATGTCATCCGAGTGAGGCCGTGCATCGGATCGTTCCCTTCCCGGGGGCGAGGAGCGAGCCTGATCGTATGCACGAGCCCATCGCGATGCCCGAGCGCCGCAGCGGCAGCCTGATCGAGACGGTCAAAACACTCGTCTACGCCGTCGCCATCGCCCTGTTCGTGCGGACCTTCCTCTACGAGCCGTTCAACATCCCGTCGGGCTCGATGAAACCGACCCTTCTCGTAGGGGACTATCTGTTCGTCTCGAAGTTCACCTATGGC
This sequence comes from Geminicoccaceae bacterium, assembly GCA_025054575.1. Taxonomy (GTDB): domain Bacteria; phylum Pseudomonadota; class Alphaproteobacteria; order Geminicoccales; family Geminicoccaceae; genus JANXAZ01. The sequence goes on along the minus strand of JANWZN010000013.1, from coordinate 1,399 downwards.
TACAGCCGCTACTCGCTGCCGTTCAGCCCGCCATTGTTCGAGGGGCGGATCTGGGCCGGCCTCCCCGAACGCGGCGACGTGGCGGTCTTCAAGCTCCCCTCCGACAACCGCACCGACTACATCAAGCGCATCGTCGGCCTGCCCGGCGACAAGATCCAGGTCAAGGAAGGCGTGCTGCACATCAACGGCGAGCCGGTCCGCCGCGAGCCCGCGGGCTCGTTCCTCGAAGATCTCGACGGCCGCGGCGTCGCCGTGCCGATCTACGAGGAGACGCTGCCCGGCGGCCGCTTCTTCATGACGATGGACATGACGCGTCAGGGGCCGCTCGACAACACGCGCGTCTACGAGGTGCCGCCGGGCCACGTCTTCGCGATGGGAGACAATCGCGACAATTCGCTCGACTCCCGGGTCGACCATGTCGGCTTCATTCCGCTCGAGAACCTGATCGGGCGGGCCGAGATCATCTTCTTCTCGGTCAATGGCTACGGCTCGCTCTTCGAGCCCTGGAAATGGCCGTGGAGCATCCGCTACGGGCGCCTGCTGAGCCGCATCAACTGAGCGACCCGTCGCTCGAGGCCGCGCGCGCTGCGCTCGAGGAGCGGCTCGGCCATCGCTTCGCCGACCGCAGCCTACTGGCGTGCGCCCTGACCCACGAGAGCGCCGCCGGCGGCGCGCGCGGCCGGCGCGCGCCCGAGTCCGACGCGCGCTCCAGCAACGAGCGGCTCGAGTTCCTGGGCGATCGGGTGCTCGCCCTCGTCGTGGCCGAACTCTTGATGCGGCGTTTTCCGAACGAGCGCGAGGGGCCGCTCACCCACCGGCTGATCGCGCTGGTCAAGGGCGACACCCTCGCCGAGATCGGCCGCGCGCTCGCGCTCGATCGCGCCCTCGAAGTGGGCGGCGGCCGCGGTCGCAGCGCCGCCGATCCGCGCAGCCCGAGCCTCCTCGGCAACACGCTCGAAGCGCTGATCGGTGCCGTCTATCTCGACGGCGGCCTCGAGGCCGCTCGCCGGGTCGTCGAGCGGCTCTGGGCGGATCGCCTCGACGGGAGCGGAGCGCCGCCGCGCCATCCCAAGCAAGCGCTGCAGGAACGCATCGCCGAGCGCGGGCTGCCGCCGCCCGTCTACACCGTGGCCGAGCGGAAGGGCCCCGACCACGCCCCCCGCTTCACGATCGCGGTCGAGGTCGAAGGGCTCGGCCGTGCCGAAGGCGAGGGACCCTCCAAGCGTGCCGCCGAAGAGAAAGCGGCCGAGCGGCTCTTGGCGCGGCTCGAAGGGAGGCCCGAGCGGTGAGCGCATCCCGCACCACGCGCTGCGCCTTCGTGGCCCTGGTAGGGGCTCCCAACGTCGGCAAGTCGAGCCTGTTGAACCGGCTCGTCGGTACCAAGGTCTCGATCGTCTCG
>JANWZN010000139.1 GCA_025054575.1 Geminicoccaceae bacterium | reverse complement strand
CGTCCTCGAGCTCGCCCGCGCGCGAGGGCTCCCGCTGGCCGAGCGGGCCTTCACCACCGCGGAAGCGCTCGCCGCGCGCGAAGCCTTCCTCACGAGCACGACCTCGCTCGTCCTCGCGGTCACCCGGATCGACGGCCGGCCGGTCCGCGACGGCCGGCCGGGAGCGGTGACGACGACGCTCGCGCGGCTCTACGCGGCGCATGCCGGCCTCGTGATTGCGGCCCCCGGGTGACGGTCGACCGGCTCTGCGCGCGGCTCGGGAAATTGCCGCTTGCCGCCCCCGGATCCCTTGGATATCTGCCCTCGAGCCATACATAGCATAGGGCGGTGACACCCGCAGCGGGGTCGCTGTGCGGATCCGATGGCATGGCCCCGGCGGGTGGGCCGGCTCGGCGAGATCCGCGACGGTCGGCCGGTGCGACGAACGCCGTGTCGAGAAGGAACCTGGCGGATGCCAGCCGAGAAACAACAGAACCTCCAGGACGTATTCCTGAACCACGTCCGCAAGAACAAGGTTCCGGTGACCATCTTTCTGATCAACGGTGTGAAGTTGCAGGGCGTGATCGGTTCATTCGACAATTTCTGTCTGCTGCTGCGCCGCGACGGGCACGTCCAGCTCGTCTACAAGCACGCCGTCTCCACCGTGATGCCGTCGGCCGCCGTCCGGCTCTACGAGCCGCCGGCCGAACAACAGGGCCCGCAGGACTGAGCACCATCGCCGAGCTCCGCAACGGACGCGACGGAACCGCCACGGCGGGTCGCGGCCGCTGTCGCGTCCTCCATCCGATCCTGCCCGCGGCCGAGAGCGAGCGCCGCGATCCTTTGGCCCGGCTCGAGGAGGCCGTGGGCCTCGCCCGCGCGATCGACCTCGACGTGGCCGGTGCCGAGCTGGCACCCTTGCGCCGGCCGACCCCGGCCACGTTGTTGGGCTCCGGCAAGGTCGAGGAGATCAAGGCCAAGCTCGAGGCCGAGCCGGTCGAGCTCGTGGTGGTCGACGCGGCGCTCACGCCCGTGCAGCAGCGCAACCTCGAGAAGGCCTGGAAGACCAAGGTCATCGACCGCACCGGCCTCATTCTGGAGATCTTCGGCGCGCGCGCCCGCACCCGCGAGGGTGTTTTGCAGGTCGAGCTCGCAGCCCTCACCTATCAGCGCTCGCGGCTGGTGCGCTCTTGGACCCATCTCGAGCGCCAGCGCGGCGGCTTCGGCTTTCTGGGCGGCCCCGGCGAGAGCCAGCTCGAGCTCGACCGCCGCAAGATCACCGAGCGGATCACCCGCATCAAGGCCGAGCTCGAGGAGGTGCGGCGCACCCGCGGCCTCCATCGCCGCGCCCGCGAGCGCGTGCCCTATCGGGTGGTGGCCCTCGTGGGCTACACCAACGCCGGCAAGTCCACGCTCTTCAATCGCTTGACCGGGGCCGGGGTCGAGGCGGTCGACAAGCTCTTCGCCACGCTCGATCCGACCATGCGCCTGGTGCGCCTGCCGGCCCCAAGATCATCCTCTCCGACACGGTGGGCTTCATCTCGGATCTGCCGACCCAGCTCGTGGCCGCCTTCCACGCCACGCTAGAAGAGGTCCAGAGCGCCGATCTGATCCTCCACGTCCGCGACGTGTCGAACCCCGACCACGTCGCCCAGGCCGAGGACGTCGAGCGGGTGCTGGACGAGCTCGGGATCGACGCCGCCGAGCGCCAGCGCCGGCTGGTCGAGGTCTGGAACAAGATCGACCGGCTGCCGCCGGGCGAACGCGCCCTCTTCGCGAGCGAGGCCCTGCGCCGGCCCGACGTCGTCATGGTCTCGGCCGCCACCGGCGAGGGGGTGGAGGCGCTCTTGGCCGCGATCGAGCGGCGCTTGTTCGAGCACCACGAGCTGCTCGAGGTCGACCTGCCGGTCGAGGCCGGTGCGGCGCTGGCCTGGCTGCACGAGCACGGCGAGGTGCTGGCGCGCGAGGACCGAGAGGACGGCGTGCACCTGACCGTAGCCGTGCCGCCCGAGGCCAGAGGCCGGCTGCGCGCCCGCCTCGCCGGCGCCAAGATCACCCCCGCCCGCTCTCGACCCTGAATTCGGCCCGGTCGAGGCCGAGTGCGGCGACCGCCGCCTCGAGCCGGCCGCGCACCGCCTCGTCGGCCGGATCGACCGCCGGATGGCCGAGCACGAGCTGGAGCGTGCCGCCGTCGCGGGCCACCGGGCAGGCCTCCAGCACCTCGGGCACCCCGCCCGAGAGCCGATAGCCGAGCTCGAGCACCGCCCCCAGCGCCTCGGCCCCGCCTGCGCGCCGCCTTGTCCAAGAGGCCCACGATCCGGCTCACCGCCGGATCCTCCCGCCGCCCCTCGTAGCGGCAGAACACGGCATAAGCGAGAAAGGCCCGGCCGGGATGGTCGATCCCGAGGAAGGGATAGTGGGCGAGGGTGAAAAAGGCGTCGCGCGCCCGGCTCTCCGGATGCTCGCGCCAGCCGGTGTCGGAGACGAGGCAGGCGGCCTCGCGCAGCCGCTGCTCCTCCGCGCTCTCGGCCGGGAACAGCGGTGCCGTCCAGCGCGCGAGCGCGGGCCCGATGCCGGCGATCCGCCCGTCGCGGGCGCCGAGATCGGCAGCACCCGCGAGCAGGGGATCGAGCGTTCGGCTCTCCGAATCGAGCATCGCGTAGAGCCGCCCCTCGCGCAGCCCCGTGGCCGAGAACACGACCCGCTCGGGCTCGAGCCGCCGGATCACCCGCTCGAGCAGCAGGGCCGCTGCCGGCAGCATCTCGAGCCGCCGGCGCGAGACGCCCACGAGCTTGGCTCGGGCGCGCTCGTCGAGCCCGGCCACGGTCCGCGCGAGCGCGATCGCCGCATCGGTGGCGAGCTCGAGGCCGTGCACGACCTTGAGCGGCGTGTCGGCGAGCGCCATGTGGGCGCGGCCGATCGCCCGCCAGCTCCCGCCCACGACCCAGAAGGTCGAACCGCGCGCCGCCCGGGCGGTCTCGGGGGCGGCGGCGAGGCGGGCGTCGATCTCCTCCTCGAGCCGGGCGCGGTCGCGCTTGAAGCCGTCGAGGGCGGCGAGCGCGCCCAAGGGCAGGCTCACGCCCGCGGGCTCCTCCGCGCCGCGGCCCAGAAAGGCGAGCTCGATGCTGCCGCCGCCCAGATCGCCCACGATGCCGCGCGGGGCGAAGAACCCCGCCTCCACCCCGAGCGCACTCGTGCGCGCCTCCTCCTCGCCCGAGAGCACGGTGACCCGTTCGCCCGTGGCCGCCTCGACCGCGGCCGTGAAGGACGCCCCGTCGAGGGCCGCGCGCACCGCCGCGGTGGCGACGATCTCGACGACCCCGCAGCCCATCGCCCGAGCCAAGAGCGCGTAGCGGCGCAGGCAGGCGAGCGCCGGCCCGATCGCGTCCGGGGCGAGCCGGCCGGTGCGGGCGAGCTCGCGGCCGAGGCCGCAAAAGCGCCGCTCGTTGAAGCGCGAGAGCGGGGCGCGGCCGAGCCGCTCGTAAACCACGAGCCGGATCGAGTTGGAACCCAGATCGACGATCGCGACCGGACGGTCGCCCGCTGCCGGCGCGCCGCCGCTCATTCCGCCGCCTCGAGCGCGGTCCCGGCGAGCTGGCGCGGGCCCGCCCCGCGCTTCTTGAGGGCACTGCCGCGGCCCGAGAGGCTCGGATTGGTCATGAAATAGGTGTGCGCCGAGAAGGGCTCGGGACCCGGTTGGATCCGCTCGTAGCTGCCGTCGGGCCGCAGGATCCAGCTGTTGGTGTCGTCCTTGAGGTTGGCGACCATGACCTGGAACAGGATCTGCTGGTGGACGGTCTCGTTCTCGATCGGCACGAGCGTTTCCACCCGCCGCGAGAGATTGCGCTGCATCCAGTCGGCCGAGGAGATGAACACTTTCGCCTTCTTGGAGGGCAGGCCGTGGCCGTTGCCGAAGCAGACGATCCGGGCGTGCTCGAGGAAGCGGCCGACGATGCTCTTGACCCGGATGTTCTCGGAGATCCCGGGCACGCCGGGCCGCAGGCAGCAGATCCCGCGCACCACGAGGTCGATCTTCACCCCGGCACAAGAAGCCTCGTAGAGCTTGGCGATCACCTGGTCGTCGACGAGCGAGTTGAGCTTGGCCCAGATCTGCCCCTTGCGGCCGGCCCGGGCGTGCTCGATCTCGGCGTCGATCAGCGCGTTCAAGGTCTCGCGCAGGTTGACCGGGGCCAGCGCCAGCTTCTCGAGCCCGACCGGCCGGGCGTAGCCGGTCATGAAGTTGAAGGCGCGGGCGGCGTCGCGGCCGAGTGCCGGATCGCAGGTGAAGAAGGACAGATCGGTGTAGATCTTGGCCGTGATCGGGTGGTAGTTGCCGGTCCCGAAATGGACGTAGGTCCGCAGCCCACCCTGCTCGCGGCGGACCACCATCGAGACCTTGGCGTGCGTCTTGAGCTCGATGAAGCCGTAGACGACCTGCACGCCCGCGCGTTCGAGCCGGCGCGCCCAGCGGATGTTGCGCTCCTCGTCGAAGCGGGCCTTGAGCTCGACCATGGCGGTGACCGACTTGCCGGCCTCGGCCGCCTCGATCAGCGCGGCCACGATCGGGCTGTCGTCGCTGGTCCGGTAGAGCGTCTGCTTGATCGCCACCACGTTCGGATCGCGCGCCGCCTGCAACAGGAACTGGACCACCACGTCGAAGCTCTCGAACGGATGGTGGACGACGAAATCCTTGTAGCGGATCGCGGCGAAGCAATCGCCGCCGAAATCCTTGATCCGCTCGGGAAAGCGCGCGCTGAACGGCGGGAAGAGCAGATCCGGCCGCTCGTTGCGGATGATCTGCTTGGTGTCGGCGAGCCCCAGGATCCCGTCGACGCAGAACATGTCCGCGGGCGAGACGCCGAGGTTCTCCATCAAGAAGTCGCGCAGGCTCTCCGGCATCGAGGCCTCGACCTTGAGCCGGATGACGTGGCCGCGCCGCCGCCGCTTCAAGAGCACCTCGAACAGGCGGACGAGATCCTCGGCCTCCTCCTCGATCTCGATGTCGCTGTCGCGGATCACCCGGAAGCAGCCCTGGCCGCGCACCGTGAAGCCCGGGAACAACAGATCGGCGAAGCGGGTGACGAGCTGTTCGAGCCGGACGAAGCGCAGGCCGTCGCCCGGCAGCCGGACGAACCGCTCGAGCTTGGCCGGCAACAAGACGATCCCGTTGATCGTATCGCCCTTGGCCCGCTCGAGCTCGAGCGCCACCCCCATGCCGAGATTGGGGATGAAGGGGAAGGGATGGGCCGGGTCGATCGCGATCGGCGTCAAGACCGCGAGCGCTTCGTCGACGAAACGTCCCTTGAGCAGCTCGAGCTCGGCCGGCTCGAGCTCGTCGACGTCGGCCACCACCACCCCTTCCGCGCGCAACAGCCGGACGAGCTCGTGCCAGCAGGCGTGCTGGCGGCGGAAGACCTCGGCCACCCGGGTGTGGATCGCCGCGAGCTGCTCGATCGGCGAGAGGCCGTCGGGCCCGGTCGTGGTGACGCCGGCCGCGACCAGGCCTTTGAGGCCGGCCACGCGGACCATGTAGAACTCGTCGAGGTTGGAACCCGAGATCGAGAGAAACCTGAGCCGCTCGAACAAGGGATAGTTCGGGTTCGACGCCTCTTCGAGCACCCGCTCGTTGAAGGCGAGCCAGGAGAGCTCGCGGTTGATGAAATGCTCCGGCCGCAAAGCCGGCGCGGGCGCGGTCGCCTCCGCCACGGCGGCGAGCCCGTTGCCGGCTTCCTCGAGCATCATCGGCCCTCTCCTCGGATGCGGGCGTCGCCCTCGGTTCCGTGCGACCCCCGCTCGACTTTATCTTCCCCCTCGCACCCTGTCATGACGACCGGGCGACAGAAGAGAAGGGTCCGGCCCGATGCGCGAGCTCCTGCTGCTTCGCCACGCCAAGTCCGCCTGGGACGTGCCGGGCCTCGACGACCACGCCCGCGATCTCGCCCCGCGCGGCAAGAAAGCGGCCAAGAAAATGGGGGCGCTGCTGGCGGAAAAGGACCTCTTGCCCGATCTCGTGCTGTGCTCGACCGCCAAGCGCGCGGTCCGCACCCTCGAGCTCGTGGCCGAACAACTGCCGCGCCCGCTCGAGGTCCGCTGTCTCGACGCGCTCTATCTCGCGAGCGAAGAAGCGATGCTGAAGCTCGTCCGCGCCCAGGACGATGCCGTGCGCCGGCTCATGCTCGTGGGCCACGATCCGGGCTTCCACCGCTTGGCGCTCGAGCTCGTGGGTGCGGCCGACGCCGAGGCGATCCGCACGGGCCTCGTCCAGAAGTTCCCGACCGGGGCGCTCGCCCACTTGGCCCTGCCGATCGCGCACTGGGCCGAGATCGCCCCGGGCAAAGCCAGGCTCGTGGCCTTCTACAAGCCGCGCGAGCTCGATTGAGCCGCGGCGGGCCGCACCGGATCGCAGGGGCGCGGGCGCGCCCGCTCGGGCCCGGCCCCGCCTAGCCCCGCTCCTCGCGCTTGACCTCCTCCCAGAGCCTGTCGAGCCCCTCGAGCCCGAGGCTTCCAGGATCGCGACCGCCCTCCCGCGCGCGCGCCTCGACCGCGCGGAAGCGGCGTTCGAACTTGGCGTTGGCGGCCCGCAGCGCCTCTTCGGCGTCGACCTCGAGCCGGCGGGCGAGGTTGACGACCGCGAACAAGAGATCGCCCAGCTCCTCCGCGAGCTTCTCTTTGCCTTGGCCGGCCGCGAGCGAGGTGCGCACCTCCTCGAGCTCCTCTTCGATCTTGGCCAGGATCGGCGCCGGCTCCGGCCAGTCGAAGCCGATCCGCGCCGCCCGCCGCTGCAGCTTCTCCGCGCGCATCAAGGCGGGAAGGGCCTGCGGCAGGTCGGCGAGCACCGAGGGCGGGCCGTGCGTCCCGGCCTTGGCCGCGCGTTCGGCCGCCTTGACCTCTTCCCAGGCGCGGCGCTGGGCTTGCGCGCTCTCGACCACGGCCTCGCCGAAGACGTGCGGGTCGCGGCGGATCATCTTGTCGGCGATCGCGTGCGCCACGCTCTCGAAATCGAACAGGCCCGCCTCTTCCGCCATCTGCGCGTGATAGACCACCTGCAAGAGCAGATCGCCCAACTCGCCTTCGAGCTCGTCCCAAGCCTCGCGGCGGATCGCGTCCGCGACTTCGTAAGCTTCTTCGATCGTATAGGGTGCGATCGAGGCGAAGCTCTGCTCCTTGTCCCAGGGGCAGCCGCGCTCCGGGTCGCGCAGCCGGCGCATCACCGCGCGCAACCGCTCGATCCCGGGCCGGCTGCGGTCGGTCGGATCGACGCTCACCACAAGCTCCCCTGGCTCGGCGGTGCCGCCCGTCCGCGGCCGGGTTTGCCACCGCGCGCCGTCCCGCTCGGCGGGGCGGGCTCGGGCTCGCGGACCACGGGCAGCCGGCCGTCGGCGAACTGGAGTTCGAGGGCGTCGGCCGCACCCAGCGCGGCCAAGCGCGGCACCAAGCGGCCCTCGGGCCGGGTCCGCACGATCGCGTAGCCGCGCTCGAGCACGCGCTCGTGCGAGAGGCTCTCGAGATGGCGGCCGAGCCGGTCGAGGGCGAGGGCGAGCTCACCGATCCGCGCCCGCAGCCGCGCGGGATCGAGCCGCAGCTGCAGCGAGTCGAGCCGCTCGCGGGCCGCCCGCAGCCGGTCGCGCACCAGCTCGCAGAGCCGCCGGCTGCGCAAATCGAGCCGCTCCTCGAGGCCGCGGACGATCGCGAGCGGGCTCCTGGCCTCGAGCCGGCTC
>JANWZN010000138.1 GCA_025054575.1 Geminicoccaceae bacterium | reverse complement strand
GAGCGCGCGCTCGCGCCCGCTCAGGCGGGTGGCCGCCTCGTGGAGCAGGGCCAGAGGCAGCAGGGCCGAGAGGAGGGTGGCGTAGCGCTCGGCCGGTGCGAGCGGGCCGAGCAGAAGCGGTGCCAAGAGCAAAAGATCGAGCGCCAGCGGTGCGTGCGCGAGGCCGCGCAGCCGCGCCAGCGCGGCGGGCAGCCGGCGCCACAACTCGGCGAGCAGGCGCGAGGCGGTCGCGAAGAGCCGCGCGCAGCCGGGTAGCGAGCGCGCCGCCCGGGCGATCGTGATCGTGGCCGCCATCGCACCCTCTCCCGTTCACGGGTTCGTCCACGAGCGGGAGCTTGCGCGAAAAAGGTTAACGCCTCCCTAACGGTGCGACCGCCACGCATCGGCGCCTTGAAATGGAACCGATCCGGTTCTAATTGCCCCGTCGTAAGAATGCGGGGGTGTGGTGATCCGGCTCAGCAGGCTCGCCGATTACGGCATCGTCATCCTGACCCGGCTCGCGCGCGAGCGCGGTCGGCCGATGGCGGCCTCGACGCTCGCCGCCGATACCGCCGTGGCGCCGGCGATGACCGGCAAGATCCTGAAGCTCCTGGCCCGCGCCGAGCTCCTCGTCTCGCAGCGCGGCGCCCACGGCGGCTACGCGCTCGCCCGCGCGCCCGAGGCGATCACGGTGGCCGACATCATCGAAGCGCTCGACGGCCCGATCGCGCTCACGAGCTGCGCCGATCCCGCGAGCACCGACTGCGGCCTCGAGCCGCTCTGTCCGGCGCGCGCCAATTGGCGCCGGATCAACCGCGCGATCCGCGAGGCGCTGGCCGGCATCACGCTCGCCGAGATGGCGGCCGCCGTCCCCGATGCGCTCGCCGTGGCACCCGAGGCCGAGCGCCTCGCATCGACCGGCCGCCGTGCGGCCGGATCCCCCCTGTTGCTCGATGGAGCCCGCTGATGGCCACCGCGCTCGAGACGGTCAAGGACTACACCGGCAGCGAGTACAAATACGGCTTCACCACCCCGGTCGAGGAAGAGCGCTTCCCGCCGGGTCTCGACGAGGACGTCGTCCGGCGCCTGTCGGCGATCAAGCGCGAGCCGGCCTGGCTCACCGAATGGCGGGTCGCGGCCCTGCGCCGCTGGCAGACGATGACGCTGCCCGACTGGCAGAAGCCGACCTTCCCGCCGATCGACTTTCAGGCGATCAGCTACTACGCCGCGCCCAAGCAGAAGGAGCGGCCGAAATCGCTCGACGAGATCGACCCCGAGATCCGCCGCACCTACGACAAGCTCGGGATCCCGATCCGCGAGCAGGAGATCCTGGCCGGCGTCGCGGTCGACTACGTGTTCGACAGCGTGTCGGTGGCGACGACCTTCAAGAAGAAGCTCGAGGAGCTCGGTGTCGTCTTCTGTTCGATCTCCGAGGCCGTTCAAGAGCACCCCGAGCTCGTGAGAAAGTATCTGGGCTCGGTCGTGCCCCCTGGTGACAATTTCTTCGCCGCCCTCAATTCGGCGGTCTTCAGCGACGGCAGCTTCGTCTACGTCCCCAAGGGCGTGCGCTGCCCGATGGAGCTGTCGACCTATTTCCGCATCAACGCCGCCGGAACGGGGCAGTTCGAGCGGACCTTGATCATCGCCGACGAGGGCTCGTATGTGAGCTATCTCGAGGGCTGCACCGCGCCGATGCGCGACGAGAACCAGCTGCACGCCGCCGTGGTCGAGCTCGTGGCTCTCGACGATGCCGAGATCAAGTACTCGACCGTCCAGAACTGGTATCCGGGCGACAAGGACGGCAAAGGCGGCATCTACAACTTCGTGACCAAGCGGGGTGCCTGCCGCGGCCGGCGCTCGAAAATCTCCTGGACCCAGGTCGAGACCGGCTCGGCGATCACCTGGAAATACCCGTCCTGCATCCTGCAGGGCGACGACTCGGTCGGCGAATTCTATTCCGTGGCCGTCACCAACAACCATCAGCAGGCCGATACCGGCACCAAGATGATCCATATCGGCAAGCGCACCCGCTCGCGGATCGTCTCCAAGGGTATTTCGGCCGGCCGGTCCGACAACACCTATCGTGGCCTCGTGCGGATCCTCAAATCGGCCGAGGGTGCGCGCAACCACACCCAGTGCGATTCGATGCTGATCGGCGAGCATTGCGGGGCGCACACCGTACCCTACATCGAGGTCCACAATCGCACGGCGCGTTGCGAGCACGAGGCGACCACGAGCAAGATCAGCGAAGATCAGCTCTTCTATTGTCGCCAGCGCGGCATTTCCGAAGAGGACGCCGTGGCCCTGATCGTCAACGGCTTCTGCCGCGAAGTCATGAACGAGCTGCCGATGGAGTTCGCGGTCGAAGCTCGCAAGCTTCTCGGCATTTCGCTCGAGGGCAGCGTGGGCTGAGCCGAGGTCGCACGCACCGCCCGCAACACAGACGTCGAGTACGGAAAGACGAGCCCATGTTGACGATCGAAAATCTCGAGGTGAGCGTCGAGGGCAAGCCCATCCTCAAGGGCTTGTCGCTCACCGTCGAAGCCGGCCGGGTGCACGCCATCATGGGCCCGAACGGCTCCGGCAAGAGCACGCTCGCGCACGTGCTGGCCGGCCGCGAAGGCTACGAGGTCACGGGCGGCAGCGTCCGCTTCGGCGAGGAGGACCTGCTCGCCATGGAGCCCGAGGAGCGGGCGCAGGCCGGGCTGTTCCTCGCCATGCAGTACCCGGTCGAGATCCCGGGTGTCGCCAACATGTACTTCCTGCGCCAGGCGATCAACGCGATCCGCAAGGCGCGCGGTCAAGACGAGATCCCGGCCGCCGAGTTCATGCGCAAGGTGCGCGAACAGGCCAAGCTTCTGGGCATCGGCGAGGAGCTCTTGAAGCGCGATCTCAACGCCGGCTTCTCGGGTGGCGAAAAGAAGCGCAACGAGATCTTGCAAATGGCGATGCTCGAGCCGCGGCTGTGCATTCTCGACGAGACCGACAGCGGCCTCGACATCGACGCCCTTCGCACCGTCGCCGACGGCGTCAACCGGTTGCGCAGCCCCGAGCGTGCCTTTCTCGTCATCACCCATTATCAGCGGCTCTTGGACTACATCGTCCCCGACGTCGTCCACGTCATGGCCGACGGCCGCATCCGACGCTCGGGCGGGCCGGAGCTCGCGCGCGAGCTCGAGGAGCGCGGCTACGAAGGCCTCCTCGGCACCAGGCTCGCCGCCTGAGGTCGGAGACCAGGCCCATGCTCGCCATCAAGAGAACCCGCCGGCTCGACCCCGACCCGGCCTTCGCCGCGACCTTCCGCGCGCTGGCACCGCGGCTGCCGGGCAGTGCCGATGCCGCGCTCGCGCGGGTCCGCGCCGAGGGCTTCGAGCGCTTCGCGGCGCTCGGCATCCCGACGCGCCGGGACGAGGCCTGGAAGTTCACCGACGTCGCCCGCATCGCCAACCGCCCGATGCGGCCCGCTGCACCCGTGGAGCTGCCGCTCGAGCGCGTCCTTCCCTACCTCTTGGGCGGCCCGCGCGCCCGCCGGCTGGTCTTCGTGGACGGCCGGCTGCAGCCGCAATGGTCGCACACGGGCGGCCTGCCCGAAGGCGTGATCGTCGAGAGCCTCGCGCGCGCGGCCGAGACCCGGCCCGTGGCGCTGGCCGAGGCCCTGGCCGGGCTCGACGACGGTCGGTCCTTCACCGCGCTCAACGCCGCCTTCGCCGATTCCGGCGCCTGGATCGAGCTGCCGGCCGGCGTGGTGCTCGACGCACCGTTGCAGCTCCTCTTCGTGGCGACCGGCGGCGAGCCGCCGGTGATGAGCCATCCGCGCTGCATCCTGCGGCTCGGCGACGGCGCGTCGCTCTCCCTCCTCGAGACCCATGTCGGCCTCGGCGAGGGTGCCGCCCTCGGCAACGCCGTGCTCCAGCTCGCGCTGGGCCCGGGTGCCCGGCTCGAGCACGATCGCCTCGAGCTCCTCGGTCCCGCGTCGGCACTTCTGGCCAAGCTCGACGGCAGCCTCGCGGCCGGTGCCCGCTACCGTCAGACGACGGTGGTCCTGGGCGGGGCGCTCGTGCGCAACGAGCACGAGGTCCGCATCGACGGGCCGGGGGTGGAGTGCCTGCTCTCGGGCGTGGCGGTGCCCTCCCGCGGCGAAGAGGCCGACACCTTCGTCCGCATCCATCACCGCGCCGGCGGCAGCCACTCCGACCAGTTCTTCAAGAGCGTGGTCGAAGCCGGCGGGCACAACGCGTTCGCCGGCAAGATCATCGTCCACAAGGGTGCCCAGAAGACCAACGCCTATCAGAAGAACGACAATCTCTTGCTGAGCGACGACAGCGAGGTCGACACCAAGCCCGAGCTCGAGATCTACGCCGACGACGTCAAGTGCAGCCACGGCGCGACCTGTGGCGAGCTCGACGCGGCGGCCCTCTTCTACTTGCGCGCCCGCGGGATCGGCGCCGAAACCGCCCGCGCGCTCCTGATCCACGCCTTCGCCGCCGAGGTCATCGGCCGGCTCGGCGATCCCACCGCGCGCGCGCTCGCCGAACAGCGCCTGCTCGCGCGCCTGGGCGGCGGGCTCGACCCGGCGCTGGCCGCGAGCGTCATCGGAGAGGCCGCGTGAGCGCACGGCCGGCCCGCCGCGGCGATCGCGTCCCGGCCTTGGACGTCGAGGCGATCCGGGCGCAGTTCCCGATCCTCGCGACCCGCATGCGCGGCCGGCCGCTCGTCTATCTCGACAGCGCCGCCTCGGCGCAGAAGCCGCGCGCGGTGATCGAGGCGCTCTCCCGCTTCTACGAGCGCGACTACGCCAACATCCACCGTGGCGTGTACGAGCTGAGCCAGCGCGCCTCGGCGCTGCACGACGCCGCCCGCCAAAAGGTCGCCCGCTTTTTGGGCGCGGCGGACGCGCGCGAGATCGTCTTCGTCCGCAACGCGACCGAAGGCGTCAACCTCGTCGCCCACGCCTTTTTGGAGCCGCGGCTCGGGCCCGGCGACGAGATCCTGCTCACCGAGATGGAGCACCACGCCAACATCGTGCCCTGGCAGCTCGTGGCCGGCCGCCGCGGTGCCAAGGTGGTGCCGGTGCCGATCACGGAGGCGGGCGAGCTGCGGCTCGAGGACATCGCCGAGCGGATCGGCCCGCGCACCAAGATGCTGGCCGTGACCTGGGTCTCGAACGTGCTGGGCACGGTCAACCCGGTGCACGAGATCGCGGCCCTCGCCCGCCGCCGCGGCGTGCCGTTCCTGGTCGACGCCGCCCAGGCGGCGCCGCACCTGGCGATCGACGTTCGCGCGCTGGGTGCCGATTTCCTCGTCTTCTCCGCCCACAAGACCTACGGTCCGAGCGGGGTCGGCGTGCTCTGGGGCCGGGCCGAGCTGCTCGATGCCATGCCGCCCTGGCAGGGCGGCGGCGACATGATCGAGCGCGTCTCCTTCGCCGGCACCACCTTCAACGAGATCCCGTTCCGCTTCGAGGCCGGCACCCCGGACATCGCCGGCATCCACGCCACAGGAGCCGCCCTCGACTGGCTCGAGGCCGTCGGCCTCGATGCGGTCCACGCCCACGAAGAGGCGCTCGTCGCGCAGGCGCTCGAGCGGCTTTCCCGGGTGCGGGGCTTGCGCGTCTTGGGCCGGCCGCGCGCGCGTGCCGCGGTCGTGGCCTTCACGATCGACGGGCTGCACCCGCAGGACGTCGGCACGCTGCTCGATCTCGACGGGATCGCGATCCGCACCGGGCATCATTGCGCCATGCCGCTGCACGAGCGGTTCGGGCTTCCGGCCTCGGCGCGCGCGTCGATGGGTGTCTACACCACGCCCCAAGAGATCGACGCGCTCGGCTGTGCGCTCGAGCGGATCGTGGCACGGTTTGCGTGAGGGCTGTCATGGAGGAAGCGCGATCGGGCGGCGAGGCGGCCGGCGGCGGCGTGCAGGACGCGGCGGCGCGGGCCGCGGCCTTCCTCGCCGAACCGCAGGGCGAGCAGCCCTCGCCCGAGCGGATGGCGGAGGTCCAAGCCCTCGGCGAGAAGATCGTAGCCGCGCTCAAGACCTGTTACGACCCCGAGATCCCGGTCGACATCTACGAACTCGGGCTGGTCTATCGGGTCGACGTCGAAGACGACAACGCCGTCAAGGTCGAGATGACCTTGACCTCGCCGCACTGCCCGGTCGCCGAGACCCTGCCTGTCGAGGTCAAGCAGAAGGTCGAGGCGGTCGAAGGGGTGAAGGGCTGTACCGTCGAGATCGTCTGGGACCCGCCCTGGAACCCCTCGATGATGTCGGAAGAGGCCCGGCTCGAGCTCGGCATGCTCTGGTGAGCCGCGCACGGCGATCGCGGGGGCGCTCCCTCGGCCTGCGCCCGTCCGCGGCGCCCCGGGCTCAGGGCCCGAGCCAGGCGCTCGTAGGCGCGAGCACGAGCGCGTAGCGGGCGGCCTTGCCGAGCCCGACCAACAGCAGGAACGGGCCCAAGGGTGTGCGCAGCGCGCCCGCCACCACGGTGAGCGCGTCACCCACGATCGGCAGCCAGCTCGCCAACAAGGCCGGCCGGCCCCAGCGGGCGAACCAGCGCTCGGCCCGCTCGAGGCTCGTGCGGCTCGCTGGGAACCAGGGCCGATCGCGCCAGCGCATCGCCGCCCGGCCGAGCCACCAGCCGACCACGGCACCGGCGGCGTTGCCGATGGTGGCGACCAGCCAGACGATCCACGGGTTCCGTCCGCTCGCGACCAAGCCGATCGCGAGCGGCTCCGAGGCGATCGGCAGGATCGTCGCGGCCAGAAAGGCGTTGGCGAAGAGGCCCAGCCATGCCGGATCGGCGAGGGTCATGCGGGCTCGCGCGAGGCCCCCGCGCCCGGGCGGATCGCGCCGAGGGCCGAGGGCGGCGTCAGCCTCGCACGGGGCCGGTGCCGCCGGCGCGGATCGTCCCCACCGCGTCGGCGAACTCCTGCGGATCCTTGATCCCCGAGATGGCGAGCAGCCCCTCGGGCAGCTCGATCAGCAGGTGGCCGACGCGCGGCGGCTCGCGACCCCAGCGCACGGGCTGCATCGCCGGATCGCGCACCTCGACCCGGGCCACCGCCTCGAGCGGCCAGACCATGGTACGGGCCAGGAGCCCCGGTCGGTAGCGCAGGCTCCAGGGCGTGAGCTCGAGGCGGAAGGCCTTGAGATTGAGCCAGGTCCACAGAGCCGTGAGCGCCGCGCCGCCGAGCACGCCTTCGGGAAAGAAGAACCCCAGCGGCAAGAACAGCGCGGTGACCACGGCCCAGCCGCCCATCGCCAGGCCGGGATCCCGCTCCGCCCAGAACAGCACGGGCTCCCGCTCGCGCGCGCTCGCGCGGGCGCGCGCGGGGCTCGTCGGGGCGGTCCTCGGCTCGACCAGCTCGAGCCGATCGGGGCCGGCGCTGCGCATGGCGATCCTCCTCGGGCGGCCGGATCGTGCACGGCCGCTCGACCCAGGATGTTTCCTCGACCCGAGCCTCGCACAAGGGTTCTGACGAAAGATTAACGCCAGCGAAAAAAATTCGCGCGCGAGCGAGGGGCGATGGCTGGGCGCGGCATGCTTCTCCCCTGTCTCTTCCCGACGAGGCGGCCTCCCCGCCGCCCTTTGCCCTCGTTTGGCCGGCCGCGCGCGCTCGCGCAAGCGCGAAGCAGCAGATAGAAATCTGCTAGAAGGTACACATTCCTTGCATCCCGCCGCTCGTTCCGCTATGAAGCGCCAGACACCGCCCGGAATCGCGACCATGAGCGCCGAATCCACCCCCGCCGCCTCCCCCGCCGCCCTGCCGCCGCCCTCGAACGAGCCCGGCTTCCTCGACCTGCGCGCCGCCTGGTGGGCCCGCTTCGCCCCGGCCGACCTCGCCGAAGCCGCC
>JANWZN010000137.1 GCA_025054575.1 Geminicoccaceae bacterium | reverse complement strand
CCACTATCTCGATTCGGAAGCCCTCGCGCGGCTCGTGGCCGAGGGCGCGGTGGTCGCGGTCAAATACGGGGTGGCGCCGCCCGCGCGCGGCCGCGATCGCTATCTGGAGGCACTCGTTTCGGCGATCGGCGGCGAGCGGCTGATCTCGGGTGCGGGCGAGCTCCCGGCGCTCGTCCACCTGCCGAGCTACGGCCTCGCCGGCTTCACCTCGGGCAGCGTCTGCCTCGCACCGCGCCGCTCGATGCGGGTCCTGGCCGCACTCCGCCGCGGCTCGCTCGCCCGAGCCCGACGGCTCGCGGCACCGATCGCGGCCTTCGAGGCCGCGCGCGAGCGCTGGGGGGCGGTGCGCGTGCTGCACGAGGCGGTCCGGCGCGCGGGCATCGCCGAGACCGGCCCGCTCCTGCCCATGCTCGGGCCCTGCCCGGAGGCGAGCCTGGCCGAGATCGAGGCGGCCGCGCGGGCTCTCGTGGCAGCCGAAGCCGAGCTCGCGAGCGAGGCGGGGGAGGGCTGAGCGATGCGCGTCACGGCGATCGAGACCCTGCGCGCCGGGGCCTTCGGCAACCTGCTCTGGCTGCGGCTCGAGACCGATGCCGGGCTCGAGGGCCTGGGCGAGGCGTTCCGCAACGCCGAGGCCACCGAAGCCTACGTCCACGAGACCCTCGCCCCCGAGCTCCTGGGCCGCGACCCGCGCGAGCTGGCCGCGCACCGCGAGCGGATCGGCCGGGTGATCGCCAACCGCTTCATGGGAACACCCTCCCGCTCGATCGAGCTCAGGGGCGATGCCGCTCTCGACATCGCGCTGTGGGACCTTCTCGCGAAAAGCCTCGACGCCCCCTTGTGGCGGCTCTGGGGCGGGCCCGTGCGCGAGCGGATCCGGGTCTACAACACCTGCGCCGGGCCGGCCTACAACACCGCACCCGTGCTCGGCTGGGCGAGCCGGCTCGCCGAGCCCGGTGCTTCGGCCCTGGGCCCGCTCGACGATCTCCAGGCCCAGCTCGACGATCCGGGCGGGCTCGCCCGCTCGCTCCTGGCCGAGGGCGTAACGGCCCTGAAGATCTGGCCCTTCGACCGGTTCGCCCGGGCCACCGGCGGCAACGCCATCGGTCCCCGCGAGCTCGAGGCGGGCCTCGCACCCGTCCGTGCGATCCGCGAGGCGGTGGGCGAGGACGTCGAGATCTTGATCGAGTGCCACGGGCTCTGGCGGCTGCCGGCCGCGGTCGCGATCGCCCGCGCGCTGCTCTGGAACGCGCGGCTCTTGATCATGGACGAGCCGACCGCGGCTTTGGGTGTGCGCGAGACCGCCGAGGTCCGCGCGCTGATCCGCGGCCTCGAGGCCCAAGGCGTGGCCGTGCTCTTGGTGAGCCACGACATGCAAGACGTGGTCGCAGTCGCCCATCGGGTCGCGGTGTTGCGCAAAGGGCGGCTGGTCGCGCTGCGCGAGGCGGCCGGGCTCGACGCCGATCGGCTGGCGCGGCTCGTCATGACCGCCGAGGCGGCCTGAGCCGAGGCTCAGCCGATCGCCACGGTCGACGGCGCGGGCGAGAGGCCGAGCCTGGCCACCGCCTCGCGCACGTCTTCGGGCCAGATGAAGAGCCGATCTTCCGGGGCGACCTCGACATAACGCTGCGGCCGGTAGAGAAGGCGCGTCGTCATGTCCGCGCAGTAGCGCGACGTCCACGACCAGAGCTCGGCCGGCGGTGGCTTCTCGCCTTTCTCCAGTCGGGCCCGGAGCTGCGCGAGGCGCTCGAGCGCGCGGAACTCGTACGGCAAGAGCAGGAGCGGATCGGCCCAGATCCCGCGGCCCTCGGCGATGGCGCCGCGCGCGGCGGCGTGCAGGAGCGGCAGGTCGAGCTCGCCCGGGATGCTCGGATAGAGCACGAAGGGGGCGGCCCAACCGGCCTCGACCAGGAGGAGGTTGAAGGTCGCCCGCTCCCGGCGGGAGAGCGTTTCGAGCTCGGCCCTCGAATAGCTCGGTGCGACATAGGCCAAGAGCCGGCCGTTCTTGTCGAACGGGGTGTCGGCGGTGCGCAAGAAGAGCGCGCGCCGCGAGCCGTCGGGCCGCACGAGCCGCTCCTCGAGCAGGCGCAAAAAAGCCGCCTTGGCCCGCTCGCCCGCGGCCTTGTGCCGGCTCACCGGCTGCGGCGCCCGCAATTTCGGCAGGAGGGCCTGGGCGAGGACGGGGTCGATCGGTGCGGTGCCGCTCTCGATCCAGGGGACGAGGGCGGCGAAGGCGGCATCGAGCCGCGGGCCGTCCGGATAGGTCTCGGGCGTGTCGATCGACAGCATCCGGATCGGCATTCTGATGTTGGGGGTGTCGCCGTCGGTCACGTCGACGAGCTGCTTGGTCCCGAGCGAATCGAGCGTGATCCCGGCCGGGGTCCAGAAGATCGCGAGCTGCCCTGCCACGGCTGTCCTCCCTCGGCACCGCCGACCAGTGCATGATGCGCGCACCAGTGCGACCGTTCGATGATCGCGCGCGCTGGCTTTCTCGCTTTTCAGTTCAAAACGGACCGGGGAGCCCGCCACCGTGACGCCGATCGCCATCGATCTCTACAGCGACACCCGGACCAAGCCCGTGCCCGCGATGCGCCGTGCCATGGCCGAGGCCGAGGTCGACGACGAGCAGGCCTTTCTCGATCCCGAGGTCAACGCGCTGTGCGAGGAGGTCGCCGCGCTGCTCGGCAAGGAGGCGGCGGTCTTCTTGCCCTCGGGCACGATGTGCAACCAGATCGCCTTCTGCGTCCACTGCGCGCGCGGTGAAGAGGTGTTGCTCGACCGCAGCGCGCATCCGATCCACGCCGAAGCGGGTGGACCCGCGGCTTGGGCCGGCGTCGTGCTCACCCCGCTCGATGGTGACCGCGGCATCTTCACCGCGGAGCAAGTGGCCGCGCGGGTGCGGACCAACCGCCACGCGCCCCGGACCCGGCTGGTTTCGATCGAGCAGACCGCCAATCTCGCGGGCGGCACGATCTGGCCGCTCGAGCGGATCGAGGCGGTGGCGGCAACGGCCCGCGGGCGGGGGCTGCTCCTCCACATGGACGGCGCGCGGCTCATGAACGCGGTGGTCGCAACCGGCGTCTCGGCCGCCGCGTTCTGCGCGCCCTTCGATTCCTGCTGGCTCGATTTCTCGAAAGGGCTCGGGGCGCCCGTGGGCGCGGTGCTCGCGGGCTCTGCCACCTTCGTCGCCGAGGCCTGGCGCTACAAGCAGATGATGGGCGGGGCGATGCGCCAGGCCGGGGTGCTGGCGGCGGCCTGCCGCTGGGCGTTGCGCCACCATGTCGAGCGGCTCGCCGAGGATCACGCGAACGCGAGGGCGCTCGCCGCCGGGCTTTCCGAGCTCTCCGGCATCCGGCTCGAGAACCCCGAGGTCGAGACCAACATCGTCTTCTTCGCGATCACGCGGCCGGGCCTCGACGCGCCGGGCTTCGTCGCACGGCTCGAGCGAGAGGGTGTGCGGATGGGGGCGATGGGCCCGCAGCGGGTGCGCGCCGTGACCCATCTCGGCGTCGACCGCGCCGCGATCGATCGCGCGCTCGCGGCGGTCCGCCGGGTCCTCGCGCAAGCCCGAGCCGAACCCGGTTAGGGTTCGGGTGCATACCCGTGTCGGCCTGCGTGACGTTCGTCCTGACCGAAGCCCGCGCCGAACACGGCTAGCATCGGCCGCTCCGGCGACCCGCCCTCGCCGCGGCCCTCCCGTCCGCCCGAACCGCCCGAACACCGCCACCCGGGCGATCCACCCGCGCCGCGACCCCGCTCCCGGCCCCGGACCGATCCGCGCCGGCGCACGCGCGCCGGTCGCCCGCTCGCGGGGCTGCGGACCCGGCCGCCGGCTCGGTGGCCAACGGCGCGGCGCCGCCGGGGTCGCCGCCGATCTTCCGCCCGGGGGCTCGGTGTGGCCACCGACCACCGCGGCGCCGCCCGAGTCCTCCGATCCTCGGACGAGCGGGCCCTCGCCCCCGCCTCGGCTTCCCCGCCCGCCGGTCCACCTGCGCGCGCCGAGACGGTGCGCGCGGACCGCGGCGCAGGAAGCAGCTTCCGACCGACCGGGCGACACGGTGCACCCCAGCGAACCGCTCGACCACCGCCGCCGGCCGATCCACATGCGCTGGCCGAGACGGTGCGCTCGGACCGAGCCGGACGCTCGCCGATCGAAAAAAGCCTCGTAAGCACGATCCCTCGAAGCTCGAGACCGTCCTGCGGGCGCGCGGATCGAGGCTCGGCCGATTCGATCGTCCGCGGCCGCACGCCCCGTTCCCCGCCCCGAACCGCCCGAACGCCGGCCGTCGGCCGACCCGCACGGGCGGGCCGAGACGGTGCGCGCGGACCGAGGCGTGGTGTGACGTCTCGGCACGGCATAAGCGGCGCCGACCCCGCGCTCGCGGGGATCGAGGCGGACGCTCGCGAGTCCAAAAAACCTCGCAAGCATGATCCCTGGACGCTGGAGACCCTCCCGCGCGCTCGCGGATCGAGGGCGGCCGACCCGGCCGCCCGCCGCCGCATCCCCCTCGTCCGCCCCGATCCGCCCGACCGCCTGCCGCCGACGAGCGGTCCGCGGCTCAGGCCGGGAGTTGCGCGACGAGGCCGTATTCGCCCTCGTGATAGATCAGGGGCGCCAGCGTCGGATCGGTCAGCACCGCCTCGACCCGGCCCACGAAGATCGTGTGCGTGCCGGCCTCGAGGCCGGTCACGAGCGCGCAATCGAACACGGCGCGCGCGCCGTCGAGGACCGGCGCGCCGGTCGCGAGCCGGGTCCCGCGGCCCTCCTCGAACCGCGCGGCGCCGCGGGGACCGAGCCGGCCCGCGAAGCGGTCGGCGAGCCGGCGCTGGCCGGCCGCCAGCACGTTGACGCTGAAGATCCGGCCGCGCCGGATCGGCTCGTGCGCCTCGGCTGCGCGATGGACGCAGACCAAAAGCTGCGGCGGCTCGGCCGAGACCGAGCAGACCGCGGTGGCGGTGAGGCCGAACGGCCGGCCCTCGAAGCTCGTGGCGACGATCGTGACACCGGCCGCGTGCAGCCGCATGCCGGCGACGAAACGTTCGGGGGTGACGGGCATCGACCTCTCCGCGCGGCACCATCCGCGGTCGGAACGACCCGAGCCGACCTTGGTGCCGACAGCCGGCGCGTCAATAGGCGCGCGGGTCGCGCAGCCCGTGCAGGAGGGTGCGGAGCAGGATCTCGAGATCGAGCCGCAACGACCAGCGCTGGATATAGGCGAGGTCGAGCTCGACCCGCCGCTGCATCTCGGCGAGCGTGCGGATCTCGCCACGGCAGCCCGAGATCTGGGCGAGGCCGGTGATCCCGGGCTTGACCCGGTGGCGGGCGAGATAGCCGTCGATCAAAGCGGCGTAGCGATCGTCGTGGGCGCGCGCGTGCGGCCGCGGCCCGACGAGCGACATGTCGCCTTTGAGCACGTTCCAGAGCTGCGGCAGCTCGTCGAGGCTCGTGCGGCGCAGAAAGCGGCCGATCGGGGTGACCCGCGGATCGCCCTTGCGGGTGTGGCCGAGCCCGGGCTCGCTGCCGGCATCGCACGCCTCGACCCGCATCGTGCGGAACTTGAGGACCTCGAAGAGCTCGCCGTTGAAGCCGCCGCGCTGCTGCCGATAGAGCACGGGGCCCGGCGAGGAGAGCTTGACCGCGAGCGCGATCGCGAGCCAGAGCGGTGCGGTGAGCAGGAGCGCGAGGCCCGCCAAGACGCGATCCTCGATCGCCTTGGCGAGTTGGGCACCGGCGCTCATCGGCCGCTCGAAGACGTGCAGCACCGGCAAGCCGGCGACGTGGCCGAGGCCGCGATGCGGCAGATGGAAGCCGATCAGGTCGGAACAGAGCCGGACGTCGCAGGGCAGTGCTCGCAGCTTCTTCAAGCAGTCGAGCAGGCGGCCCTCCGCACTCCAGGGCAGGGCCACGACCACCTCGTCGATCCGGTGGCGGCGGGCGAAGAGCAACAGATCGTCGAGCGTGCCGATCACCGGAAAGCCGCCCACGAACTCGGGCACCCGCTCGCGCCGGTCGTCGAACAGGCCGATCAGGCGGACGCTGCGGTCGCGCCTGCGGACTTCCTCGACGAAGCGCCGGCCGAGCTCGCCCGCACCGACCACGACCGTGTTGCGGCCGAGCCGACCTTGCCGCCGCCAACGCGCGACGAGCCCGGCTGCTGCGAGCCGCACTGCTGCGAGCCCGAACCCGCCCGCGAGCGCCCAGCCCGCGAGCCAGCCCGGCGGCAGGGCGGCGCGCGTGCCCGTGAGCTCGGCCAGGGCCAGGATGACCAGAAGCGCGGCGAGCCAGCCGAGCACCAGCCGGCCGGCCTGTCCGGTCATGTCGAGCCGGCGCGGCTCGGCATAGACCCCGACGAGCTGCCAGAGCGGCAGGGCCAGCAAGAGGCCCATCAGCAACGACCAGGCCCACAAAGGGTGGGCCGCCGGCCCGCCCTCGCGGAAAAGGCCGAGCAAGAGCCCGCTCGCGAGCAGCACGGCGGCATCGAGTGCGCGCAAGGCCCCCACCACGAGCTCGGGTGCCAGCCAATCGCCGGTGTGACCGTCGACCGGCCGGTCGAGCTCGGCGCGTACCGCCATCCCAGCCGCACTCGTTCCGCTCTCGCTCATCGCTCCCGCCTCGGGCCGCCTGCGCCCGCTCCGCGATCCGATACAGCCGCGCGGTGAATCCTTCGTTAACGCGCCTGCGAGCCTAGCCCCGAGGGCTCGGCACCGGCTGTGGCGGATCGCACGGCCGCGGCTTCGCACCTGCGGCAGGCGCGGCATTGCGGCGGGGCCACGGCCCGCCTATCGTGCTGCGGTGCAGCAAAGCCCGCAGGAGGTGCCATGTCCGAGCCGCGCCCGACACCGGTCCCGCCCTCGCCCCCGGATCTCGCGGCCCTGCTCGCGGTCCAACAGCGGCTGTTCGAGGCGTTCGCCCGCAGCGGGCGGATCGTCGCCGAGGCAGCGCGCGGCTGTGCCGAGCGGCAGGCCGCGATCGCGCGCATGACCCTCGACGACCTGCTCGCCGCCGGCCTGCCCGGCGAGCCCGCGGCGAACCTCGCGAGCCTGCAGGAGCGGGCGGCACGGCTGGGCTCCCTGCTCGAGCAGATCGGCCAGGAGATCGGCGCGCTGCAGCGCATTCTGGCCGAGGCGCAGCTCGCGATGCTGGAGGAGCTGCGCCGAGCCTGGCAACCCACGGTCGCGGAGACGGCCGCGGCCGAGCCCGCGACCGCCCCCGCCGCCGAACCGGCCCCGGTCGCGAGTGCTGCCGCCCCGGTCGCCGAGACCGCCGGCCCGGCGGAATCGCCGGCCGCGGAGGAGGCGCCGAGCGGGGAGGCCGAGGCCGGCCCGGAGGAGAACGGCGAGGCCGCCAAGAAGAGCCCGGCGCGACGCAGCCGCAAGATCGCGGCCAACGGCTGAGCCGTCGGCGCGTCAGCCGATCGCTGCCCAGGCCTCGAGCGTGCCCACGCGCACGAGGCCGAGGCTGCGCAGGAGGGCCTCGGAGGCCGGGCTCGCCGCACCGGCCCAGAGCAGACGACCGCCTTCGGCATCGTGGGCGGCGAGCGCGGCTGCTGCCACCCGGCGGGCGAAGCCGCGCCGGCGCCGATCGGGCCGGGTCCACAGCCCCACGAGCTCGGCGGCGAGCGCATCGCCCTGCAGCGAGGCCGCCGCGACCGGTCGACCGTCCTCGACCAAGAGCCAGGTCCGCACGCTCCCCTCGGCGAGGCAGGCCAGAAGGTGCGCCCGCTCGGCAGCACTCGGCGGCGGCTCGCCGAACTGGGCGTGCTGGAGCGCGAGCGTCTCGGCGAGGAGCTCGGCCGGTGTCTCCGGACCCAGCCGCCGGCAGGGTTCGGCCACCGCCGCGACCGGTGCCTGCGCCGGCCACCACAGAAGTGGCACCGCGAGCGTCCGCGCGAACCCATTGGCGGCGAGGGCCGCGCCCGCCTCGGGCC
>JANWZN010000136.1 GCA_025054575.1 Geminicoccaceae bacterium | reverse complement strand
ATCAGGCTCGGAGACGATCTCCATGAGCGCGACCCCGGAGCGATTGAGGTCGATCAGCGTAGCGCCCTCGCGAGCGCCGTGTAGCGACTTGCCGGCGTCCTGCTCGAGGTGGAGCCGGGTGATCCCGATCGTCCGCGTGGTGCCGTCGGGCAGATCGATCAGGACCCGTCCACGGCCGATGATCGGTTGCTGATACTGGCTGATCTGGTAGCCCTGCGGCAGATCCGGATAAAAATAGTTTTTGCGCTCGAAGACAGACAGCCTGTTGATCTCGGCCTCGAGGGCGAGACCCGTCTTGACCGCCTGTTCGACGCAGAAGCCGTTGAGTACCGGCAGCATGCCCGGCATGCCGGCATCGACCGGCGAAACCTGCGCATTCGGCTCGGCTCCGAAGGCGGTCGCGGCACCGCTGAAGAGCTTGGCCTTCGAGGTGACCTGAGCGTGCACCTCGAGGCCACAAACCAGCTCCCAATCGCCGGTCCGCCCGCGGATCGTCCAGACCATGGCTCAGACCTCCACCGCGCCGGCCGGCCGTGCAACGAAACCCGCCGCCTCTTCCAGCGCGAGGCCGATCTCGAAGAGCGTAGCCTCGTCCCACGGCCTGCCGATCACCTGGAGCCCGAGCGGCAGGCCTTCGGTCGAGAGTCCGGCGGGCACCGAGATCCCGGGTAGCCCGGCGAGGTTCACGGTCACCGTGAACACGTCGTTGAGGTACATCGCGACCGGATCGTCGCTCTTCTCGCCGATCCGGAACGCGGCAGAGGGCGCGGTCGGCGTCAAGAGCGCATCGCAGTGCGCGAAGGCGGCTTCGAAGTCCTCGACGATCCGGCGCCGGACCTTCTGGGCTTTGAGGTAATAGGCGTCATAATAGCCGGCCGAGAGCACATAGGTGCCGATCAGGATCCGCCGCCTGACCTCCGCCCCGAAGCCCTCGGCGCGGGTCTTCTTGTAGGTGTCGACGAGATCGCGGCCCGGCACGCGCAGGCCGTAGCGCATGCCGTCGTAGCGGGCGAGATTGGAGGAGGCCTCGGCCGGTGCCACGATGTAGTAGGTGGGCAGCGCATAGCGCGTGTGCGGCAGCGAGACCTCGACGATCTCCGCTCCTTGGGCCCGCAACCATTCCGCCCCTCTGGCCCACAGCGCTTCGATCTCCGCCGGCATGCCGTCGAGGCGATACTCCTTCGGGATCCCGATCCGCAGGCCGCGCACCTGCCCTGCGCGCGTTGCCGACCAGTCGGGCACCGGAAGATCGGCGCTGGTGCCGTCCTTGGGATCGAACCCGGCCATCGCCCGGAGCAGGAGGGCGGCATCGGCGACCGAGCGGGCGAACGCGCCGGCCTGATCCAACGAGCTCGCGAAGGCCACGATCCCCCAGCGCGAACAGCGTCCGTAGGTCGGCTTGATCCCCACGATGCCGCAGAAGCTCGCAGGCTGGCGGATCGAGCCGCCGGTGTCGGTACCGGTCGCAGCGGGGCACAGGCCGGCCGCGACCGCCGCGGCCGAGCCGCCGGAGCTGCCGCCCGGAACCAACGGCTGCGGCACGTCCGGCGGCGTCCAGGGGTTGACCACCGGCCCGAACGCCGAGGTGGTGTTCGACGAGCCCATCGCGAACTCGTCGAGGTTGGTCTTCCCGAGCAACACCGCACCTTCGGCCCAGAGCTTGGCCGTGACCGTCGATTCGTAGGGCGGCACGAAGTTGGCGAGCATCCTCGAGCCCGCGGTCGTTCGCACGCCCGCGGTACAGAACAGATCCTTGACGGCGATCGGCAGGCCTTCCAGCAAACCACCCTCGCCGCGCGCGAGCCGAGCATCGGCCGCTTCGGCCATGGCCAGTGCCCGCTCCGGTGTCTCGGTGATGAACGCGTTCAGAGCACGGCCGCGCTCCATGGCGGCGAGGCACGCCCGGGCCAGCTCCACCGCCGAGATCGCCCGCCGACGCAACAGATCGCGCGCCTCGACGAGCCCGAGCCGGTTGAGGCCGGTCATTCGACGACCCGGGGCACGACGAAATAGCCGTCCTCGCGTTCGGGCGCGTTGGCGAGGATCGCCTCGCGGCAACCGCCGTCGG
Source organism: Geminicoccaceae bacterium (assembly GCA_025054575.1). Taxonomy (GTDB): domain Bacteria; phylum Pseudomonadota; class Alphaproteobacteria; order Geminicoccales; family Geminicoccaceae; genus JANXAZ01. Next base: position 5,883 of record JANWZN010000136.1, on the reverse strand, counting down.
TCACCTCGTCGGCGCGCCAGGTCCGCCGGATCGGGTGCACGCTGCGCAAGGGCTCGACGCCGCTCGTGTCGACCTCGGCCAGCTGCTCGATCCAGGCGAGGATGCCGGACAGCTCGCTAGCCAGATGATCGAGCTGATCCTCGGGTATCGCGATGCGGGCGAGATCGGCCACGCGCGCCACGGTGGCTCGGTCGACGGACATGGACGGAAACCTCGTCTCGGCAGCCGGGCTGGGTCCAGCGAAGCGGCAGCATCGCTACAACCAGCAGCCATGGCTGGCAACCTGTCGTGGGACCCGGGCTAGACCCGGTACCCCTCCGACGCTCAGGACAGCACGACGGCCGTGGCGCGCCGTGAGCGCTCTTGGGTACGCATAATGCTGCGGACGATCGCGGCGACCTCCTCTGGCGGCAGAGGCGGCCGGCAGCGGCCGAGGTTCCAGCCCTGCAGGAGCTCCTCGACGACGCCTGGCTCGAGGCCGTGGTGGAGGAGCAACCCCGCAAGCGAGGCGAGGCGGGTGTTGCGTTCGCCCTCCTTGAGCCCCTCGCGCAACAGGCGCCGCCACCAGCCGATCGGATGGCCGTGGCGGGCCCCGGTCGTGCGCAGGAGTGCCGCGAGCCAGCCCGGGAAGGGCGCCGGCGCCGCGAGCGGCTCGCCCGCCGCGCGCTCGAAGCGATAAGCGCGACCACTCGGGTGGATCGACGGCGGCGCCACCACGTAGCCGCCGTCGCCGCGCAGATCGAGCCCCGGCCGGATCCCGACCGCGCACGGAACCTCGCCGCCCGGGTGGCGGAAGTAGAGATGGCGGCCGCCGCCGCCGGTCCGCACCACGAGGGTCGGCGGTAGCCGGCCGAAACAGGCTTCGAGCCCGGCGAGGCTCGCCTCGCCGCCTTTGCCGGGGTCGACGTCGACCACCACGAGACCCGACACGCGGCCGGTGACGATCCCGAGATTGGCGTCGGGCCAGCGCTCCAGCCACTCGGTCAACTCTCGAGCGAGCGGTCGGCGATGGCGGAACGGCTCCCACGCAACGAGCGGCCGCTTGTCGCGCGGCCGCAACGGGATCACCGACCAGCCGCGGGCCAGGTAGCGCTCGGCCCAAGCCGCTGTGCGGGTCGTAGTCATGCGTTTCCTCAGGTGCTGTTCGTTGTTTGTTCTAGCATGGACTCGGTATGGCGACAGCCCCGGGTGACGAGGCGCGCGGCCGGCGCTAGTCTCCGCACGCGGCGGCGGCAGGCGGGATCCTGGTCGCCGGAACCTCGGGAGCGCGCGTGCCGGCCGTGTTAGACGCCTCGAGTTTCGCCACGTCGCTGCCACCGCACGGCTCGCTCCTCGCGATCGACGTCGGGCGGCGTCGGCTCGGTCTCGCCGGCACCGATCTGGGGCGCCGGCTGGTCACCCCGTTGTTCACGATCTCGCGCGGTCGCTGGCCGGACGACCTCGCCAAGATCCGTCGCTGCGTGGAGGAGCGCACGGTCGTGGGCCTGGTCGTGGGCTGGCCGTTGAACATGGACGGCAGCGAAGGGGCGGCTTGCGCCGCCACGCGCCAGTTGGTCGAGCAGCTCGATGCCGCCTTCGGCCTTCCGATCCTGTTGCAGGACGAACGACTGACGAGTTTCGCGGTCGAGCAGGCGATCCGCGAAGGCCGTCTGCCGCCGCCCAAGAAAGGCCAGCCGCTGGACCATTACGCCGCGGCCGTGATCCTCGAGGACGCGCTCCGCCGGATCTATGCGCCGGCGAGCGCTTGAGCGCACGAGCGGACCGTCGGCACGATGGCCGCTCGCTTTTGGGAGGCAGAGCCGTGAGGTCGCGCACGCCGATCCCCCGAACCCCGATCCCGCTCCTCCTCGCCGCGGTCCTCGCGGCCCCTTCGGGGGCGGCCGAACCGCTCGGGAAGACCGAGCTCGCCCCCGGCGTCACGTTCGAGGTGACGCGGCTCGCGAAGTTGCCGGGTCACGAGATCGTCGAGCTGCGCTTCGCCGTGGTCAACGGCACGGCCGACACGGTCACGCTCGAGCGGCTGCGGATCGGTACGAGCCTCACGGTGAGCGAGGTCCTGCTCCTCGATCTCGCCAACGCCACCGCCCACAAGATCGGCGAGGCGGGGACCGAGCGCCTGGCCAGCCGCTACCGCGACGGCGGTCCCGTGCCGCCGGGCGAGCGGCGCGAATTCTGGGCCTGGTACAAGGCACCGCCGGCGAGCGTGACCAAGCTCGGGGTCCTGGTGCCGGGCACGCCGCCGCTCCTCGATCTGCCGCTCGCGCGCTGAGGCCGCCCGTGCGCCCGGCCCGAGCCGGGGGCGTGCCGCGCGCCGCCCTCCTCCCGGTGCTCGCCCTCCTCTTCTGGCCGCTCGCGCCGCCGCTGCAGGCGCAGGAAGGGCCGCCCGCCGTTCCGCCCGCGAACGCCCGCTTCGCGAGCGACCCGATCGGTGCGCGCAGCGACGCCGTCCAGTTTCGCAGCGACGGCATCCAGTTCCGCAGCGAGACCGTCCAGTTCCGCACCGAGCCGCTCGCCCGCCCGACCTCGGAGAACCGGCGCGAGCTCGTCTTCGAGCTCGGCGCCGACGTGCTGTTCGACTTCGACCGCGCCGAACTGCGCCCCGAGGCCGATCCGGTGCTGCGCGCGTTGCTCGACCAAGTGAAGGCCAAGCTCCGCAAGCCCCGCTTCCTGGTCGAGGGTCACACCGACGCCAGGGGCGAGGAGGCCTACAACCAGAAGCTCTCCGAGCGACGGGCGGCGAGCGTGCGCGACTGGCTCGTCGGCAAAGGCGGCGTCGAGCCGCGGGCGATCGCCACGAGCGGCTGGGGCGAGACCCGTCCGGTCGCGCCCAACACGAAGCCCGACGGCAGCGACGATCCGCTCGGCCGCCAGCGCAACCGCCGGGTCGTGGTGACTGTCCGCGCCGGCGGCTGAGCCGCCTCGGCCCGGCCGCGGCCCGAGCCGGGCGCCGCTCGGCTCGCGCAGGGCGCTCTGGCGGAAGCGTCCGGGGCGCGCCATCTTCGCCGCCGCTCGACCGAAGCGGGAATCGTCATGATCGAGGATCTCGTCACCCGCACCGCTGCGGCGCGGACCTTCTTGGCCAAGCTCTGGGCGCTCGCCCGTCCCTATTGGTTCGCGCCGGAAAAGACCGAGCTTCGCGTGCTTGGCCTTCGCCTACTGGTCCCGGAGCGATGGATCGCCCGCGGCCTCCTCGCTCTGATCCTCGCCATGAACTTCTTCCTGGTCTGGATGAGCAAGCAGCTGAATGCCTGGAACGCCCAGTTCTTCAACGCGCTCCAGGAGAAGAACGGGCCGCGCTTCTGGGAGCTCCTTTTCTCGCTCGCCAGCTTCGAGGCCTTCTTTTTCTCCTTCACTGGCCTCGTCGTCGTCTTCATCGTGATCGCGGTATACCGGCTCTGGCTTCGTCAACTCCTTACGATCCGCTGGCGGCGCTGGATTACCGAGATCTATTTTCGTGACTGGTTGGCCGACCGCACCTATTACCGCATGGAGCTCCTCAACCACGGCACCGACAATCCCGAGCAGCGTATCGAGCAGGACGTCGCTCAGTTCGCCTCGCAGACCTTGATGATCGGCTTGGGCCTCGTTTCGGAGATCGCGACGCTCGTCACCTTCACGATCGTCCTCTGGGGCCTCTCGGGCTCGATGATCCTGCCGGTCATGGGCGGGATCGAGGTGCCCGGCTTCATGGTTTGGGTCGCTCTCGTCTACGCGATCGTGGGCTCGTTTTTGACCTGGTTCATCGGTCGTCGGCTGGTGCGGGTCAACTTCATGCTCGAGCGCTACAACGCCGACTTCCGCTATCGCATGACCCGGATCCGCGAGAACGCCGAGAGCATCGCGCTCTATGGCGGCGAGCGCGACGAGCGCCGGCGGCTCTCGGACGCCTTCGCCCGCATCTACGAGACCTGGTGGGACTACATGAAGCTCAACAAGCGGCTCACCTGGCTCACCGTCTTCTACAACCAGGTCGCCAACGTCTTCCCGATCGTCGTCCAGGCCCCCCGCTATTTCGCGGGCGAGATCCCCTTGGGTGTGCTCACCCAGACCGCCGGCGCCTTCGGCCAGGTCCAGGGCTCGCTCTCCTGGTTCGTCGACAGCTTCTCCCAGCTCGCCGACTGGAAAGCGGTGGTCGACCGGCTCACCACCTTCGCCGAGACCATGACCAGGATGAAAGAGGCGGTCGAGACCGAGCGCGCCTTCACCAAGACTGCCGCTACCCCCGCCCTCGAGCTCGACCGGGTCGACGTCGCCCTACCAGACGGCCGAGTCCTCCTTGAGGGTGTCGACCTAACGATCCGACCGGGCGAAGCGGTCGTGGTGCAGGGTCCCTCCGGCAGCGGCAAGACGACGCTCTTTCGCGTGCTCGCGGGCTTGTGGCCGTTCGGCCGTGGCCGGATCGACCTGCCGACCGGGGCACGGATCCTGTTTCTGCCGCAGAAGCCCTATCTGCCGATCGGCACGCTCGCCGAAGCCCTCGCTTATCCAGAATCACCCGACACCTATGCCGAGGCGCAGTACCGGGAGGCGCTCGAGGCCTGTCGGCTTCCGCATCTGGTCGACCGGCTGGGCGAGCAGGCGAACTGGTCGCTGGTCCTCTCGCCCGGCGAGCAGCAGCGCCTCGCCTTCGCGCGAGCGCTGCTCTATCGCCCCGACTGGCTGTTCCTCGACGAGGCGACGTCGGCCCTCGACGAGGCGACCGAGGCCCACATCTACCGCCTCGTGAAGGAGCGGCTGCCGGGCGCGACGATCGTCTCGATCGCCCACAAGCCCTCCGTGCTCCGCTTCCACGAGCGGCGCCTGCGGATCGAGCCGGCCGAACGACGCGTCGTGAGCGAGCCCGTTCCGGTGCCCGCCGCGGAGTAGGCGGCGGCTCTGCGAACCGCCCGCCCGCATGTCGCGCCATCGCGATCGGCGGCTGGGCTGGGGATGAGTGATGGGTTACTAGTCTCGGCTCGGTGGTTGCTGCAAGGAAGCAGGGTCGGGCCGATCTTTGCCCGCGTCCGTGCGTTTGCGGCCGAAACGCGCCGGCAGATGATTCGAGCGGATCGAACTCGACGGCGCCAGTAGCGCCGTCGCGCGAAGGCGAGCGCGACGTCCCGTCGAGGCGCAGCTCGCGAACAAGCAGAGGCCTCGATACCGGTCGTCATCCTGGTCTCGAAGCTGGAAGGACGCAAAAGTGACCTCGACGGTGCAGTAGAACATGACGCCGCTCGCGGGCGGCGAGCCGTTCGCGACGCTGGTGATCGAATCCTACACGGCGACCTTCGCCGATGCCGCCCTCGGGGTCGAGCGGCTCCGGCTCGCCAACGAAGGCTCCATGCGCCGCAACATCGAGACGTTCATCGACCGTCTCGTCGAACACTACGGGCGGTGAGCGGATCGCGGTGCCGTGCTCGCGGCGAAGCAAAAACAGAAGATCAACGAAAAAAGACCAAAAGGAGAAAAACTAGGACCATGCGGTACAGTCTGCGAATCTCGGTCGTCTTAGCATCCCTACTGTTGTCGGGCTGTTCGGTGGGAACGCCGCTTTCCGGAAAGCCGGAGCCGAATCGGGCGGCATGCCAGGTCGGCGCGAGCGTATATCAGATCGTGGCGCAGCTCGGCCCACCGACGAGCGTCACCGAACTGCCGGACGGCGGCAAAACTTGTACTTACGAGTACGAGTTGGGGAACCGGCCCTCGCCGGGGCGTGCCGTGGCGCACAGCGTGATGGACGTCTCGACCTATGGGCTCTGGGAGGTCGTGGGCACGCCGATCGAAGCGTTGGCCGGTCCGAGTATCGGATGACGGTGACCTACGACAAGGACGGCAAGGCGCAACAAATCGTGAGCCAGAAGATCTCCGGAAGCTAGGCGACCGACGCCCTGGGGCGGCACCCTC
>JANWZN010000135.1 GCA_025054575.1 Geminicoccaceae bacterium | reverse complement strand
ATCGAGCGCCGCGACGAGCGCCTCGCGCGCCGCCGCGTCCTCGGACGCGAAGCCCGCGGCACCCGCCCGCATGACGAGCCAGGCGACCGGGTTGAGCCGGGTGTCGGTAGCGTGCCCGTCGCGCGGGCCGATCGGACCGGGGGGTGGCCAGCTGCGCAACCGCAGATCCGGGGCGGCGCAGAGCGCTTCGGCACCGGCCGCGGCGATCGCCCGGCGCCGCTCGACCGGGTCGACCAGCACGATGCCGGGCCGGCGCACCAACCGTACCGAGTCCGCGGGCTCCAGCCGCGACGGACCGGCCCGCTCGGCACAGCCCGCGAGCACGAGGCCGACCAAGAGGAGCAACGGCGCGACCGCTGGGCGCCTGCGGCTGGACAGGAGGGTGGCCGGGCCTACCTTGATGGGCATGCGTGAGAGCCTCGCCCGTTCGGTTCCGCTCGTCCACGGTCGCGGCAGGCTCGCGACGGTGGCGCTGGCCGCGCTTCTGGCGCTCGCCGCCGCGCGCGCGAGCGGCGACCCGCCGGCCATCGATGCCCGCTACGCGATCGAGGTGGCCGGCATCCGGGTGGCCGAGCTCGCCCTCACCGTGACGCCGGCCGAGGGCGGGATCGCGAGCCGGCTCGTGATGCAATCGGTCGGCCTCGCCGCGGCCTGGTCGGGAGCGCGCAGCGAGCTCGCGACCGTGATGCGCCGGCCGGCGGAGGGCGCGCCGTCGCCGATCCGCTTCGAGGCGGTCCACAGCAAGCGCGATCGCGAGCGCGAGATCCGCATCCGCTACGACGGCGACGGCTCGGTCGCCGAGCTCGCGCTCAAGAGCCAGGGACGGCCGCGCGCGCCGGAGGTGCCCGAGGAGCTGCAGATCGGCACGGTCGATCCGCTCACCGCCTTCGAGCGGCTGCGCGACTGGTTGCCGCGAGCCGCCTCGGGCGAAGCCGAGCGCGCGCTCACCTTGCCGATCTTCGACGGTCGCAAGCGCTACGACCTCGAGGCCAACTATGTCGGTCCGAGCGCCGCTCTCGACGGACGGAGCGGTCTGCACGAGCTGAGCGTGCGGCTCGTCGGCCGCTGGGGCTTCGATCCCGACGACCGGTTCATCGAATTGCCCGACGGGGATCGACCGGCGCCGCTGCGCGTTCTGGTGGATGCGGCGAACGGCGCGATCCCGCTTCGGATCGACGTGCCCGACCGCCGCGCGGGGCCCGTCGTCACCTTGCTTCGCGATTGCCGCGCCGAGCGTTGCCCGCCGCCGAGTTGAGCTGCGGCGGTCGCGCGCGGGACGGGGTCGCGGGCGCTCAAGCGGCGGTAGCGACACCCTTCTCGGCGAAGAGCTGCTCGAGCTCGCCGCTCTGCGCCATCTCGGTGACGATGTCGCACCCGCCCACGAGCTCGCCCTTGACGTAGAGCTGGGGGAAGGTGGGCCAGTTCGCGAACTCCTTGAGGCCCTGGCGCAGTTCGGGGTCCTCGAGGACGTTGTAGGACTGGAACTTGATCCCGGCGTTGCTCAGGATCTGCACGACGCGCGCGGAGAAGCCGCACATCGGGAAAACGGGCGTCCCCTTCATGTAGAGCACCACGTCGTCGGCCGCGAGCTGCTCGCGGATCCGCTCGAACACCGCCTCGCTCATCCTCTTCTCCCTCGGCTCCCCGTCCGTCAGCCGGGAACCCGTGTCTCCAGCGCGAGCGCGTGCAGGGCACCGCCCATCTTCTCGCCGAGCGCCCGATAGACGAGCTGATGCTGCTGCAGCCGGCTCTTGCCGCGGAACGCCTCGCTCGTGACGATCGCGCGATAGTGGTCGCCGTCGCCGGCCAGGTCCTGGATCTCGACCCGCGCGTCCGGCAGGGCCGCGCGAATGAGCCGCTCGATCTCCGCAGCCGCCATCGGCATGCGCCGTCATCCCTTCGCGTCGCTCGTCTCGCCCATCCAAGCGGGCAGCCAGCCCTCGCGGGCTTCTCGCATCGCATCGAGCGATATGGGCGGGTGGCGACCCAGCGTCAACGCGTCGCCGCCGAGTTCCCCGATCGCGCGGGCGAGCACGCCCGAAGCCGCCGCCTCGGCCAGCACGGCCTCGACGCTCGCCTCCGGGACCGCGAGCAGATAGCGGCCCTGGTCCTCGCCGAACAGCCAGCCGGTCTCGGCCGTGCTCGCGGGCGCCGAGTCGAGCCGCGCGCCGATGCCGGCGGCGAGGCAGAGCTCGGCCACCGCCACGGCGAGCCCGCCATCGGAGAGGTCGTGGCAGGCCCTCACGAGGCCCCGTGCCAGGAGCCGGGCCACGAGCTCGCCGTTGCGCCGCTCGAGGGCGAGGTCGACGGGCGGCGGGGCGCCGTCCTCGCGGCCCAGGATCTCGCGCAGATAGAGCGAGGCGCCGAGCCAGCCCGTGCTCTCGCCCACGAGCACGAGCCGGTCGCCCGCCCGCGCGGCATCGGGCCGCACGAGCCGGGCCACGTCCTCGATCAGGCCGAGTCCGCCCACCTGCGGGGTGGGCAGGATCGCGCGCCCGTCGGTCTCGTTGTAGAGCGAGACGTTGCCGGAGACGACCGGGAAATCGAGCGCCCGGCAGGCCTCCGCCATGCCCTCGATGCAGCCCACGAGCTGGGCCATGATCGCCGGCCGCTCGGGGTTGCCGAAATTGAGGCAGTCGGTGATCGCGAGCGGCCGGGCACCCACGGCCACGAGGTTGCGCCAGGCCTCGGCCACCGCCTGCCTGCCGCCCGCGCGCGGATCGGCGGCGCAATAGCGCGGCGTGCAGTCGGTGGTGAGCGCGAGCGCCTTGCGCGTGCCGTGCACCCGCACCACCGCGGCGCCGAGACCGGGCGGCAAGATCGTGTCGGCGCCGACGAGCCAGTCGTACTGCTCGAAAATCCAACGCTTGCTCGAAAGATCGGGCGAGCCCAGAAGGCGCAGCAGGGCGCGCGGCGGATCGAGCGGGGCGCGGATCGACTCGCCCACGAGCGGGAGGGGGCGCGGCAAGGGAACGGTCTGGCGGTCGTAGACCGGCGACGCACCGCTCACCGGGGCGACCGGCAGGTCGGCCACGATCGCACCCCGGTGGCGGATCACCATTCGCCCGGTGTCGGTGACGCGGCCGACGACGGCGGCATCGAGCCCCCATTTGCGGCAGATCCGAAACGCCTCCGCCTCGCGCCCGGCCTCGGCCACGAGCAGCATCCGCTCCTGGCTCTCCGAGAGCATGATCTCGTAGGCCGTCATGCCCGCTTCGCGCAGCGGCACGGCGTCGAGGTCGAGCTCGATGCCGGTGCCGCCACGGGCCGCCATCTCGAAGGAAGAGGAGGTGAGCCCGGCCGCCCCCATGTCCTGGATGGCGACGATGCAGCCCGTCTCCATGAGCTCGAGGCAGGCCTCGATCAACAGCTTCTCGGTGAACGGGTCGCCCACCTGGACGGTGGGCCGCAGTGCCGTGTCGGTCGCGGAGAACTCGGCCGAGGCCATGGTGGCGCCGTGGATACCGTCGCGCCCGGTCTTGGCCCCGATGTAGACGACCGGGTTCCCGATCCCCGCCGCCCTCGCATAGAAGACGCGATCGGCGCGCGCCACGCCCACGCACATCACGTTGACCAGGATGTTGCCGTCGTAGGCGGGGTGGAAGGTGCACTCCCCACCCACCGTCGGCACGCCCACGCAGTTGCCGTAGCCGCCGATTCCCGCCACCACCCCAGAGACCAGATGGCGCATCCGCGGGGCTGCGGGCGAGCCGAAGCGCAGCGCGTCGAGGAGGGCTATCGGCCGAGCCCCCATGGTGAACACGTCCCGGAGAATCCCCCCCACGCCCGTGGCCGCCCCCTGATAGGGCTCGATAAAGGAGGGGTGGTTGTGGCTCTCCATCTTGAAGACGGCGACGAGCCCGTCGCCGATGTCGACCACGCCCGCGTTCTCGCCGGGCCCGCAGACCACCCAGGGTGCTTCGGTCGGGAACTTCTTGAGGTGGATCTTGGAAGACTTGTAGGAGCAGTGCTCCGACCACATCACCGAGAAGATGCCGAGCTCGACCAGGTTCGGAGCACGGCCCAGGATCTGCTCGATTTCGGCATATTCGGTGCGGGTGAGCTTGTGCCGTGCCAAGAGCTCGTCGGTGATCGGAAGGGTCATCGGTGCGCACCTCCGCCGCCGATCGCGGCGAGCAGGGAGGCGAACAGGGGCTTGCCGTCCTCGCTGCCGAGCAGCGGATCGACCGCCCGCTCGGGATGCGGCATCAGCCCCAGGACGCGGCCGCGGGCATCGAGCACGCCCGCGATGTCGGCCGTCGAGCCGTTCGGGTTGTCGAGGTAGCGAAAGGCGATCCGCCCCTCGCCTTCGAGCCGAGCGAGCCCTTCCGGGTCGATCACGTAGTTGCCGTCGTGGTGCGCCACCGGGATCGTGATCGGCTCGGGGCCGTAGGCCGCGGTGAAGGGCGAATTGCGGTTGACGACGGCGAGCCGGACCGGCCGGCAGACGAATTTGAGCCCGGCGTTGCGGACGAGCGCGCCCGGCAAGAGGCCGGCTTCGGTCAGGATCTGGAAGCCGTTGCAGATGCCGAGCACGTAGCCGCCGCGTTCGGCGTGGCGGCGGACCGCGGCCATGATCGGCGAACGGGCGGCGATCGCCCCGCAGCGCAGATAATCGCCGAAGGAGAAGCCGCCCGGCAGGCCCACGAGATCGACCGGCGGCAGCTCGCTGTCGCCGTGCCAGACCCGCGCCACGGGCCGGCCGAAACAGGTCTGCATGGCGACCAGGAGATCGCGGTCGCAGTTCGAGCCGGGAAAGGTGATCACGGCGGCGCGCAAGGCCGGGGGCTCCGCGGATCCGAGGCGCCCGCTTGGTAGCCGTCCGCTCCCGCGCCCGCAAGCGCGGCCCGCCACCGCTCAGGGCTCGGCCCACATCCGCAAAAGGTTGCGGAAGCTCTTGTCGACCAGATCGAAGACCTCGCCCTTGCCCTGCTCGTCGAACAGCCGACGGCGGGCCGTGTCCAGCTCGAAGAGGAGTTCGCGGCGGTCGGGCTCGCGCACCAGGCTCTGGATCCAGCCGACCGCGGCGAGGCGCACCCCGCGCGTCACGGTCTCCACCCGGTGCAGCGTGGTCGAGGGGTAGAGCACGAGATGGCCGGGCTCGAGCTTGAAGGCTTGTTCGCCGGCCGGGCTCTCGACCACGAGCTCGCCGCCCTCGTAGCCGGCTGGATCGGAGAGGAAGAGGGTGAAGGACAGGTCGGAGCGCATCTCGCCCATGATCGCATCGTCGACGTGGCGGCCGTAGCCCCTCCCGGCCTCGTAGCGGCTGAGCAGGAGCGGCCCGAAGCGGCGCGGCCGGGCGGCCAACGCGACCACCGGATGCGCCTCGAGCCGGCGGCGGATCCGCGCCTCGAGGGCCAGGGCCGTGGGATCGTCGGCGGCGGCCTGGAGGTTCGCCTTGACGGTGCGGGCCGCCCATCCGGCCGTGCTCCCGCCGTCGACGAAGCGGATCTTCTCGGCCGCGCCGACGATCTCGGCGATCTCCGTCCTGCTCAACACCTCTCCGATACAAATGATCATGAAGTCGGCCCGAGCTCGCGACTTTGCCTGGCGATCGCCTCTATCGTCCCGCACTGGCCGATGCAACGGATGCAGCCGAGGAGAGTCGAAACGAAGCGAAGAACGCTCTGGCTCGAGGTCGGCGGCGCGGTGCTGCTCCTGGTGGGCGGCGGGCTCGTGGCGGAGGCCGACCGGCTCCTCCTGCGCGCGGCCCGCGTCGAAGGCAGCGAAGGAGGCGAAGGCGGGAAGGGTGGGGAGGCGGGATCGATCCGGAGCTCGCGCGCCGCGATCCCGTCGTCTTCGGCACCCCGCTTGCTCCCGTCGACCTCCACATCTCGGCCGGGCTCGCGGCGATCGAGGCGGGCGAGCGCGGGGCTTGCGGTATCCGGCTCGCGCCGACGCGCTTGATGCTGTCGGTCGAGGTCGCAGTTTTCGCGTTAGGGTCGATCAAGTAGTATCGCGCTCGCGAAATAAGCGAGAGGCGACCATGCGGCGGAGGATCTGGCTCGGAATCGGCGTCTCGCTCACCGTGCCGCTCGGGATCGCGGCATCCGCCGGCACTGCGGAGCCGACCGTTGCGGATGCCGCGACCCTTCGTCCTCCCACCGAGCCGCTGCGCGAGGCCCGCGCGGATGCGGCCGAAGGCGGCGAGTTCGGGGAAGGGGGCGAGACGGGCATCGATCCCGAGCGCGCGCGCCACGACCCGCTCGCCTTTCTCACGGCACTCGCAGTGATCGAGGCGCACTACGTGGCCGGGCTCGCCGCCTACGAAGCCGGCCTGCAGGGGGCGGCGGCGCAGCTCTTCGCTCATCCGATCGCCGAGATCCTGGTCGACCTGGAGCCCGTTCTCGCCGAGCGCGGCGTCCCCGACCTCGGCCCGGCGATGGAGCGGGCGGCCACCCTGGCCGGCCGAGGCGCGGCGATCGACGCGGTACGCGCGGCGGCGGAGGAGGTGCGCTCGACCCTGCAAGAGGCCGCGCGCCGGGCGCCCGAGACGAGCCTTTCGGCCACCGCACTCCAGGCACGCCTGGTCGCCGAGCTGCTGCAGCGCACCGCCCGCCAATATTACCGCTTCGACCGGGTGCAGCCGGATCTCGAGGGCTGGCTCGACGCGCTCGGCTTCTTCCGGGTCGCCAAAGCTCGCGCCGAGCGGGCGGCTGCGGCGATCGCGGCGGGCGACCCCGAGCTCGACGCCGCGATCCGACGCGCCATCGCGCGGATCGAGCCTGCCTTCCTCGGGGTCGAGCCGCCCTCCGAGCGACTGCCGGTCGCGCTCCTGTTGGCCGAAGCACGCCGTGTCGAGCGCGCCGCGGCCCGGCTGCGTTGAGCGGGACCCTCACGCCGCAGGGCCGCCGTCCGGAAGCTCGATCCTGTAACTTTCGATCACCGGGTTGGCGAGCAGCTGCTCGCACATCGCTCCCACCCGGGCCCGGGCGTGCTCGCGATCGTCGGTCTCGAGATCGAGCTCGATGAGCTTCTCGCGCCGCACGCTGCGAACCTCCGCGAACCCCAGTCCCTGGAGCGCGCGGCCGATCGCGACCGCCTCGGGGTCGAGTACCCCGTCTTTGAACCGGATCGTGACCAACGCCTTCATGGCGATCGGCGCCTCTCGCTCGCGTCGCGGCGACGACTCTACGTGCCGCAGTTGCATGGACAAGGGTCGCTGTTAAAGAATCGGCAACCCGGCAGTGATCAACTGTGCAGAGATAGCAGCCCGGGGTCGACGCTCGGACCGACGATGGCGCGTGGTCGAAACACCCAGCACGAAGCGGCGATCGGTCCCTTGCCGGCGCAGCTCGACGGCATCGTTCGGCTCGTCGGCCGTGCCCTGGCCGTGCCCATCGCGGCGGTGACCCTGGTCGAGGGCGACCGTTTCCTCGTGGTCGCGAGCCGGGGCTGTCCGTTCGAGGAGCTGCCGCGCCACGGCTCGCTGCCCGGCTGCACGCTCGACACCGGCCGGCTCGAGGTCGTGGCCGATCTCGCCGCCGCTTCTGTCGCGGATTCGCCGATCATCGACGGTCGGCCGGTGCGCTTTTACGCCGGGATCCCGATTCGCGGGCCGGGCGGCGAGCTGGTCGGCACACTCTGCGCCGCCGATTTCGTACCCCGCGCGCTCGACGGCGAGGCGGTCGGCCTGCTCGAGAGCCTCGCAGCGCTCGCCGCCGACCAGCTCCTGTTGGCCCGCGAGCTCGTCGAGCATCGCCGTCTCGCGGTCGAACTGGCGGCGAGCGAGAGCCGCTTTCAGGACTTCGCCGAGACCTCCTCGGACTGGTTCTGGGAGATGGACGCCGAGCTGCGCTTCTCCTGGCTGTCCGATTCGGTACGCACCCGCTTCGGCATCGATCCCGCCTGGCACTACGGCAAGACCCGCTTCGAGATCGCCGCGACGGAGGCCGATCGGGAGGTCGCCCTCCGTCTACAGGAGCTGATGCTGCGGCGCGAATCGTTCCGCGACGTCGACTACTGTCGGC
>JANWZN010000134.1 GCA_025054575.1 Geminicoccaceae bacterium | reverse complement strand
CGACGGCACCTTCTACCATTCGGGCTCGCTCGCGGTGCGCGCCGCGGTCGCCGCCGGCGCCAACATCACCTTCAAGATCCTCTACAACGACGCGGTCGCCATGACCGGCGGCCAGAAGATGGAGACCGGCAATCTCGGCGTGCCGGAGATCACCCGCCTGCTCGAGGCCGAGGGGGTGAAGGCGATCGCGGTGGTCACCGACGAGCCCGAGAAATATCCCGTCCCCTCGGGTTTCGCCCCCGGGGTCAGCGTGCATCACCGCGACGAGCTCGACGCCGTGCAGCGGCGGATGCGCGAGATCCCGGGTGTCACCGCCATCGTCTACGACCAGACCTGTGCCGCCGAGAAGCGCCGGCGCCGGAAGCGCGGCACCTTCCCCGACCCGGACGAGCGGGTGATCATCAACGAACTGGTGTGCGAGGGCTGCGGCGATTGCGGGGCGCAGTCGAACTGTGTCGCCATCCAGCCGGTCGAGACCGAGTACGGACGCAAACGGCGGATCGACCAGTCGGCCTGCAACAAGGACTTTTCCTGCGTCAAGGGCTTCTGCCCGTCCTTCGTGAGCGTGAAGGGCGCCGTCCCCAAGAAAGCCGCCGTCGGGAACCGCGAGGTTCCCTTCCCCGTCCTGCCGGAACCGACCTTGCCGGCCCTCGACGGCGCTTACGGCATCCTCGTGACCGGGATCGGTGGCACGGGCGTGGTGACGATCGCAGCCCTGCTCGGCATGGCGGCGCATCTCGAGGGCAAGGGCTTCGTGGCCCTCGACATGATCGGCCTCGCGCAGAAGGGCGGGGCGGTCGTGAGCCATCTCAAGATCGCGCCCTCGCCCGAGACCGTGGGCGCGCCGCGGGTCGCTCCCGGCGGGGCGCGGCTGCTCCTGGGCTGCGATCTTCTGGTCGCGGCCGGGCGGACGGCCCTGCCGACCGTGGCCCGGGGTGTCACCCGGGTGGTCGCCAACAGCGAGGAGGTGCTCACGGGCGCCTTCACCCGCGAGCCCGACCTGGTCTTTCCCGCGGCTCGGCTGCGCCGCACCCTCGAGGACGCGGCCGGCCCCGAGAACGTCGAGCTCGTGGAGGCGACCAGGCTCGCGACCGCGCTGCTCGGCGATGCGATCGGGGCCAACCTGTTCCTCGTCGGTTGGGCCTGGCAGAAGGGGCTCTTGCCGCTCTCGGAGGCGGCGATCCGGCGCGCGATCGCGCTCAACGGCGTGGCCGTCGAGTTCAACGAGCGCGCCTTCCTCTGGGGCCGGCGCGCGGCCTTCGACTTGGCCGCGGTCCGCCGGATCGCCGGGCTCGACCGGGTGCACCGGCCGCTCTCGCTCGACGAGACGATCGCCGATCGGGTCCGTTTCCTCACCGACTATCAAGACGCCGCCTGGGCCGAGCGGTATCGCCGCACGGTCGAGGCGGTCCGCGCCGCGGAGGCGCGCGCAGCCCCGGGCAGCGAGGCGCTCGCCCTCGCGGTCGCGAGGAACCTCTTCAAGCTCATGGCCTACAAGGACGAGTACGAGGTCGCCCGGTTGATGTCCGGCGACGCGTTCAAGGCCCAGCTCGAGCGCGAGTTCGAGCGTTACGAGCGGCTCGAGTTCCACCTCGCCCCGCCGCTTCTGGCCGAGCGCGATCCGCGCACCGGGCATCTGCGAAAGCAGCGCTACGGCCCCTGGGCGATGACCGCGTTCCGCTGGCTCGCCAAAGCGAAGCGGCTGCGCGGCACGGCCTTCGACCCGTTCGGCCGGACCGCGGAGCGACGCACGGAGCGGGCGCTCATCGCCGAGTACGAGGCGCTCGTGGGCGAGCTCGTGGCCGGGCTTTCGCCCGACCGGCTGCAGCTCGCGGTCGAGCTGGCACGGCTGCCGGAGGGGATCCGCGGCTTCGGCCACGTCAAAGAGGCGAACCTGGCGCGGGTGCGGGCGCGCTGGCGCGAGCTTCTCGAGCGCTGGCGGGGCCGGGAGCCGGTCGCGCTCGCGGCGGAATAGCGCGGCACGCGGGTCGGTTGCGCGTCCGCTGCCGTTGCGCGCGGGGTTTCCCCGTCTAGGATGGCAGCCGATCGGGGGGGCGAGACGACGGCCGTCGCAGGGCGGGACCGGCGCGCGTCCTTTCCGATCGGCAGATCCGACAGGGAGGACGACTTCATGGCCCGCGTGCAACTGCACCGCTTCATCGATCTGGCCAAACCGGTGGTCCGCAAAGACGACCCCGAGTCGCCGGCGCGGCGCAATTTCCTCAAATCGGCGGCGACCCTGGCCGCGGTGACCGGGATGTCGGGCGAGGCCTTCGCCCGCAATTTCGACCCCGACGCCGAGCCCGTGCGCTATCCCGAGCCCGACGTCGTCGTGCTCGACAAGCGCTTCCGCTACAAGCTCGGCAACACCCCGATCCGCCGCCACTACAAGGGCACGCTCTGGGCCGAGGGTTGCGCCTGGAGCGGCGTGGGCCGCTATCTCGTCTGGTCGGACATTCCGAGAAACGAGGTGTTGCGCTGGGTCGAGGAGGACGAGCACGTCGCCCGCCGCCACCGCTATCCCTCCGGCCACAGCAACGGCAACACCTTCGACTTCCAGGGCCGGCAGATCAGCTTCTGTCACGAGCCGGCGCGCGTCATCCGCTACGAGTGGAACGGCGAGGTCACGGTGCTGGCCGAGACCTTCGAGGGCGAGCGCTTCAACGCGCCCAACGACGGCATGGTGCACCCGGACGATGGCTCGATCTGGTTCACCGATCCGGGCTACGGCGCCCTCATGAACTACGAGGGCCGGCGCTACAACCAGGATCCGCGGCCCTTCCGCAAGGAGGCGATCTACCGGATCGACGGCAAGACCGGCAAGATCACCAAGGTCGCCGACGAGCCCTTCAAGCCGAACGGCATGTGCTTCAGCCACGACTACAAGAAGGTCTACGTGGCCGATACCGGGCTTTCGCACTATGCCGACAAGGGTGCCAAGTCGATCATCTGGGTGTACGACGTCGACGGCGACAAGCTCAAGAACCCGCGCACCTTCGCGTCCATGGAGATGAACGGCAAGGTCGGCTTCGCCGACGGTCTGCGCTGCGACGAGGACGGCAATGTGTGGGCCGGCATGGGCTGGGTCGGCGACGGCTACGACGGGGTCCACGTCTTCGCCCCCGACGGCACCCGCATCGGGATGATCCGGATGCCCGAGATCGTGGGCAACATCTGCTTCGGCGGCAGCAAGCGCAACCAGCTCTTCATGGCCGCCTCGCAATCGCTCTACTCGGTGTTCGTGGAGACCCGTGGCGCGCACATCACCTGAGCGGGCGCGGATCGAAACGGGAACGGCGGCCCGCGGGCCGCCGTTTTCGTTCAGGGCCGGGGCTGCGGCGCGGCCGGCTGGAGCACGAGGAGCGTCACCCCGTCGCCCATGCGATGGGCGTGGACGAGCGTCCGAAGGCCCGCCTCGGCCAGGTGCTGCTCGGTGGTCGGATCGAAGCGGGCGGCGAAGGCCCAGCGCAGCCAAGCGGAGAGGAGCCGCATCCACCAGCGCACGGCCGTCCGCGAGGAGCGGTGATAGTCGAGCAACAGGATCCGGCCGCCCGGTCGGGTCACTCGCGCGAGCTCGCGCAGAGCGGGGAGCTGGAGCTCGTCGGGCAGGCACAGGAGGACGAAGGTCGCGACCACGGTATCGAAGGTGGCGTCCGGAAAGGCGAGCGCGAGCAGATTCATGCGCTGCAGCTCGACCGGCCGGCCGAGCCGTTCGGCCCGTGCGCGCGCCCGGGCGAGCATGGCCGGGCTCGCGTCGATCCCGACGACCTCGCTGCCCTTCGGGTAGAAGGGCATGTTGCAGCCGGTGCCGACGCCGACATCGAGCAGGCGGCCGGGCAGGGCATGGGCGAACAGTTCGGCCCGCAGCCGGCGTTTCCAGCTCCACTCGTAGACCCCGTCGAGGAGGTCGTAGACCGGGGCGATGCGCTCGTAGGCCCGCAGCACCTCGCGCGCCTGCGCTTCGACCAGGGCGGCGGGCTCCTCGGCCGGCGTGTCGAGCGACCGGGCGCGGCTCACGGCTGCCCTTCCGCGCGCGAAGGGGCGAGGCGGTCGAGCGGGATCGGGCCCCGGAGCTGGCGCCAGGGCCGCAGGAGATAGTGCCCGTCGAAACGTCCGCCTTCGGCGGCGAAGGCGGCCGGAAGCGCGGTCCAGGGCAGACCCGGGTGGCGATGATGGGTGCCGTGCAGGTTGGTGTGCAGCACGAGGAGGCTCAGGAGGGGGGAGGCGCGCATGTCGTAGCCCTGATCGGGATCCGCGAGCGGGCCGCCATAGTGCGGGGCGTTGTCCATCAGCGAGACGAGGAAGGCGCGGGCCAGGAGGGCCGCGGCGAGCACCGGCCAGTTCGCCCCGTAGAGCTGAACCGAGACGAGGAGGAGGAGCAGGACGAGGAGCGCGTCGAGGCGGATCGCGCGCAGCGTGCCGGGCTCGAGCAGGCGGCGCTCGGCGCGCTCGGCCATGCCCATGGCCTCCTGCGCCCCCTCGTAGAACACGCGCCGCACGAGCGGGCGAAGAACGCGACGGGGCAACAGGCTCAGCGGCCCGCTCAGCACTTCGAACAAATAGAGGCCGCCCAGCAGCCTCGGATAATAGGCGAGGGCCGCACGCAGCCGCGGGGTGGTCGCCGGATCGTAGAGCTCGGGCCGCTCGGTCGCCCGCGCGTTCAAGGCGTGATGCGAGAGGTGCCCGAACCGCAGCGCCGGAAACGGCGCCAGGAAGAGGATGGCGAGAAGGTGGCCGGCCAGCTCGTTGGCCCGGCGGCCCGGCAGCAGATGGCCGTGCACCGCCTCGTGGATCAGCGCCCAGTGCGGCACGATCGCCAGCACCGGAAGGACGGCGAGCAGAGCGAGCGGGCCCGGCCCGTCGTCGAGCAGCAGCGGCAAGCCCAAGAAAAGAAAGACCGACAGGGCCGAGGCGATGGCGATCGCGATCGCGTTGGCGCGGGTCGGGATCGTGCCGGTCGTGGCGAGGCCCGTCATCGCGACGCTCCCCCTCAGCCGCCTCGCGCCGGCTCGGCCAGTCGCATCGCGTTGCCGCGCCAGACGAAGCCGTTGCCGACCCAGCCCTGGACATAGAGCACGGGAAGCGCGAGATCGCGCAGCAACATCGCCGGGACGCTCCAGCGGCTCAGATGCCAGCCGGCGCTGCGGGCGAGCGCGGCCTCGGCCGTGTACCAGAAGCCCAAGAGCAGGATCAGCGCGGGGATCACCGGCATGCCCGCGGCCCAGGCCCAGAGCCCGCAAGCGAGCGAGGGCAAGGCCGCACCCGAGGCGATCTCGACCGCGTAGAAGTGCGGGAAGGTCTCGCGCCGCAACCTGGCCCAACGGACCTGGCGGTTCCAGACCTCGCGGAAGGTGCGCCGGCCGAGCGCCTGCTCGAACGGACGCGGCACGAGGCGGATCCGATAGCCGCGCGGCCTCAACAGCTTGGTGGTGGCGGCGTCCTCGGCCGGCTCGGCCGCCAGCGCCTCGATCCCGCCCAGAGGCTCGAGGATCGAGCGGCGGTAGAGCATGACCTTGCCCTGAGCGAAGCCGTTGCCGAGGAAATCGGCGAACAGCTGCCAGCGGGTCTGGTAGGTGTTCAAGAACGCCACCTCGAGCTCGGCCCAGAAGCCTTCGGCGCGCGCGCCGATCGGCGGGGCGCAGACGAGCCCCGTCCCGGGCGTCCAGGCGGCCAGCAGGCGGTCGAGAAAGTCGCGCGGCAGGACGACGTTGCTGTCGACCATGGCGATGTGGTCGAAGCGCGCCGCGCGCCAGCCTTTGACCGTGTTGTTGAGCTTGGGATTGATGCTGATCGGATCGTCGCCGACCAGAAGACGCGCGGGAACCTGCGGGTGGGCGGCGATCAGCCGCTCGACGAGCGGCACCACCGGGTCGTCGGCATCCTTGACGCAGAAGACGATCTCGTACTCGGGCCAGTCGAGCGCGAAGCTCGAGGCGAGCGCGTCCTCGAGATGGTTCTCGAGCCCGCGCACGGGGCGCAAGAGGGTCACCGGCGGCCGCTCGGCCGGTAGCGCCGGCCGCTGCCGGTCTCGGGCGGTCCACCAGGCGACGACGCTCGTGCTCGCGAGATGGGCGAGTGCGAACAGGGTGCAGGCGCCGGACGCCACGGCCTCGATCGGCATCGCTTCCTCTCCGATCGGGTTCCCAAGGGTGGGTCCCGACGCAGATGGGAATGCTGCTAAGGCGGTCTCGCGACAAGAGGATGACGACGCGCGGCGCCGCGCGCAACGGCGTGGACGCACCGTCGCGACCGGCGAGCCCGACGCAGCCGGTCCGCAGCCGGGGGCGAAAGCCAAAGCCGATCAGCGCCGATGCCGCTCGATCCAGCTACGGATGCGGGCGCAGGCCTCGCGGATCTGCTCGGTCGAGGCGGCGTAAGAGAAGCGGACATAGCCCTCGCCGAAGATCCCGAAGGACGTGCCGGCGATGATCGCCACGCCGGCCTCCTCGAGCAGCCGATCCTGGAGCTCGCGCGCGGAAAAGCCGGTGCCGGCGATGTTCGGGAAGGCGTAGAAGGCGCCGCCCGGGATCGGGCAGCGGAAGCCCGGGATGGCGTTGAGCTCCTCGACGATCACCCGGCGCCGCCGCTCGAAGGCCGCGACCATCGCATCCACGCTCTCCTGTGGCCCTCTGAGTGCCTCGATGCCGGCCCACTGGGTCGCGGCGTTGACGCAGGAATGGGTGTTGATGGCGAGCCGCGTGGCGTGCTCGACGAGCTTTTTCGGCCACACCCCCCAGCCCAGGCGCCAGCCGGTCATGGCGTAGGTCTTCGACCAGCCGTCGAGCAGGATCAGCCGGTCCTCGAGCTCCGGATAGGCGGTCATCGAGGCGTGTGGCACGCCGTCGTAGACGATGCGGGCGTAGATCTCGTCGGAGAGCACGGCCACCTGCGGGTGCGCGCGCAGGCCGTCGACGAGCCGGTCGAGCTCCGCGCGCGGCACCACCCCGCCCGTCGGGTTGGCCGGGCTGTTGACGATCAGGAGGCGGGTGCGCGGGGTGATCTGCGCCAGCACCTCCTCGGCCGAGAAGGCGTAGCCCTTCTCCTCGTGGAGCGCGATCGGGACGGCCTTGGCCCCGGTCCACTCGATGAGCGAGCGGTAGATCGGAAAGCCCGGATCGGGATAGAGGATCTCGGCACCCGGCTCGCCGAACATGGCGATCGCCATGAACATGGTGACCTTGCCGCCGGGCACGATGACGATCCGGTCCGGATCGACCTGGACGCCGCGCCGGTTCCACATGTCCTCGGCCACCGCCTCGCGCAGCGGCCGGATGCCGTTGGCCGGGGTGTAGCCGTGATGGCCGTCGCGCAGGGCCTTGACCGCGGCCTCGACGATGTTGGGCGGGGTCGGGAAGTCCGGCTGGCCGATGCCGAGATTGACGATGTCCCTGCCGGCTTCGCGCAGCCGGGTCGCGCGTGCCAGCACCTCGAAGGCGCTCTCGGTGCCGAGACGGGCCATGCCGGCGGCGAGCTTCATCGCGGACCTCCCCGATCGTGACGGCGGGGGACCTTAGGCGGCGGAGAAGGGGCGTGGCAAGTCGGCAACGGTCGATCGCCCTCCGCCCGCGCGGGTCGAGATTCTTTGTATTGCGGGTCCCGACTCGTTGTATAAGGTGAAGACCACTTTTGCCCGCTCGGAGGATACATGGACCGCGACAACGGCCTCACGGATCAGCCCGACGACGACGCGGATGCTGGTAACGAGTTCTTCTTCGCCCAGTGCCCGGACCCCGAGCACGAGCACTACATCGACCGAATGGAAGCCGACGGCAGCATCTATCTCGACTTCGAAGACGTGCAGACGATAGCCACGCTGCGCCACGGCCATCATTGGACGATGCGCTTCCCGCAGGTCGTGCTCGTCTGCGGACCGGACGGCCGGCCCGCGCGGATGATCCGGCTCGAATATTCCACCCTGTTCGGCACGCAGATGCTCTGCGTGCTGGAGCAAAACGGCCAGCACCTCAACCTCGGCCCG
>JANWZN010000133.1 GCA_025054575.1 Geminicoccaceae bacterium | reverse complement strand
GATCAGCCGACGATCTCGATCCCGGCGAAGAAGAAGGCGATCTCCTTCTCGGCGGTCTCGGGGCCGTCGGAGCCGTGCACCGAATTGGCCTCGATCGACAGCGCGAAATCCTTGCGGATCGTGCCGGCCGCCGCCTTGGCCGGGTCGGTCGCCCCCATCACCTCGCGATAGCGCTGGATCGCGTTCTCGCCCTCGAGGACCTGGACCACCACCGGGCCGCTCGTCATGAAGCTGCACAGGCTGTCGAAGAAGGGCCGCTCCCGGTGGACGGCGTAGAAGGCTTCGGCCTGCTCGCGCGCGAGCCGCAGGCGCTTTTGCGCGACGATCCGCAGCCCCGCCTGCTCGATGCGGGCGTTGATCGCGCCGGTCAGGTTGCGGCGGGTGGCATCGGGCTTGATGATGGAGAGCGTGCGCTCGACGGCCATGGTCGGGCTCCGGTCGGTTGGGCTCGAAGGGTCGGGAGGAAACGCGCCGAACAAACGCGCGCGCGGGTCCTAGCAGCGGTCGGGCGCGGGCGGAAGGGACAGCGCGGCCGCGAGCGACCGCCGATCGCTCCGCGGCGGGGCCGGGCGCGCGCCTTGAACGCCCAAGCCAGTGGGCTACAAGAATAAATGTTTGATACGCGCTTCCCTGGCTGGAGCATCGGGTCGAGCGGAGGGTTCATGCCGATGCGATTGCTGGTGACGACAGCCCTCTTCGGATCTCTCGCCTCGGCCGCCGCGGCCGGGCCGTTCGCGCTCGGACCGGACGAGCTCGACCGGGTGACCGCCGGCGCCCTCGCTTCGCCGCCCGTCGTCGGGAACGCCCCGGCGCCGCAGGTAGTGCTCGACCCGCCGCGCAATCCGCGCGATTTGGTCCGCTGGTTGCGCTGGCGGATCGGCTGCTCGCTGCCCGGCCGGGTCTGCATCCAGGGCTGAGCCGACCGCGCTACGGCCGCGCGCCGCGGCTCGGCCGCCCGAGGGCCCGAAGCCGGGCGTCCGCGTGCGCTGCGAGCGCACGATCGTCCGATCCCCGTGCCGGGATCGCGCGAGCGGCCGAGGGCCGCGCGCTGTCCCGAGCGCGATCGAGCGCCTCGACGGCCGATCCGCGACGCGCCGGTCGAGCTCGCGACCTCCCGACACGCCCGACGCGGGTCGCCCATCCGGGCCGATCGGCCGGAGCCGCGAGCCCGACTCGGCCGCGATGGTCGCGAGAGCGGCTTCGCCCGACGGCCGGTCGCGGGGGAGCGCTCGCGCGCGGCTTCGAACCGCGCCGTGGATAACGGTCGGTTAAGCTTCACGGGCTAAGACGAGCCGCGAACCGCCACGGAGCGTACTGGTGCCGTCCGCCTCGAGCGCCCTCGCCGACTCTCTGGAAGCCCTTCTCCTCCTCGGGGCGCGATGGCTTCGCGCGCTGTTCGTAAGGCTCGTGGCCCTGGCCTTCGGCTGGATGGTGCGCCCGACGGTGGCGCGCTCAGCCCGGTGCGCGTGCCTCCTCCGGGCCGAGCGGGCTCGCGAGCACCTTGTCGATCCGCCGGCCGTCCATGTCGACGACCTCGAAGCGCCAGCCCTGGACGGCGAAGCCGTCGCCCGAGCGCGGCAGCCGCCGCAACCGCTCGAGCACGAAGCCCGCGACCGTGTGGTAGTCGCGCTCGGCCGGCAGCTCGAGGCCGAGCAGCTCGGCTGCGGCATCGATGCTCTTGGCACCGTCGAGGAGCCAGGATCCGTCCTCGCGGCGGATCGCATCCGGCTCCACGGGCTCGCCCGCGGCCGGCAGCGGGCCGACGATGGCGGCCAAGAGGTCGCTCGAGGTCACGATGCCCTCGATCGTGCCGTATTCGTCGACCACGAAGATCATGTCGACGGGGCTCGCTTCGAGCGCCTCGAGCGCAGCCAGAACGTCGGCACCCTCGTGCACCGCTGGTGGCGTGTGCGCGAGCGCGGCGAGGTCGAGCGAGCGGCCGCGGGCGAGTTCGGCCAGCACGTCCTTGACCCGGATCACCCCGGTGACCTCGTCGACCCGGCCGCGCCCGGCCGGCAGCCGGCTGTGCGGGCTCGCGAGGATGCGCTCGAGGAGCTCGTCCGCTGGCCGGTCGAGGTCGAGCCAGTCGAGCTCGTGACGCGGTGTCATCACGGCCCGCACCGAGAGGTCGCCGAGCCGCATGATGCGGCCGATCATCGCCTTCTCTTCGGGCTCGACCACGCCCGCGCGCTCGGCTTCGGCGAGGATCGCCTTGATCTCGGCCTCGCTCGGCACCGCGCTCGCCGTGCCCGGCGGGACGAGCACGCGCAGAACGAGCCGCGAAGACCACTCGAGCAGTGCTACGAACGGGCCCGTGACGACGCCCAGAAACCGCATGGGGCCGGCGACCGCGCAGGCGATCCGCTCCGCCCTCGCGAGTGCGAGCTGTTTCGGCACGAGCTCGCCCGCGACGAGCGAGAGATAGCCGATCGCGGCCACGACCGCGCCCACACCCACGAGCTGCGCCCATTCGGCGCGCACACCCAGGCTCTCGAGCGCGCTCGCGAGCCGTTGCGCGAGGGTCGCCCCGCCGAAGGCGCCGGCCAAGAGCCCGACGAGGGTGATCCCGACCTGGACGGCAGAGAGAAACCGGGCCGGGCTCGCGAGCAGCTCGAGGGCCGTGCCCGCGCCGCGCACGCCCTCGCGCGCCATCGCCTGGAGGCGCGGCTGGCGCGCCGAGACGAGGGCGAACTCGGCCATCGCGAAGAATCCGTTCACGAGCACGAGCCCCAGCACCACGAGGATCTCGAGGACCACCACCCGTCCGCGCCTCAGCGTTCGGCGAGTGCTGCGATCGCCGCCAACAGGCGCTTGCGATGGCCGAGCGAGGCGACGCCGAGGCTCTGGAGGTCGGCGTCGCTCAGGCCGAGCAGGACCTTGCGGTCGACGTCGTTGGCGCGGAAGGCGGCCGCGTAACGCGCGAGCCCGAGGCTCGCCAACCAGGCCTCGACGTCCATCTCGGCCTCCCGGCCGTCGCGCGCGAGGCGGCCAGGATAGCAGCAACGGCCGCGGCGCGGCCAGACGTCGGGCTAGGGCGCGCCAGAAGGCGGGCTCAGGAGGTCTTCTCGGCCGGCTCCAAGAGCTCGTCGACCGTCCAGACGAGCCGCTCGGCCGACCATTTGGCGAGCTTGAAGGCCCAGCCGTCGAGCCGCTGGGCGAGCGCGCGCGCCTGCTCGGCCGCGGGCTTCGCCCCCTCGCTCGATGCGCCCGGCGACGCCTCGCCCGCAGCCGCTGCGAAGCGGACCCAGAAGACCGCGTCGTTGCCCTCGCCCTCCTGCCGCACGACCGCCTCGACCACGAGCCCATCGACCGTCTCGAAGCGGGCCCGCGGCGCATCCTCGGGGAAGGCGATCTCGGAGGCGCGACGCACGGCCTGCAGCGACAGGCTCGAGAGCGCGCTCGCGAGCCGCTCGAGCTTGTCCTTGTCGGGCGTCCGCCCGGCCGGCAGGGGCTCGAGCGCGAGCTCGCCCGCTTCCCCGCTCGCGCGTGCGACGACGACCTGATTCTCGCTACCCGGCCGCAGCACCACCCGCGCGATCGAGCTGCTCGGCAGGTCGACGATCTGCCGGTCGATCCAGTCGATCGGCTCCTCCGGCACCTCGATCCGGCGATCCAAGAGCCAGGCGCGGCCGTCTTCGGCCCGCCGCACGTAGACCGCCCCGCGGCCGGGGCCGAAGGCGCCGTAGCGCGTCTTGCCGACCACGAGCTCGGCCAGCTTCTTGCCCTCCGCATCGAGCAGCACGAGCTCCTTGGCGCGCGATTTGCCGCCGTCCGGGCGCGGGCTGCCGGGCTCGTCGAGGTCGAGCCGCGCCCAGCGCTCGGGCCGGTCGGTCTTGGCCTCGAGCAGGCGGGCGCTCACCAGGCTGCGGGCGAGGCCCTGGACCTTCTCCGGGTCGACCGGATAGCCGTCGAGCTCCTCGATCACCCAGCCCTTCTCGCCGCGCCGCACCGTGGCGGTCTTGTCCTCGAAGCGGACCTTGATCGCCGCGACCCGATCGAGCTTCTCGGCGAGTCCGGGCAGAAGCGGCGCGTCGAAGGCCACGGTCGTGACCGGCACGTCGCGCGTCATCACCGCGTGCGCCGCGAGTGCTACCGAGCCCAGCGTCACGGTCGCGAGCAGGAGCAAGCCTCTGGGCGACATCGCCGACCTCCCCGTCTCAAGCCGCCGCGAACCGCTGCCGCCAGCGCGCGCGGCGCACGAGCGCCACGACGATCCCGATCGCCGCGACCAGGACCGGCACCGCGACGATCCCCAACAGACGCAGCCGGTCGCGCAGGCTCTCGATGTCGCGGCGAAGCTCGTACTGCACATCGCGCAGCTCGCGCCGCGTGTCCAGGAGCTGGGCGCGCAGCCCGTCGATCTCGGCCCGCTGCTCGGGGGTCACGAGCGCCCCGCCGTCCTCGCCGCGCTTGACCTCGAGCGAGGCGAGCTTGTCCTGCAGGCTCTTGAGGCGCTCGAGCAGCTCCTGCTCCTTGGCCCGATAGGCGATCTCGGCGTTGCGGCGCAGCTCCTCGACCCGGGTGAAGGGACGCAGCGTGACCTCGCGCCCGCGCAGGCCCGACAGCGCCGCCGAGCCCGCCAGATAGTCGAGCGCGTTGGCGACGAAGTCTGCATTGTCGGCGAGCGGGATCGTCACCTGCTGGCCCAACAGCATCTGGCTCGCGAGCCAGGCCCGGTCCTCGAGCAGATCGCTGTCGGCCACGAGCACGATCGACACCGGGCCCTTCGATTGCGTGAGCCGCTCGGCCGGCTCGCCGACCCCCTCGGGCAGCGCCTCGGGCCAGGCCGAGCGGACCGTGCCGGAGAGCCGTGCGGCCAGCACCCGGCGCTCGCCCTCGGGCGCGAAGCCGCGGACGAGCCCGAGCGGGTCGGGGAAGCTCGCGACCTTGGCGACGTCGACGAGTTGGCTGTCCGGGCTCGAGCTCACGAGCGGCACGAGCTCGATCTGGGCCCCCTCGCGCTTGCGGATCGCACCCACCGTCATGAAGGTGAGCCGGTTGAGATCGGCCACGAGCGGCTCGGCGCGGTTGAAGGCGGCTTTGTCGTAGGCGAGCCAAGCCAGATAGTCGACGATCTGGGTGCGGCCGCCCTGCGGGTACTGGACCTGGCGCGCCGCCCGGCGATCGGCCACGAAGCGGTCGGGCACGATCTCGACCCCCCAGGCCTCCAAGAGCTTGCCGAGCGAAGAGACCTGGGCTTCGGGTGCGGGTACGCGCGAGCGCATCGCCGCGGCCTCCGAGTGCGGGTCCAAAAAGGCCAGCACCTTGCCGCCGCGGAGCACGAACTGGTCGATCGCAAAGAGGGTCTTGTCGGACAGCCGGTTCGGATGGACCAGCATCAACAGCTGGATGTCGTCGTCGAACTTCTCGATGTCGCCCGCCATGTAGCGGATCGTGAAGAACTGGCGCAGCTGCTCGAAGACCTGCCAGGGCTTGTACTGGTTCAACGGATCGCCGTTGATCGGCAGCCCGGCGATCAGCGCCACCACCGGCTTGTCGGGATACGCCAAGTTGTAGACGAGCCGGGTCAGATCGTATTCGAGAAACCGCTCGCGCTCGGGCGAGAGTACGGGGATGACGTCGACATCGTCGGTGCCGTTGGTGCCGGCGAGGCCGAGATAGCCGTTGGTGCCGCCCTCGAGCGCGATCGGCTGCAGGCCGAAGCCCACGGCCCGGTCCTCCTCGCTCGAGAAGGGTTCGGGGTCGAGCTGTTCGAGCGTGATCTTGCCGTTGGAGGCGACGACATAAGCCTTCAACAGATCGCGTACCCGGTCGGCGTAGGACGCGAGGAGCGGATTGGCCTCGCGCACGCCTTTGGAGACGTAGAGCCGCAGCGTGATCGGCTCCTTCATGCCGGCCAACAGATCGAGGGTCGGCTTGGAGAGCGTGTATTGCCGGTTCTGGGTGAGATCGAGCTTGACCCCGCGCAGGGTCAAGGTCGCCCAAGCCGTGGTCGCGACCAGAAAGATCGCCGCGAGCGCGATCCCGATCGCCGCGAGCTTGCTGCGGTCCCGCATCCCAGCCTCCTCAGGCCGCCTTCTTGAGCTCGACCAGGAGCGTGTTGACGATCAGGCACGCGACGACGAGCGTGCCCAGATAGACCGCGGTGGCGGCACTGATCACACCCTTCATGAGCTCGTTGAAATGCGTGATCAGGCTGAAGGAGGCGACGAGGTCGGTGACCAGGGGCGGCGCCCAGGCGCGAAACGCCGCCAACACCAGCTCCACGCCGCTCATCAAGAAGAGAAAACAAATGGCCGCCCCGAGCACGAAGGCGATCACCTGGTTCTTGGTCAGGGCCGAAGCACAAGCGCCGATCGCGATGAAGCAGCCCGCGATCGCCCACGACCCGAGGTAAGAGGCCAGGATCACGCCGTTGTCGGGCTCGCCCAGATAATTCACCATGAGCCACATGGGGAAGGTCAAGGCCAGCGCGATGCCGGTGAAGAGCCAGGCCGCGAGGAACTTGCCGAGCACGATCTCGAAGGTCGAGGCCGGCAGCGTCATCAAGAGCTCGATCGTGCCGCTGCGCCGCTCCTCCGCCCACAGCCGCATCGCGACGGCGGGGACGAGGAACAGATAGAGCCAGGGGTGGAAGACGAAGAAGCTCTCGAGATCGGCCTGGCCGCGCTCGAAGAAGCCGCCCAAGAAGAAGGTGAAGGCGCCGGCCAGGGCGAGGAAGATCACGATGAACACGTAGGCGAGCGGGGTCGCGAAATAGGCCGCGAGCTCGCGCCGCATGACGGTCCGGACGACGTCCATGGCAGCTCCCCTGGGCTCAGGCCGGGGCGCCCCGGGTGAGGGCGCGGAACACGTCGTCGAGCCGGCCGCGCTCGACCGCGAGCCGCTCGATGCGGATGCCGCGGCCGTGCAGGAGCTGGCTCACTTGCGCGCCGAGATCCGCACCGTCGACCGGCAGCACCAAGAGCGTGGCCACCCCGTTCACCTCCTCGAGAAGCTGCACCTCGCGCACCGTGTTGAGGGTGCGGATCGCCTCGGTCGCTTCGCCCGCCCGCTCGCGCTCGAGGGTGAGGCGGAGGGCGTTGTGGCGGGGCGAGCGCCGCTCGAGCTCCTCGGGTGTGGCATCGGCGACGATGCGGCCGCGGTCGATGATCACCGCCCGATCGCAGACCGCGTCGACCTCCTCGAGGATGTGGGTCGAGACGATGATCGCCTTGTCCCGGCTCATCTCCTGGATGAGCTTCCTGACCTCGTGCTTCTGGTTGGGGTCGAGGCCGTCGGTCGGCTCGTCGAGCACGAGCACGGGCGGATCGTGGAGGATGGCCTGGGCGAGCCCGACGCGGCGGCGAAAGCCCTTGGACAGCGTCTCGATCGGCCGGTTGGCGACCTCCTCGAGGCTGGTCCGCTCGATCGCCGCGCCGATCCGCCGCGCGAGCTCGCGGCCGTGGATGCCGCGCATCTCGCCCACGAAGCGGAGAAAGGCCAGGGGGCTCATGTCGCCGTAAGACGGTGCACCCTCGGGCAAATAGCCGATCCGCTGCTTGGCCTCGCGCGGCTGCTCGACCACGTCGAAGCCCATCACCCGGGCGGAGCCGGAGGTCGGCAGAATGAAGCCCGTGAGCATTCGCATGGTCGTCGACTTGCCCGCACCGTTGGGGCCGAGAAAGCCCAGGACCTCGCCGCGACCGACCGAGAAGCTGACGTCCTCGACCGCATGGACGTCACCGAAGCGCTTGGTCAGCCGTTCGAGCCTGACCATCTCCTGCACGTCGTCTCTCCCCAGGACATCTAGCGGCAGGCGGGCGCCTCCGGCGCGCGGCCGCCGATATGGACCGCGCGCGGGCGGCTTTCAAGGCGAGCGCCCGAGGCGGCCCGATTGATCCAGATCAAGGCGGAGCGCGGCGCGCCGCCCTAGCCTCCATCGCGCGGCAGGAGGCTTCCATGCGACCCGAGCTCGTTCGCCTGTTCGAGGCGGCCCGTGTGCCGCGCTACACGAGCTACCCGACCGTGCCGCATTTTTCGACCGCGGTCGGCCCGGCCCTGCACGCGGCTTGGCTCGCCCGTGT
>JANWZN010000132.1 GCA_025054575.1 Geminicoccaceae bacterium | reverse complement strand
TGCCGCCGAACTGGTGGACGGTGGCGATCCCGACCGCCTGCGCGTCGCGCGGGCTCTCGAAGCGGACCGCTTCGCCCGCGAAGCGGATCGTGCCGGAAGACGGCTGGTGCACGCCCGAGAGGATCTTGATGAGCGTCGACTTGCCGGCGCCGTTGTCGCCGAGCAGGCAAAGGACCTCGCCGGCGCGGACGGCGAGCGAGATTTCGTGCAGGACGTCGATCGGGCCGAAGCTCTTCGAGACCCGCTCGAGGGCGAGGATCGGGGTGGTCATCCGCGGTCTCCCTCGCGGCGGGCAGAGTAGGCGAGCGCCAACTTGCGGAAGGCGTTGTTGGTCAGCACGGCGAGCAGGAGCAGCACGCCGATGATCAGGCTCGCCCAGTTCGCATCGAGGCCGGTGAAGTAGATTCCCTGGTTGACGATCGCGAAGGTCACGGTGCCGAGCACGATGCCGAGGACCGAGCCGAAGCCGCCCGTCAGCAACACGCCGCCGATGACGACGGCGATGATCGAGTTGAAGACGAAGGACTGGCCGGCCGAGACCTGGGCGCTGTTGTAGAGGATGGCCTGGGAGAGGCCGACGAAGGCGGCGGCGGCTCCCGATGCCATGTAAAGCGCGATCGTCAGCCGCTCGGTCGGCACCCCACAGGCCCGCGCGCTCTCGGCATCGCCGCCCATGGCGAAGATCCAGTTGCCGTAGCGGGTGTGGTGGAGAACGAGCCAAGCGACGAGCACGGCCAGTAGCCACCAGAGGACGGTCACCTGGAAGCGCCCGCCCAGGAACTGGCCGAGCGCCGCCTTGGCGAAGCCCTCGGTCCGTAGCGCGACCGAGGTCGAGCCGGCCACCAGGATCGAGAGCCCGAGGGTGAGGCCGGCCACGGCGAAGAGGGTGGCGAGGGTGACGACGAAGGAAGGAAGCCGCGTGCGGACGACGAGAAGGCCGTTCACGAAGCCCACGAGAAGGCCGACGCCGAGGGCCGCGGCGATGCCGAGGGCGATCGGCGCACCGAACAAGCCCGCGATGATCGCCGTCGTGATCGAGGCCGCGGGGATAATCGAACCGATCGAGAGGTCGAGATGGCCCGCGATCATGAGAAGGCCGATGGGCAGGGCAACGATGCCGAGGCCGGCCGCGACGTTGAGCCAGCTCGCCACGCCGCCCGCGCTCAGGAAGTTTGCGCCGCCGAACCAGGCGAAGATCGCGAAGACGGCGAGCAGGCCCAGGGCCGAGCCGGCTTCGGGGCGCAGGACGAGGCGGCCCAAGGAAGGGGCTGGGGGGCGCGGTCCCGCCGCGACGGCGGGGCGAGACGAAAGGGGGAGGCTCGAGGGCGGGGCCACACTCGGTGACATCGTCCGGGGCTCCGGTGGCGGGAAGCGGGAGGGCGGGCGCGGCGACCGTCCGGCCCGCCCCCGTGGGGGTCAGCGGGCGCCGGCGCGCACGCCCGCGAGGGTGGCGTCGATGTTGGCGGCATCGACGATGCCCGGGCCCGTGAGAATCGGCCGGGTCGGCAGATCCAGGCCGAAGCTCACCTTGGCGAACAGCAACGAGACGGCGAGATAGCCCTGGAAATAGGGCTGCTGGTCGATCGCGAAGAGCTGGGTTCCGGCCTTGATCCGCTCGAGCACCGGCTGGTCGAGGTCGAAGCAGCCGAGCCGGACCCGGCCTTGCGCCCCGGCCTGTTGGATCGCCGTTGCGGCACTGGTCGCGTCGCCGGCGCCGATCGTGATCACACCGTCGACCGCCGGATCGCGCAGGATCGCGGCCTTGATGGCTTCGGTCACCGCCGTGGGGTCGCCGAAGGTGGTGGACGGCAGGGGCAGCTGGCTCGCGCCGCCGCCGGCCTCTGCGATCCCCTCGATCACGCCGCGGCAACGGGCCTCGGTGTTGGTGAGCCCCGGCAGCGTGTTGACGCAGAGCACCTTCTTGGCGCCGGCCTTGCCGAAATAGCGGCCGCCGGCCAAGCCGGCCAAATACTCGTCGCTGCCGACATAGTTGAGCGCGCCGAGCTCCTTGGCCTTCTCTATGCCGCCCGAATTGTAGATCACGAGCGGGACCTTGGTCGCGGTCACCGCCTTGAAGGCGTCGTCCATCGCCTCGGGGACCCAGTTCGGGCCGACGATGGCGTTCGGCTTCTGGCCGAGGGCGGTGCGGATCAGGTTGGCGGCGTCCGGGCCCAGATTGTCGTAGGTCTGCGGGCCGAGCCAGATCACCTTGCCGCCGCGCGCCGCCACCACGAGCCCGGCGTCGTCGGCGCCCTTCTTGACCTTCGACCAGAAGGGATCGTCGGGCTTGCCGCCGATCACGTAGATGGTGGGGCCGCTCTGCGCGGCGGCCGGGCCGGCGGCCGGTGTCACGCCCAGGAGCAGGGCGCTGGCGGCGAAGACGAGGCCGAGGGCCGAGGAACGGGACGGTCGGGTCACGGGTGTGCCTCCTCTGGGGTCGCGCTTTGTGGGTTCGCGAGTCGGCAGTTCGGGCTCAGCCAGTGGCGAGGCCGGAGCGGGCCCTGGCGCGGGCCTTCTTCTCGGCGAAGCGGGCGCGCATGCGGGCGTCGGCTTCAGGGGTGCCGTCGTGGAAGGTGCCGAACCACTTGTCGAGCGGGACGAGACCGTCACCGCCGTAGTTAACCTCGAAATGTTTGTGGTGCAGGTAGTGGGCATAGGCGTGCGGATCGATCGTCCGCTCGCCGCCGAGCTCGAGCCGCTCGAAACCGATGTGCCCGTTGACCGCGCCGAAGCCGGCGAGGTGGAGCTGGAAGAGCGCCACGATCGGGTTGGAGGGGATCACGAGGTGCCAGAGCGCCACGGCGTGGTAGAGGAACGCCTCGACCGGGTGCATGGAAAGCGACGACCAGGGCGACGGGTTGATCGAATTGTGGTGGACGGAATGGATCCACCGGTAGAGCGGACCCCAGTGGATCGCGCGATGGATGAAGAAGAAATGAACCTCGTGGATCGCCGGGGCCAGCAGCATCAACAGCGCGAGCCAGAGCGGATGGTCCGCCCAGGAGAGCCAAGGCACCCAGCCGTTCGCGAAGGTCCAGAGAAAGAGGACCTCGACGAGGGTCCACAGAGGGATCGAAACGAGGAAGGAGCGAAGGAAATTGTCGAGGTTCTGGCTCTTGAACCAGAACACGTCGGAGGGCTGGTCCGCCGGGAACTTCGGATTGTACTTGAAGCGCGTGCCCTGCCGGCGCTTCACGTAGTAGACGAGCTCGATCGCGCCGTATAAGAGGAAGATGCCGAGGGCATTGGCGGCGTAGAGGCGGAGCGCCCAATCGAGGGAGAGGCTCGTCAAGGTCACGCGATCGGGCACCACCGCGTACCACCACACGAGCGCGGTGGCGAGGTGGAAGGCGTTCCAGGGCCACAGATAACCCGGGATCCAGGCGAGGATCTTCGGAAGATCCGGTGGCCAGGACCAGAAGGGTGCCACCTCGATCGGGGCGTTGGGGCGCCACTCGCCGCGGCGGTCGCGGGTTCCGTAGGCGAGATCGTCCATCGCGCGGCTCCGTTCGGATCGACGGCGGGCGTCGTGTCCGCGGCAGAACGGGAAACGGGGGACCGTCGCCCGCGGCTCGTCGGTGCTGGTCGCGTGCGGGCGTCGGCTGCGCGATTTGATACGTTTCGCATCGATTCTCGGTCAATCGACTTGCCGGCCGCTCCAGCACAACGTATCAAAGCTATCAGACAGCGGCTGAGCTGATACGTTTCGTATCACGCGAGGGTCTCGATGCGCCGCCCGACGATCCGCGACCTCGCCGCCCGAGCCGGGGTCTCGATCGCCACCGTCAACCGGGTTCTGGCCGGTGCGACGGTCGTGCGCCCGGCCACCCGGGCGCGGGTCGAGGCCGCCGCCGAGGCGAT
Organism: Geminicoccaceae bacterium; assembly: GCA_025054575.1. Taxonomy (GTDB): domain Bacteria; phylum Pseudomonadota; class Alphaproteobacteria; order Geminicoccales; family Geminicoccaceae; genus JANXAZ01. Next base: position 4,252 of record JANWZN010000132.1, on the reverse strand, counting down.
CGGCTTCTACGGCCTGGGCGCGATCCGCGCCCGCAACGCCGCCGCCCGACCACGCTATCGTCTGGGCGCGCTTCTCCTCCAGCCGCACCGACGCTGGTACCAGCTTCTCGCCCGTGCCCTCGGCGCGGCGGCTTCGGCAGTGGCGGAGGCGGAGCTGGTCGTCGAGGTCGAGCATCTGGTCGACCTCGCCCCCGGACACACGGCCGAGCGTGCCCTCGCCCTCGCCGAGCGCTGCGACGCCCTCTGCCTCGTCTCCGCAGTCCATCCGCTTGTGAGCCGCGCGGTCGAGACCATCCGCGAGCGGGGCAAGCCCGTGCTCGCGATCGTCTCGCCGCTCGGGGTCACGGGCGAGACGGCTTATGTCGGGCTCGACAATTGGAAGGTCGGCCGGACCGCCGCCTGGTTCTTCGCCCGCCTCTGCCCGCCCGGTGCCAAGGTCGCCCTGTTGATGGGCAATCCGCGCTATCGGTGCCAGGAGATGAACGAGGCCGGCTTCCGCTCGTACCTGCGCGAGCACGGCTGTGCGCTCCGCCTCCTCGAACCCGGCCTCACCTACGAGTCGGCCGCCGTCGCCCAGGAGCTGACCGAGGCTCTGCTCGCCGAGCATCCGGACCTCGCCGGGCTCTACATGGCCGGGGGCGGCATCTCGGGCGTGCTCGAGGCGCTGCGCATCGCCGGCCCGGGACCCGGGCTCGTGACCCTCGGCTACGAGCTCATGGACAACACCCGCGAAGCGTTGCTCGACGGTCGGCTCACGCTCGTGATCTCCTGCCCGCTCGGCCGGCTGGCGCGCGAGGCGGTCGACGTCGTGCTCGCGGCCCTGCGCGATCCGAGCGGGACCGCCAACCGCACTCGGATCGTGCCCTTCGAGATCCATACCCGCGAGAGCATCTGAAGGGTGCGGTCGCGGCGGCGGGCCGGCTCAGCCGAGCTCGATCTCGACCGTGCCGGCGCGCTCGCGGGCGGGCCAGGTGCGCAAATCCACGCAAGGCGGGAGGCGCAGCGCCTCGCCCGTACGGATGTCGAAAGCACCGGCGTGCTTGGGGCACTCGATCTCGTAGTCGACGAGCAGCCCGTCGGCGAGGTGCACCGCTTCGTGAGTGCACAGCCCGTCGGTGCAGAAGAGCTCGCCCGCGGCCGTGCGGTAGACGGCGTAGGTGCGGCCGGCATGGTCGAAGCGGCGCACGCTCTCGGGGGCGAGTTCGGCGAGCGGACAGACGGGGATCCTGGCCATGGTCGGGTTCCTCGGCTGCGGGGTGCGGGAGGGGGAGGGCTCAGGCGGCGCCGGATGCGCCGCCGGCGGCCGCGGCGTTCGCCTTCGCCCGCTCCTTGCGGGCCCGGTAGCGGGCCTGCATGCGGGCCTCGGCCTCGGGGCTGCCGTCGTGCCAGGTACCGAACCAGCGGTCGAAGGGCACGAGTCCGTCGGCGTAGTTCACCTCGAAATATTTGTGGTGGAGATAGTGGACGAAGGCCTCGGTCGGCACCGCGGTCTTCCGGCCGAGCTCGATCCGGTCGAAGCCGATGTGGCCGACCACGGCCCCGAGGCCGGCGATGTGCAGCTGGTAGATCGCGAGCAGCGGGTGGGAGGGGACCATCAGGTGCAACGCCGCGGTCGAGAAGTAGAGAAGAAGCTCGACCGGGTGCATCGACAAGGACGACCAGGGCGAGGGATTGACCGAATTGTGGTGCACCGAATGCACCCATTTGTAGAGGAAGGGCGTGTGGATGAGCCGATGGATGCAGTAGAAGTGCGCCTCGTGGAACAGGCGGAGCAGGACCGCGAGGCCTATCAGGTACCAGGGGCTCTGGGCGAAGCTCACCCAGGGGACCCAGCCGGCGGCGAAGGCGTGCAGGACGATCGCTTCCCAGGCGGTCCAGATCGGCACGCCCAGGCCGAAGGTGCGCAGCGCGTTGTCGACGTCCTGGCGGCCGAAGGCGAAAGCCGGGTTCTTCCGGTCGGAGGGAAACTCGGGGTTGTACTTGAAGCGGATGCCCTGGGCACGCCGGACGTAGAGGCGGAGCTCGAAGAGCCCGAAGAGGAGAAGCACCAGGAGCGCGTTGACGAGGAGAAGGCGCAGCACCCAGCCCCATTCGAGCCGCGCCACGGCCTCGACCTCCGGAAGGGCAAAAGCCCAGACCGCGGCTGCGGTCGCGAGGAAGAAGAGGTTCCAGGGTAGGAAGTAGTGCGGCAGCCAGCGCAACAGCGCGACCGGCCGCGGCGGCCAGGCGAACAGCGGCGCGGGCCGTGCCGGCTCCTTGGGTTTGAAGTGACCGCGGCGATCGCGGGTACCGTAGAGCGTCTCGTCCATCCCTGCCTCCGCGCGGTGACCGCCGGACGGCCGGAAGGGTGCGGTCGGGATCGGACAGACGCAAGACGAGACAGTTGCATGCCGGCATTCGCCGACAAATGTGTCAGAATGCATCAGATCCGGTCGCGGGTTCGGCCTCGTCGCGTCCCGGCGGCGAGCCCAGCCGACGCGGCGGGTTGCAGGGCGTGTAGACCGCCAGGTCGAGCAGCCGCACCGTCCGGCGGCCCTCGAGCGAGGCCGCGCCGGCGAGACGGACCGCCTCGGCGAGCTGGACCGCCGGGTCGGCGGCGAGGGCGAAACCGATCAGCCCCTCGCGCAGGAGCGGGCCGGTCACCGCGTTGACCTCGTGGGCGACGACCAGGATCCGTCCGGCCCGCCCGCTCGCCCGCAGGGCCTCGGCGAGGCCGGCGTTGCCGCCGCCCACGTTGTAGATCGCCGCGAGCTCGGGCTCGCCGGCGAGCATGCGCGCCACCGCTTCCCGTGTGGTGTCGGCGCGGTCCTCGCCCTGGGCCTCGGCGGCGATCGCGAGCTCCGGGGCGAGCGCCCGTAGCCCGGTCCGAAAGCCGATCTCGCGGTCCTCGTGGCAGCGGAAGGCGACGTCGCCCACGACGATGCCGACCCGCGCCGGACGCGGTCCCAGGGCCTTGGCGACGAGATAAGCCGCGGTCCGCCCGGCCGCGCGGTCGTCGACGCCGACGAAGGCGCAGCGCGCTTCGGGGGCGAGATCGGAGATCAGCGCCACCACGCGCTTGCCGCGTTCGCGCGCCTCCCGCAGCGTGTCGACGAGCGGCTCGGTGTTCTTGGCGGTGATCACGAGCGGCCGCTCGACCGTCGTGCACAGCCGCCGGACCCGCTCGACGACCTCGCCGTCGCGGGCGCCGTGCAGATCGTGGAACGCGCCCTCGCGGTCGAGCGCGTGCCAGGCCCGCTCGAGCTGTCCCGTCATGCCCCGACCGACGCGCAGGACGAGATCGATCGGCGGCGGGGGCGGCGTCGGCGGCGGGGCGGTCCGGGCGAGACGGTGGCGGGCCTCTTCGATCAGGGCGAGGGTGCGGGGATGGACCTGACCGCGCCGGTTCAGCGCTCGGTCGACGGTCGAGCGCGACAGACCGGTCTCGCGGACGATGTCGGCGATCCGTACCCGCGGCATGGTTCCTCCGGGGGCTCGGCCGGCGATCCGAGGAGGCCCGGGCCCGGCCGGCCGTGGGGCGAGTTCTGAGGCATTCTGGGACAGAGGGGAAGAACCGCCTCGCCGCTCGCCAGCGGCCGATGCGGAAGGGGATTGCGTCCGGTGCATCGCTCGTGACAAGAGGGAGACACATCGGCCGCGGTCGCGAACGACGACAGTCACGATCCGGGGCCGGACCGTCGAAGCGAGGTTTCAGGGAGGATCTTGCCGATGAAACGCGTGCTGGCGCTCGCCGCGGCCGCCCTGCTCTGGGGCACGGCCGCCCATGCCGAGCGGATCGTCATGGTCACCCACACCCAGGGCACCGATCCGTTCTGGCCGGTCGTCGAGAAGGGGGCGCGGGACGCCGCCAAGGCGCTCGGCATCCAGTTCGAGTACAATTTCGCTCCCTCGGGCGACATGGCCGACATGGCCAAGCTGATCGAGGCGGCAGCCGCCACCAAGCCGGACGGTCTCGTGGTCTCGCTGCCCGACCCGGCGGCCCTCGGCAACGCCATCCGCAAGGCCGCGGCGGCCGGCATCCCGGTGATCACGATCAATTCCGGCCTCGAGCAGTCGCGCGCGGTGGGGGCGATCCTGCACGTCGGCCAGCCCGAGCGGCTCGCCGGCAAGGCAGCGGGCGAGCGCGCCAAGAAGGAGGGCGCCAAGAAGGCCCTCTGCCTCAACCAGGAGGCCTTCAACACCGCGCTGGTCGAGCGCTGCGAGGGCTATTTCGAGGCCCTGGGCCAGAAGCTCAACATGATCGACGTCTCCA
>JANWZN010000131.1 GCA_025054575.1 Geminicoccaceae bacterium | reverse complement strand
CGGGCCCGGGTCGTGGCAGGCTCGCCGGGCCGGCGCCGTCCCCGATCACGCGGCCGGCGCACCGCCGGCCGGCCGTCGCCACGGGGGAGGCTCCGGGGCCACGGCCGGCGGATCGCGCTCGCCGCGTCGGGCGGCGAGGATCGCCCGCAACAGCGCGATCGGCACGGTCGGGCCCTCGGCGCTGATCCGCTCCTGGCCGTGTCGCAGACGGGCATAGGGTACCACGCCCGAGGGCGCCCAGCCGACGTGCCAGCTCCATCCTGGCAGCACCCGGTGCAGGAGGCGGACGCAGGCCTCGACCGATCCGCTCCATCCCTCTTCGGTGCCGCCGTCCGCCCCGAACCGGGCCGCCACCGCACGGTCGATCGCCGGATCGGCGCCGGTCGCCTCCGCCAACAGACGATCGAGCTCGGCAGCGGCGTCGTCCACGGCTGCAGGCTAGCACATCCGATCGGCCCGCGAAGCCGGCGCGCGGCGAGCCCCGACCGTGCTAGCAAGCACGGGAAACGACCACAGGGGAGGGGACCCGTGAAGACGATCCTGGTCGCCGTGGACGGCTCGGAGCACGCCTCGAAGGCGGTCGACGTCGCGGGCAAGCTCGCCCGGCTCTACGATGCGCGCCTGCACCTACTCCACGTCGTGCCGTTCGAGCCCTTGCCCGAGGGTCTCGTGGCCTTCGCCCTTGCCGAGAAGATCCCGATCGAAGAGGAGGTCGGTCGCTGGCAGAGCGCGCGTCTGCTGGGCGACGCGCTGGTCCGCGAGGCGGCCGAGCGGCTACGCGGCCAGGGGCTCGAGGGGGTCGAAACCCACGTCGAGGAGGGCTCGCCCGGGCCCGTGATCCTGGCCGTGGCCGAGCGGCTCGAGGCCGATCTGATCGTGGTCGGCTCGCGCGGCCGCACCGGCCTTGCGGCCACGCTTCTGGGCAGTGTCTCGCACCGGGTGGCGCTCAACGCCCGCTGCAGCGTGCTCATCGTCCGCTGATCGCAGCCGCGCTGCCGGAGCGGCCGGCGCGGATCAGCGCGCGGCGGTCTCGGGGGCTGCGGGGTCGACCTCGAGGCGGCCCAGCGCGGGGTGCACCAGGAGCCGCTCGCCCGGCCGCTCGTCCTCGATCCGGACCCGCTCGCCCTCGACCCGCACCCGGCCGGTGGCGAGGAGTGCCAGGGCTCTGGGATAGCAGCGATGCTCGATCTCGAGCACGCGGCGGGCGAGGCGCTCGGGATCGTCGCCCGGCAAGACCGGTACCACGCCCTGCACCAGGATCGGCCCGGCGTCGAGCTCCGGGCGCACGAAATGGACGGTGCAGCCGGTGACGGCGGCACCGTCGGCCAGCACCCGCGCGTGGGTGTGGAGGCCGCGATAGGCGGGCAGGAGCGAGGGGTGGATGTTGAGCATCCGATCCCGCCAGCGCGCGCACATGGCGGGGGTGAGGATGCGCATGAAGCCGGCGAGGCACACGAGCTCGATCCCGGCCAACCGCAGCTCCTCCTCGAGCGCCGCCTCGAACGCCTCGCGCGATTCGTAGGCGCGATGGTCGACGACCGCGGCCGGCACGCGCGCCCGCCGCGCCCGCTCGAGCCCGAACGCATCGGGTCGGTTCGAGACGACGAGCTCGATCCGCGCCGGATAGGCGGGGTCGCGCGCCGCCTCGAGCAGGGCCTGCAGGTTGCTGCCCGAGCCCGAGATCAAGACCGCGGTAGCGCGCCGGCCCATGCCTCCTCCACGCCTTCGAGGATCACCCGCGGTCGACCCCGACCCGGCTCGATCCGACCGACCTCGGCCACGCTCTCGCCCGCAGCCGTCAACAGGGCCCGCAGCGGATCCGCGCGCCCGGCTTCCACCACGAGCAGCAAGCCGAGCCCGGCGTTGAAGGTCCGCGCGAGCTCGAACGGGCCGAGCCGGCCGGCCTCGCGCAGCCAGCGGAACACGGGCGGCAAGGTCCACCGGCGCGCGTCGAGCCGCGCCACCACACCCTCCGGCAGGACCCGCGGCAGGTTCTCGACGAGCCCGCCGCCGGTGACGTGCGCCATCGCCTGGACCCCGCCCGCGCGCACCGCCGCGAGCGCGCTCTTCACGTAGATCCGGGTCGGCTCGAGCAGGATCTCGGCGAGGCTGCGGTCGGGCGCGAACGGCGCCGGATCGCCGATCGCAAGGCCCTGCTCGCGCAGGATCAGCCGCACGAGCGAGAAACCGTTGGCGTGCACGCCCGAGGACGCCAGGCCCAAGATCGCGTCGCCGGGGGCGATGCCGGGCCGCGGCAGGACGTCCGCCCGCTCGACGGCACCCACGGCGAAGCCCGCGAGGTCGAGATGCCCCGGTGCGTAGAGCCCCGGCATCTCGGCGGTCTCGCCGCCGACGAGGGCACAGCCGGCGGCGCGGCAGCCCGCCGCCACGCCGCGCAACACCGCCTCCGCCCGCTCCAGCTCGAGCTTGCCGGTCGCGAAATAATCGAGGAAGAACAAGGGCTCGGCACCCTGGACGACGAGGTCGTTGACGCACATCGCAACGAGATCGACGCCGATGCCCTCGAGCCGATCGGCCTCGAGCGCCAACAGCAATTTGGTGCCGACGCCGTCGGTCGTGGCGACGAGCAGCGGGTCGCGATAGCCGCAGGCGGCGAGATCGAAGAGGGCGCCGAAGCCGCCGAGCCCGGCTTCGCTCCCGACGCGCCGGGTCGAACGCGCGAGCGGCGCGATGCGCTCGACGAGCGCGTTGCCCATGGCGATGTCGACCCCGGCCTCGCGGTAGCGATCGCCGGCTTGCGCGACCTCGACCGGCCGTTCGTGGTCTTGCTCTCGCTCGCTCCCTTGATGCATGGCCGCGCCCGTGGTGACCTCCGCGCGGCTCGCTCTGGCGCGCGCCCGTGCGAGCTTAGGCTTGTGGGAAACGCTGGCAATGCCGCTCGCGGCCGCGCGTCTTTTTGGTCGCCTGCTGATCCTGATGCTCGCGGTCCCGGTGCTCGCGGGCCTCGGCGTGCGGGCTCGGGCGCTCGACTGGTGGACCGAGACCGTGGCGGTCGACGTCACCGCCGAGAACGCGGTCGCCGCCCGCCAGAAGGGCATCGAGCAGGGCCAACGCGAAGCGCTGCGGCGGCTTCTGGAACGGCTCGTGCCGGCCGAGGACCGGGCCCGGCTGCCGCGCGTGGAAGGGTTGCAGCCGGCCCGCTTCGTCCGCTCGTTCGAGATCGCCGAGGAGAAGGTCGCCCCCACCCGCTGGCTCGCGACCTTGAACGTGAGTTTCGATCCCGAAGCGGTGGGCGAGCTCTTGGCGGAGCGCGGTGTCGCCCTGCTCGAGCCCAAGGACGTGCCGGTCGTGCTCGTCGTTCCGGCCGAGCGGCGCGGCGGGCAGCTCGTGTTGTGGGCGCGGGAGGATCCCTGGTGGCAGGCCTGGGAGCGGGTCGCCGCCGGCGAGCGGACGATCCGGCTCGCGCTCCCGCTCGCCGATCTGGCCGATCTCGCCGCGCTCGCACCCGAGCGGATCGCAGCCGGCGACCGCGCCGCGCTCGATCGACTGGCGGCGCGCTACGGTGCTTCGGATGCAGTGGTCGCGATCGCCGAGCCGCGCACACCGGTCGAATCCGCCGGGGTGGCGGTTCGCTTCCTGGCCGGTACGGGTGCCTTGCGCGGCGATCCGGCGCCGGTCGAGGCCGCGGCCGGGACGGGCGAGCCCTTCGAGCGGGCGGCACGCGCCGCGGCCGCGCGCCTGGTCGAGGCCTGGAAGGGCACGGCGCTTCTCCGCAGCGACCGGATGAGCGAGCTCGCGTTCACCGTGCCGCTTGCCGATCTCGCGGGCTGGGTTCAAATAAGACGGGAACTGGAGACGCTGCCGGAGATCCGCGAGTTGCGGGTCGCGGCGATCGCGCGCGATCGCGCCGAGATCGTGGTTCGTCATCCGGCCGATCTCGAGCGGCTGCGCGACGGGTTGGCACGGCGCGGGCTCGAGCTCGCCCAGGAGAGCGGTCGATGGCAGTTGCGACGAGCGGGCGTCCCGTCGGCTATCTCGCCCCGGTGAGGCGGGCCGCACTCTGCATGCTGCGCCTGGTGCTGCCGCATCTCGCCAACGCGCTCACCGCGAGCCGCATGGTCGCCGCCGTGCCGGTCTCGCTCCTCGTCCTCGACGAGCGCGACGGGCTCGCCTTCTGGATCTTCCTCGCCGCTGCGCTGACCGATCTGGCCGACGGCTACGTCGCCAAGCGCTGGGCCAGCCCGAGCCGGGTCGGTGCGGCCCTCGATCCGGTCGCCGACAAGCTGTTCGTGGGCTGCCTGTTGCTGGCCCTGGCGGAGCGCGAGCTCGTACCGGTCTGGCTCGTCGCCCTCGCGATCGGGCGTGACGTCATGCTGGTCGTGGGTGCGGTCCTGTTGCGCAGCCGGCTCGCCGATTTCCGGATCGAGCCCTTGGTCATCGGCAAGGTCTCGACCTTCGTCCAGCTCCTGCTCTTGGGATTCGTCCTCGGCCACGAGGCCGGTATCGCCGATGTGGCCGCGCTCGTGGAGGTCCTGATCGCGGCCGCGGCGACGCTCACGATCGCCTCTGCCCTGGCCTATCTCGCGGCCGGGATCCGGCTCGGGCTGGTCGCCTCGCGGCCGGCGTGAGCGCAGCCGCCTCGGGCTCGCAACCGCTCGCGCGCATCGCCCGGGCGCCGGCCCTTCCCGCCCGCCAGCTCGTTCTCGATCTGCCGGTGCGCGAAGCGCGCGCGCTTGCGGACTTTCTGCCCGCCCCTTGCAACCGCGCCGCCCTCGACGCCGTGCTGGCCTGGCCCGCCTGGCCCGGTCCCGTGCTCTGCCTGGTCGGGCCCGAGGCGAGCGGCAAGAGCCACCTGGCCGCGATCTGGAGCGGCCGCGCCCGCGCCGTGGCGCTCCGGCCGGGCGATCTCCTCCGCCCCGAGGCCGCACTCGCCCGGCTCGGTGGCGAGCGGGCGGCGCTGGTCGAGGACGCCGACACGCTCGATCGCGAGCGAGCGCTCCTCCACCTCCTCAACGCGATCGTCGAGCGCGGTGGCCACCTCCTGCTCACCGCCCGCGAACCGCCGGCGCGCTGGGGGGTGGTGCTGCCGGATCTGCGCTCGCGACTGGCGACCGCCACCCCGGTCGCCCTCGAGCCGCCCGACGAGACCCTGCTCGCGGCGCTCCTGGTCAAGCAGCTCGCCGATCGCGGGCTCGAGATCGCCCCGGCCCTGCTCGACTATTTGATGCCGCGGATCGAGCGGTCCTTCGCGGGCCTGCGCAAGCTCGTGCGCGCGCTGGACCGGGCGAGCCTGGCCCGCCGCCGTCCGCTGGGACCCGGCCTCGCGCGGCTGGTGCTGGACGAGCTCGCGGCACTCGGCGAAACCGAGCCCGCCCGGGAAGAAGGCTGAACGGAGAACGAGCATGGAGCTGGGGATCGGAGGACGGCGGGCGATCGTCTGCGCCGCCAGCAAGGGGCTCGGTCGCGCCTGCGCGCTGGCGCTGGCGGAAGCGGGGGTGGCGCTCACCATCTGCGCCCGCGGGGCGGAGGCGCTCGAGGCCACCGCGGCCGAGATCCGCGCGCGCACGGGCGTGCCGGTCACGGCGATCGCCTGCGACGTGACCACCGAAGAGGGCCGCAGGCTCCTGCTCGAGGCCTGCCCGGAACCCGACATCCTGATCAACAATGCGGGCGGGCCGCCGCCCGGCGACTTCCGCGACTTTTCGCTCGACGACTGGCGACGCGCGGTCGAGGCCAACATGCTGACCCCGATCGCGCTCGTCCGCGCCACGGTCTACGGCATGATGGAGCGCGGCTTCGGCCGGATCGTCAACATCACCTCGGCCTCGGTGAAGGCGCCGATCCCGATGCTCGAGCTCTCGAACGGGGCGCGCGCGGGCCTCACCGGGGCGATGGCGACGATCGCCCGCAAGGCCGTCCGCCGCAACGTCACGATCAACGCGCTCCTGCCCGGTCCGTTCGACACCGACCGGTTGCGCAGCACGCTCCGGGCCCAGGCCGAGCGAGAGGGGCGCGATCCGGCCGCCGTCGCGGCCGAACGTGCGGCGGCCAACCCCGCCGGGCGGTTCGGCGATCCGGCCGAGTTCGGGGCCTTGTGCGCGTTCCTCTGCAGCGCGCAGGCGGGGTACATCACGGGGCAGAACATCCTGATCGACGGCGGCGCCTATCCTGGTACGCTTTGAGCGCCGAAGGCCGCCGCCCGTGCCCGAGGTCGCGCCGCGCCGGCTCGCGGAGGTCCGCGCGAAGGATCCGCGGATCGTCGCCGGCCTCATGACCGGCACCTCGATGGACGGGCTCGACCTCGTCCTGCTTCGCGTCCCGGCCGGCATCCCGCGTCGCTTCGAGCTCCTGGCCCATGCCCACGAGCCGATGCCCGCGGATCTCCGCGCCGCCCTCGCGCCGCAGGGAGGGCTCGCCCTCGCCGAGGCGGCGCGGCTCGACCGCCGGCTCGGGGCCTGGTTCGCCGACGGCCTCGAGCGGCTCGTCCGGGCGAGCGGCCATCGACCCGATCTCGTCGGCTGCCACGGCCAGACCGTCTACCACGAGCACGGCGTCACGACCTGTCAGTTGGGCGAACCCGCCTTTCTCGCCGAGCGGCTCGGCTGCCCGGTGGTGAGCGACTTCCGCAGGAACGACATCGCCGCCGGTGGTTGCGGTGCGCCGCTCGTCCCGATCGTCGATCGCTGGCTGTTGGAGCGGCCGGGCGAGGGGGTGCTCGCCCTCAATCTCGGCGGCATCGCCAACCTGACCGCGATTCCCCCCGCCGAGCGTGCCGATCTGCCGCTCTTGGGCTTCGACTGCGGCCCGGCCAACATGGTCCTCGACGAGCTCGCCCGGCGCTTCTCCGCTGGCCGCGCCGCTTGCGACCGCGACGGTGCGCTCGCGGCCCGCGGCCGGCCCCGCGCCGAGCTCCTCGACGAGCTGCTCGCCGATCCCCGCCTTCTGGCCGAGCCGCCGCGCTCGCTCGGGCGCGAGGAGTTCGGCAGTGCCTATGTCGATCGGCTGCTCGAGCGCGCACGGCCGGCCAGCGAGCAGGACTGGTGCGACCTCTTCGCCACCGCGAGCGCGTTCACGGCGCGCTGCATCGCCCGCGCGATCGCGCGGCGGGTTCCCGCCGCCTATCGCCCCGCCCGGCTCGTGGCGAGCGGCGGCGGGGTCCGCAACCCCGAGCTCGCGCGCCGGATCGCCGCGGCCGTGGCACCGCTGCCGCTCGTCGCGAGCGAAGCATTCGGCCTCCCCTCGCAGCTCAAAGAAGCGATCGCCTTCGCGCTCCTGGCCTCGGCCCGGCTCGACGAGATCGCAGCCGGGGTCCCTTCGGTCACCGGGGCGCGGCGGGCGGTGCTGCTCGGCAAGATCACCGAATGCTGAGCGCTCGGCGTTAACCTCGTCTTCACGGTCGGGTGCCAAGATGGCGGTGTGCGTGTGATCCGACGGAGGTCGGCTCGTGACCCGTTCGCCATCGCCCCGACGGCTCTTCGCCCTGCTCGCGCTCCTGCTGCCCCTCGTTGCGGGTGGCTGCGCCGCTTGGCGCGATCCGTCCGGTGCCGCCGGACGCGAGGCGGGGCCGGGCAACGAGCAGGCGGCGCGCTTGCAGCGCATGGGCGACGATGCGATGGCCGCCGGCGACCCGCAGACCGCGGCCGGCCTCTACGCCCGCGCGCTCGTGCTCGAGCCCGGCCACGCGGGTGCGGCGCGCCGGCTCGGTGACGCGCTGTTGCGGGCCGGCCGCTGGCAGGACGCGATCGACGCCTATCGCCGGGTGCTCGACAGCGCGCCGCAGGATCCCGAGGCGGCGCGCGGGATCGCCCGGGCCCTGTTGGCGATCGGCCGACCCGATGCCGCGCTCGCTCGCCTCGAGCCGGCCGCGGCCGCCCATCCGGACGATCCGCGTCTGCTCAACACCAAGGCCGTGGCGCTCGATCAGCTCGGCCGCCACGAAGAGGCGCAGGCGCTCTATCGCCAGGGGCTCGCGCGCTGGCCCGAGAACGCCAATCTGCGCAACAATCTCGGCCTCTCGCTCGTGCTCGCCGGTCGGTTCGAGGAGGGGATCGCCGAGCTCGAGGGCCTCGCCCGCAGTTCGCGGGACAACGCTCGCGCGCGCCAGAACCTCGCCGCCGCCTACGCGCTCAAGGGCGATCCGCGGCGGGCCGAGGAGCTCATGAAGATCGACCTCGACGATCGCGAGGTCCGCGCGAGCCTTTCCTTCTACGCCACCTTGCGCGGGCTCGGGCCCGGCCGCTCGCCGCGCGTCGCGCGCGCGCTGCTCGGTCCGGATGCACCGGCCGCCGAAGCGCGAGCCGAGCCGGCGCGAGGGCGCC
>JANWZN010000130.1 GCA_025054575.1 Geminicoccaceae bacterium | reverse complement strand
TCACCTTTTCGCGGTGTGGCTGGGCTTCTTCCGCGAGCATCTGGCGAGCCTCGTGGCCCTCTTCGTCTTGCTGCCGTTGACCCTCGCGTTGAACTGGCGCCTGGCCCTCCTTCTGATCGCTCTCGTGGTGGTCTTCGCGTTCGTCACCGCGCTCGTCATCCACCGGACCCACACGCTCCAGTGGGAAGTCGAGCGGTACCATTCCGACCTAGCCCAGCGGGCCGGCGACGCGCTCGGCAATGTCGTCCTGATCCAGAGCTTCGTCCGTCTCGGGGCGGAGGTGCGGGCTTTGCGCGAGGTCGCCGATCGGCTTCTGGCCGCCCAGTTCCCGGTGCTCGGCTGGTGGGCCTTTCTCACCGTCTCGACCCGCGCCGCATCGACGATCGCCACCCTCGCTCTGTTCGCGCTGGGTGCCTGGCTCGTCGCCCGGGGGCTCGGAACGGTGGGCGAGGTGGTCACCTTCATGGGCTTCGCCGGCCTCTTGATCGGCAAGCTCGAATCGGTCCTCGGCTTCGCGCGCTCGCTGTTCTTCCAGAAGCCGGCGTTGGACGAGTTCTTCGCCGTGTTCGACACGGCGAGCACGGTCCGCGAGGCGCCCGATGCGATCGATCTGGGGCGGGCCCGCGGCGAGATCGTCTTCGAGCACGTGACCTTCGGCTATCGGCCCGGCAAGCCCGCGTTGCACGATCTCTCGGTACGCATCCCGGCCGGTACGAAGGTGGCGATCGTCGGCCACTCGGGCTCGGGCAAGAGCACCATGCTGGCCTTGTTGCTGCGGCTCTACGATCCGGACGCGGGACGGATCCTGATCGACGGCCGGGATCTGCGCGAGATCACGCTCGACTCGCTACGCCGCAACATCGGCGTGGTCTTCCAGCACAGCCAGCTGCTGCAGCGCTCGATCCGCGAGAATCTCGAGATCGGCAAGCCCGATGCCGGCCCGGCCGAGCTCGAGACGGCACTCCGGCTGGCGCAGGCGGAGGAGTTCGTGGCGGCGCTGCCGGAAGGTTCGGCCACGATCCTCGGCGAGCGCGGCGCCCGACTCTCCGGCGGCGAGCGTCAGCGCCTCGCGATCGCCCGCGCGCTCCTCAAGGATCCGCCGATCCTGCTCATGGACGAGGCGACCAGTGCCCTCGACACCCAGACCGAGGCCAAGTTGCAGGCCGCGCTCGCCGGCGCCGTGCGCGGCCGCACCGTGCTCGTCATCGCCCATCGCTTGGCAACGATCCGCGACGTCGATCGCGTGCTGGTGCTCGATCGCGGCCGGCTGATCGAGCAGGGATCGTACGCGGAGTTGATGGCGCGCAACGGAGCGTTCGCCGAGCTCGTGCGCGCCCAGCTCTTCCTCGAGCCCGATCGGCCGCAACCGGCGATTACCGGCTGAGGCCGGGCAGCGGAACCCGCCGATCGGCCGCCGCGCCGGATCGGCGGCCAAGGGTCTCAGGCCGCGACCTCGATCGTCCGCGGCGGCGCGCCCGACGGACCCTCGGGCCGGTGCCGCGAGCGACCGTCGGCACGGCGCAAGAGGTCGACGATCTCGGGCTGATCGACGGGCCAGTGGACCCAAGCCCGGAGGTGGAGCCGCTCGAGGAGATCGGGATCCTCGAGAATGGCGCGCCGCTCGGCCGCGTCGAGGTGCTCCGGTCCGAGATGGATCGCCTTGCGCTCGAGGTAACGCTGCTGTGCGGGGGGAAGCGGTGCCCGCGTGCGGAAGGCGCGGACGAGCTGGAGATGGAGCGCGTGGGTGGCGGGCTCCATTACCGTGCGCACGAAGCGCGCGCTGGGCGGCTCGCTCGCGAGGACGAGCGGGTGGCTGTCGAGCTCGCGCACCACCGCCGGTGGCTCGCTGTCCTCGCGGACCAAGAGCAGGCGGGCGCGCGCCGCCGCCTCCCCGAGCCGCTCGCTGGCGCCCAGAAGGGCGAGTGGTACGGCCAGGATCAACCCGGCGGTGACCGGCAACAGCCACCAGAACAGGAACGGGGTCGCGACCCAGGTGCCGATGGCCGCGGCGAGGCCGATCAGCGTGGGCCAGAAGAAGGCGCGCGCCGCGGCGCCGAACGCACTCGCACTGGCGGTGCGTCGCTGCGGCTTCCACTCGATCGAAGTGCCGAGCAGGATCGAGATCACGAACCAGCTGTGCAGCACCATCATGATGGGGGCGAGCAAGGCCGAGTAGAGCGTCTCGAGGAGGGCGCTCAGCAGGAGGCGCGGCCCACCGCCGAGCGCCCGCCGACGCGGCCCGTCGACGAGTGCCAGGAGCAGTCCCAAGAGCTTGGGGACGAACAAAAGACCCAGGGTGACGGCCAGCAACAGGAGCGCCTCGTTGGCGACCGACACCGGCAGGATCGGAAAGGGCCAGCCCTCGGCGAAGTAGATCGGCTCGCGCTGGGTGAGTTCCCAGGCCTGGAGTGCCGACAGCAGCAGGAAGAGCGCCCAGAGCGGCGAGGTAAGATAGGACATGATGCCGATCGCGAGATGCAACCGGCTCACCCAGTGCAGGTGCCGTGCGATCAGCACCCGCGCGTGCTGCAGATTGCCCTGGCACCAGCGGCGGTCGCGGACGGCGAAGTCCTCGACGGTGGGCGGCGGCTCCTCGTAGCTGCCGCCGAGATCGTCGGCGATCCAGACCTGCCAGCCGCCGCGTCGCATCAGCGCGGCCTCGACGAAGTCGTGGCTCAGGATGGGCCCGCCGAGGGGGGCTCGGCCCGGTAGGGCCGGCAGGCCGCAGAGCTCCATGAACGGCCGGATGCGAATGATCGCGTTGTGGCCCCAGTAATTGCCCTCGCCACGCGCCCAGAAGGCGAGGCCGGTCGCGGACAAGGGCCCGTAGAGCTCGCCCGCGGTCTGCAGCACGCGGGCGAACAGCGTTTTGCCACGGACCAGCTTGGGCGGTGCCTGGATCAGGCCGACCCCCGGATTCTCGTCCATGCGACGGACGAGCTCGAGGATCGCCGCGCCGGTCATCAAGCTGTCGGCGTCGAGCACGACCATGCAGGCGTAGTTGGCGCCGAAGCGGGTGAGAAAGTCCTCGATGTTGCCCGTCTTGCGACCGACGTTGCGGTCGCGCCGGCGGTAGAAGATCCGATCGGTGTCGCCGACCTCCTGGCGGAGCCGGCGCCAGGCCTCGATCTCGGCCAGCCAGATGTCGGGGTCGGTGGTATCCGACAGCACGAACAGATCGCAGCGACGGTCCTCCGGGGCGAGGCGGCGCAGGTCGCGCCACATGGCGGCGAGGCCCGAGAAGACGCGCTCGGTGTCTTCGTTGTAGATCGGCATGACGAGCGCGACGCGGCCGGCCGAATCGGCGGGGTCGGGCAGCGGCGGTGCGGGCGCCCCGCCCTTGGCCCAGCGCAACAGCAGGACGACGAAGCCGGCGGCGAGCGTCCAGAACGACTGGGCGAGCCACAGCACGAGGAGCGAAAAGACCGCGAGATGCGCGAGATCGACGGCGGAGAGACCGTTCACGCCCAGGATCTGGGCCAAGATCCAGATCGACCAGACGGTGGTCGCGGCGATCAGCAAGAAGAACATCATGCGCCGCCGCCGCGCGGTCGGATCGATCGCGAGCGGCTGGCCGCGACCACGCGCGGAGCGGATCGCGCCCGCCCGGGTCTCGCGCGGAATCAGCACCGGGCGCGGCAGCCAACGGCCGCGCCGCCAGCGCAGTGCCGGGGCGAGCGATTGGCGTCGGATGGCACCGGGCGTGCTCGTGGGCGCCAGCCGGCCGGCGGGCGGCGGGGCGCTGGCGAGTGCCTTGCGGGCCTCCTCGAGGGCGAGGGCGACCGCCTCCTCCTCGCTCTCGGGCCGAACCGCGGCGGAAAGTGGCGCCACGAGCTCGGCAGCCGTCGCCTCGGCCGCCTCGGCCTCGACTCCGGCGGCCACGAGGTAGGCCGCGACGCGCTCGCGGGCGACGTCCCAGCGGGTCGCCCAACGCGCCTCGAGGCCTTGGGCTCGATCCAGTGTAGCGGGCGACATGGTCGTACCCTCGGCGGCCTCCCCTCGGCCCTCAGCTCTTGTCCAGTCGATAGATCCAGGTCTCGCTCACCGGCCGATCGCCGGCAAGCAACAGGCAGCGCATCTCCACCGGTCCGGCGCCGGTGGGCTCGACGTCGAAGCTCACGCGCCAGGCCGGGGCGTGCGGGTGATCGCGCAGGCTCACCGGGCCCAGCTTGGCGTTGGCCGCACCGACGCGGGCGTTGAGCTCGGCCGCAGCCGGCGCACCTTGCGGTCGCTCGAAGTCGATGACGATACGGCGGCCGGAGCCGCCGGGTGCGGTGCCGATCCGGGTCGTACGGGTGCGGCCGACGGAGGGCTCGATCGGCGAGCCGAGCGACCACAGGAGGCCGTAGGCGAACCGCAGCTCCTGGCCGGCCGTGACCGGTGCCGCCGGCGTCCAGAAGGCCACGATGTTGTCGCGCCGCTCGTCCTGGCTCGGCACTTCGATCAGCCGCACCGAACCCTTGCCCCAGGTGCCTCGCGGCACGACCCAGAGATTGGGCTTGCTCTCGAAGCGCGCGTCGATGTCCTCGAAGGCGCGGAACTCGCGGGTCCGCTGCAAGAGGCCGAAGCCGCGCGGGTTCTCGTCGACCAGGACCGAGAGGCGGAGCTCGCTCGGGTTCGCCACCGGCCGCCAGAGCAGCTCGCCCGCCGCGGTCCACATCGCGAGGCCTTCGACGTCGTGCGCGGCGGGGCGGAGATCGTCGACCCCGCTGCGATCGTGGGCGCCGAACTGGAACATGGCGTTCAACGGTGCCACGCCGACCTGCTCGACCGGGGCGCGGAAGAAGAGGTTGACGTCGACGTCGATCCGCGTCTGCTCGCGGACCACGACCTCGAAGCGATAGGCACCGGCGACGCGGGGGCTGTCGAGCAGCGCGTAGAGGGTGAGGGGATCGAAGGGCTGCTGCGGCCGAACGAGGTAGAACTCGCGGAACGCCGGAAACTCTTCCGGCCGGCCGAGGCCGGTGTCGAGCGTGAGGCCGCGCGCACCGGCGCCCGGCACGGTGCCGCGGCCGACGGCGCGGAAGTAGCTGGCACCCAGGAAGGTCAGGAGCTGGTCGAACTGATCGGCGGCCAGGAGCGGAAACTGGACCGTGAAACCCGCCACCCCGAGATCATCGGGCAAAGCCACGCGCGCGCCGAGCTCACCGAGCTCGAACAGCTCGGGCGCGGCGTTCCAGGGCGTCGCGTAGCCGTCCTCGACGAGATGGAGCTGGACCGGCTGGCGATGGACCCAGCCACAGGGATAAGGGCGCACCCGATAGGCCGGCGAGTCGCCCCAGATCGTCCGCTCGGGCTTGAGGTGAATCTTGCGCCAAGCCTCGGGCGCAAGAGCGGCCTGCCAGTCCGCGATCTCGCGCGTCGGCTGATAGGGCCTGGCGGCGAGCTCGCGTGTCCGCTCGATCAAGCGCTCGAACGAGAAGGGCTGCGGGCCCGCGGCGGCCGATGTCTGGGCCTCGGCCGCACGGACCGCCCAGACGACCCACGGAACGGCGGCCAAGCCCGCGACCGCGCGCCGGGTCGTGCGAAGCTGCAACATGCCCTGATCCGAGGCCCCCTCCCCGACGCCGCCCATCCCGTGGCGCCCGGCTCGAGCGTCCGAGCCCGTGGGGCCGCGATCGCTCGAGCCCGGTTGTCGGGCTAGACCCTATATGGCGCCGGCGTCGACTTTACAGAAGTGGCCAGCCGGCCAAAGCCGTGCTGCAAATGCATCACCGTGCTTTCGGCGATGCATCAGAAACGGCAGCGTCCGGTGACGTCGAGAACCGGCACTCCGTCGGCCCGGAGCGCGTCGAGCACGAGGCGGGCCGCGGCCAGATCGACGCAGCGCAGCACGAACCGCGGCTTCTGGTCCCGGTCCATGGTGATCGAGACGATGTGCTCCTGGCCCTGGCTCTTGTCGATCACCACTGTGGCGATCCGGTTGCGGTCGATCTGCAGGAGGACACCACCGGCGCGCGTCGGCTCCACCACCTGCTGGATCTGGACCGGGTCCGGCGCCGCCGCAGCCGGCAGGGCCCCGACCAGGAGGACCGCGGCGGCAGCGAACCGACAGGAACGAGCAAGCGCTGTCGATACCGACATCGGCATCCCGCTGAGCTGGCGTGATGGCCGCGAGACTGGCAGAACCGGCGCCGGGATCAAGCGGAGGATCGGGTGTCCGTGAGCGTCGAGCCCGCGGGAACGATCGCGGGGCAGCCCGTCGAACGTGCGGTGTTGCGCAACCGACGCGGCCTCGAGGTGGCGGTGCTGAGCTTCGGGGCCACGCTCCAATGGCTGCGGGTCCCCTCTCGCGATGGCGGCGCGGTCGATCTGGTCCTCGGCTTCGACGACGTCGCCGATTACGCGACGCGGCCGGGCTATCTCGGCGCCACCGTCGGTCGGTTCGCCAACCGGATCGGCCACGGTCGCTTCGTGCTCGACGGCAAGGTCTACAGCCTGCCGTGCAACCAGGACGGTCGCCACCATCTGCACGGCGGCCCGAACGCGCTGTCGCATCGGCTCTGGTCTCTGGCGCCGCTGCCCGCGGCCGACGCGGTGCGGCTGTCGATCGTCTCGCCCGACGGCGACAACGGCTATCCCGGCCGGCTCGAGGCGAGCTGCACCTATGTGCTCGTGGGCGAGGACCGGCTCGTGATCGAGCTCGAGGCCAAAAGCGACGCGCCGACCCCGGTCAACCTCGTCAACCACGCTTATTGGAACCTGGCCGGGTCCGGCACGATCGACCGGCACGTGCTGCGGCTCTGGGCGGATCAGGTTCTCGAGGTCGACGCCGACACGGTGCCGACCGGTCGAATCCTCGAGGTCGCCGGTACGGTGCTCGACTATCGCACGCCGCGCCGCCTCGACGATCGCGGCGCGCCCCAACTCGACCACTGCTTTCTCGTTCCGGGCGAGGGCCTGCGACCGGTCGCCGTCCTCGAAGACCCGGAGAGCGGCCGACGGCTCGAACTCGCGTCGGACCAGCCGGCCGTGCAGGTCTACAGCGCCTTCAAGCTCGACCTTCCCGGCCGTGGCGGGGTCCGCTACGGGCCCCGCGCGGGGCTGTGTCTCGAGACCGAAGCCTTACCGGACGCGCCCAACCGGCCGCATTTCCCGAGTGCCGTCCTGCGACCCGGCGACGTCTACCGCCATCGGATGGAGCTCCGGCTGGTCTTCTGAGCCGCGCAGAGGCGCCGTTCGCCGAGCGGGGTTGTCCGCGCCTGCCGGTCGTGCTCTGTCCCGGGCGAGAGGATGCGGGGAGGTAGGCCGATGAAGCTCTTGCGTTGGGGACCCGAGGGCCGGGAACGGCCGGGCGTGCTCGACGGCGACGGTCGGATCCGCGACCTCTCGGGCGTGGTCTCGGACATCGACGGGGCGGCGCTGTCGCCCGAAGGGCTCGCCAAGCTCCGCGCGCTCGACCTCCGGCAGCTTCCCCTGGTCGAGGGCAGCCCGCGCATCGGGCCGTGCGTGGCCCGAGTCGGCAAGTTCATGTGCATCGGTCTCAACTACTCCGACCACGCGGCCGAGACCGGGGCCAAGGTACCGCCCGAGCCGGTGCTGTTCTTGAAGGCCAACAGCGCGATCTGTGGCCCCTACGACCAGGTCCGGATCCCAAGGGGTTCGAAGAAGACCGACTGGGAGGTCGAGCTCGGCGTGGTGATCGGCCGAGCCGGCAAATACATCCCGGAGGAGCGGGCGATGGAACACGTCGCCGGCTATTGCGTGGTCAACGACGTCTCCGAGCGCGACTTCCAGCTCAATCGCCACGGCACCTGGACCAAGGGCAAGTCGTGCGACACGTTCGGGCCGATCGGCCCGTGGCTCGTGACGGCCGACGAGGTTCCCGACCCGCAGAACCTGCATCTGTGGTGCGAGGTGAACGGCCATCGCTACCAGAACGGCAGCACCCGGACGATGGTCTACGGTGTCCGCTTCCTCGTCCACTATCTCTCGCAGTTCTTCACCCTTCATCCCGGCGACTTGATCTCGACCGGCACCCCGCCGGGGGTGGGCATGGGCGTCAAGCCCGAGCCGGTGTTCTTGAAGCCCGGCGACCGGATGCGGCTCGGGATCGACGGGCTGGGCGTTCAAGAGCAGCTCTGCGTCGAGGACTGAGCGCGAGCCGCGCGCCGACCCGTCACGAGGGTGGGCGGGGGACCAGGACGAGTTCGACGCGGTCGCCCGGGCCGGCCGCACGCACCTCGAGCCCGCCGGGCGGCGGCCCCTCTTCGGCGACCAGGCGAGCGATCCGACGCGCCCGTTCGAGGGCCAGCGCGGGGGTCTCGGCGCGGCCGAGGACGCCG
>JANWZN010000012.1 GCA_025054575.1 Geminicoccaceae bacterium | reverse complement strand
TCCTCCCCGTCCCTGTCCGCCTGCGCGCCCTTCTAGCGATCGGGCGGGGCCGGGCCCAGCCGGCCCGGCTCGGGACCCGCATGCACGCTCCTGCGGGCTCGCCCGGCGGGCTCGGGACCCGCGTGCAACGGCCCGCGGGCTGGCACACCGGGCTCGGGCCCCCTCGTGCACGGCGCGGCGCCGGGTCGGTGCCGTTCCCGCTCTCCCGGATCGACTGTATTTTCCTAAAACTCTGCCGGATCTCCCGCTGCTTGTTGACTTTCATCCTAGTATTGGTTACACGGTCCGGCGTCAGGGACAAGAGGAGAACGCCCGTGGCGTCCCCCGCCCCGCAACCGGGCCGCGCAGCCGCCGCCCCGCCGGCGGCCGAGGCCTTGCGCGCCGCCTGGATCGCCCGCCTCGCCCCGGCCGATGCCGCCGAAGAGGCGCTCGTCGATCTCTTGGTCGCCACCTTCCGGCGCGGCCTGCTGCTCGATGCGATCGAGGACGCGCTGCTCGCCCGGCTCGCACGCGGCGAGGATCCGCCGCCCGGGCTCGGCCTCGCGACGCTCGCCCGCTATCGTGCCCGGCTCGAGCGCGATCGCCGTGCCCTGCTCGACGAGCTCGGCACGATGCGGCTCGCCGCCGCCCTCCACCAAGGGCCGCGCCGCACGCGCGAGGCCCCGGCCGCGGCCGAAGGGCGGAGCGCGGGACGCGCAGAAGCTCGCGCCGAGGCCGGTGCAGGCGCCGCCGAGGCGGGCGCCTCCTCGCTTCGGGCCCCGGCGCAGGCGCGCGGCATCCCGGACGCGCGCGCTACCCAGAAGACGCGCGAGACCGCGAACGCGCCCGGGTTGAAATCGCAGCCGGTCCTCGGCCGAGCGCCGGCATCCGGCCCTGCATGGGGGAGCCCGGCCGCCGCCCTCGATCCGCTCGCCGTCCTGCTCGCCACCAGTCGGGCCGAAGGCGGGGGGCCCGCGGCCCGCATGCGCGACCCGATCGACGGCGCAGGGACCGGCCTCGGCCCGCTCGCCCACCGGCTCGCAGCCTCGGCATCCGCCGCGGCCATGGCCGCCTGAGTGCTGTCGATCGATCGCGGCAGCGCGCGCCCGGCTGCGCCCGATGGCGGTGCCCGTGGCCGCGCGACCGGGCGCGGCGCACCACCCCGGGAGTAGCGCGGCGAGGGCGGCCGAGAGCGCGGCCAGCAGCAGGACGACGAGCAGCAGCACCGGCGACAGCTCCGTTCCTCGCTTCCCTCTCCTGCCGCAAAAAGCTTAACGAAAGGTTGACGGGCGACATCCCCGCCCGCGGTTGCCCGGGGCGCGGCGAGGGCTTAAGGACGGGCCGTCGCCTTTCGGAAGCCGAACCATGCAGCCTTTCACCAAGCTGCGCGGCGTGGCCGCGCCTTTTCCCGCGATCAACGTCGACACCGACCAGATCATCCCGGCGCGTCACCTCAAGACGATCAAGCGGACCGGTCTCGGCGTCGCGCTGTTCGAGGCGCTGCGTTACGACGAACAGGGCCGCGAGCGTCCCGAGTTCGTCCTCAACCAGCCCAAGTACCGCAACGCCAAGATCTTGATCACGGGCGAGAATTTCGGCTGCGGCAGCTCGCGCGAGCACGCGCCCTGGGCGCTGTTGGACTTCGGCATCCGCTGCGTGATCGCACCGTCCTTCGCCGACATCTTCTACAACAACGCCTTCAAGAACGGCATGCTGCTCGTCACCCTGCCCAAAGAGCAGGTCGAGCTCTTGCTGAAGGAAGCGGAGACGGCGGCCGATCCGACCTTCGAGGTCGACCTCGAGACGCAGGAGATCCGCAGGCCCACCGGCAACGCACCGATCCGCTTCGACATCGACCCGTTCAAGAAGCACTGCCTGCTCCACGGGCTCGACGACATCGGCTTGACCATGGAGCGGGTCGACAAGATCGCCGCCTTCGAGGCGAGCCGGCGGCGGCAGTTCCCCTGGCTCGATCCGCAGCCGGCCTGAGCCCGCGGCAGCGGCGCGCCCGCCCGGCGGCGCCTCGCACCCGGGTGCCATGCCGGCCGCGAGCGCACCGGCCCGCCGCGCGAGCGTTCCCGATCGGCCCCGAGCGTTCCCGATCAACGAAGCGAGTTCGACGAGATGAGCGAGCGCACGATCCTGTTCCTGCCCGGCGACGGCATCGGCCCCGAGGTGATGGAGGAGGTGCGCCGGGTCATCGGCTGGTACGCCAAGCGGCAGATCGCGATCCGGATCGAGGAGGATCTCGTGGGCGGGGCCGCTTACGACCGGTACGGCACCCCGCTCGCCGAGCAGACGCTCGAGAAGGCCAAGACGATCGGCACGGTGATGTTCGGTGCGGTCGGCGGCCCGCAATACGATTCGCTCCCCTTCGAGAAGAAGCCCGAGCGCGGCCTGTTGCGGCTCAGGAAAGAGCTCGGCCTCTTCGCCAATCTGCGCCCGGCCATGGTGTTTCCGGCACTCGCCGATGCCTCGTCCTTGAAGCGCGAGCTCGTCGAGGGCCTCGACATCTTGATCCTGCGCGAGCTCACGGGCGGAGTCTATTTCGGCGAGCCGCGCGGGATCGAGGTCCTGCCCGACGGCCAGAAGCGGGCGGTCGACACCCAGGTCTACACCACGGGCGAGATCGAGCGGATCGCGCGAGTGGCCTTCGAGCTCGCGCGCGTGCGCCAGAACAAGGTGACCTCGGTCGAAAAAGCCAACGTCATGCACACGGGCGTGCTCTGGCGCGAGGTCGTCCAGGCGGTCCACGACCGAGAATTTCCGGACGTCGCGCTCGAGCACATGTACGCCGACAATTGCGCCATGCAGCTCGTGCGCAAACCCAAGCAGTTCGACGTGATCGTCACCGACAATCTCTTCGGCGATCTCTTGTCCGACTGCGCGGCGATGCTGACGGGCTCGCTCGGCATGCTGCCCTCGGCCTCGCTCGGCGCCCCGGGCCCGGACGGGCGCAGAAAGGCGCTCTACGAGCCCGTCCACGGCAGCGCGCCGGACATCGCCGGGCGCGGCATCGCCAATCCCTTGGCCTGCATCCTCTCCTTCGCGATGCTCTTGCGCTACAGCCTGGAGCTGCCGGCCGAGGCGGCACGGCTCGAGCAGGCAGTGGCCCGTGTGCTCGAGCAGGGCTATCGCACCGCCGACATCATGCAGCCCGGCTGCACGCAGCTCTCGACCGCGGCGATGGGAACGCAGGTGCTGGCGGCCCTCGACGCCCTCTCCTGAGGCGGCCGGCGGCGCGGTCGGAGACCCGCGCCGCGCCGCTTCAGATCGCGAGCCTGCCGGCCTTGGCCGCCTCGTAACGCTCGCCGATCTTCGCCCAGTTCACGACGTTCCACCAGGCCTTCAAGTAATCGCCGCGGCGGTTCTGGTAGAGCAGATAGTAGGCATGCTCCCAGACATCGTTGCCGAACAGGACCCGGCCGCCCTCCATCAAGGGCGTGTCCTGGTTCGGCCGGGTGACGATCGCGAGCTTGCCGGCCGAATCGACGGTGACGAACACCCAGCCCGAGCCGAAGACCCGCAGGCCCGCTGCATTGAACTGCTCTTGCAACTTCTCCAAGCCGCCGAGGTCGCGGTCGATCGCCTCCTTGAGCGCACCCCCCGGCTGGCCGCCGCCCGGGCCCATGATCTGCCAGAACATGGTGTGGTTGGCGTGGCCGCCGCCATTGTTGCGGACCGCCGTGCGGATGCTCTCGGGCAGTTCGGCGAGCTTGGCGAGCAGGTCCTGCAGCGGCAGCTTGGCGGCCTCGCCGTGGTCCTTGAGGGCGGCGTTGAGATTGTTCACGTAGGCCGCGTGGTGGCGACCGTGGTGGATCTCCATCGTGCGGGTGTCGATGTGCGGCTCGAGCGCGTTCGTCGGATAGGGCAAGGGCGGCAGCTCGTGCGGGCCCGTGGGCGCTTGCGCGCGGACCTGCCCTGCCAGCAGCGGAAGGCTCGCGAGTGCTCCGACAACGGTGCGACGCTGCATGCTTGGCCCCCTTCGTTTCGTTTGGAGTGGTCGTCGTCACCGCCCGCGATCCTGGCATGCTGCGCGGCGGGCGCCAAGCGGGCGCCCAGGCTCGCTTCTGCGCTCGACCAGCGGATCGTTCCATGCTCACCCGTCGCCTCTTCTTGGCCTCGACCGCGGCACCGCTTCTGTGGCGCGCGCGGCAGCTGCACGCCGAGACGCCGCGCCGCGGCGGTGTGCTCGTGGTCGCGGCCGACACCGAGCCCAGGAACCTCAACCCGGCCCTCGTCGCCTCGAACGGCGTCTTCTACGTCGCGAGCAAGGTGATCGAGCCCTTGGCCGAGATGGCCTATGGCGAGCCGGGCCTCGAACCGCGGCTGGCGCTGGCCTGGGAGGGCAGCGCGGACGGCCGCTCGCTCCTGTTGCGGCTGCGCCCGGGCGTGCGCTTCCACGACGGCACGTCCTTCACGAGCGCCGATGTCGCCTATTGCGCCCTCGAGCTCTGGAAGAAGCACCAGAATCTCGGCCGCGTCGTCTTCAAGGACCTGGAGGCGGTCGAAACACCCGATCCCGCCACCGCGATCCTGCGCTTTTCAGCACCCACGCCCGCGCAACTGATCGCGAACGCGCTGCCCGCGCTCACCGCCGTCGTGCCGCGCCGGCTCTTCGAAGGCACCGACCCGCTTGCCAATCCGCACAACCAGAAACTCGTCGGCACCGGGCCCTTCCGCTTCGTCGAGCACCGCCCCGGGCAGTATTATCGGCTCGAGCGCAATCCCGATTACTGGGACGCACCCAAACCCTGGTTGGACGGGATCGTCTATCGGGTCCTGCCCGACCGGGGCGCCATCGCGGCCGCCCTCGAATCGGGCGAGATCCATTTGGCGGCGTTCTCGGCCGTGCCGCTCGCCGACATGCAACGGCTCGCGAAGCTTCCCGGCATCGCGGTGATCGAGAAGGGCTACGAGGGCATCACCTATCAGCTCGTGGTCGAGATCAACCACCGCCGCAAAGAACTCGCGGACGTGCGCGTGCGGCGCGCGATCGCGCACGCGATCGACCGCGACTTCGTCGTCCGCACGATCTTTCTGGGCTGGGCGCAGCCCGCGAGCGGGCCGATCCCGCGCTTCGACGGCCGCTTCTACACCGCGGACGTGCCCGCCTATCCTTACGATCCCCGGCGCGCCGAGGCGCTGCTCGACGAGGCGGGGCTGCGCCGCGGCGCCGACGGGGTGCGCTTCGCCCTCGACCTCTTGCCGGCCCCCTGGTTCGAGCAGACCCGGCAGATGGGCGAGTATCTGCGCCAGGCCTTGAAGGCGATCGGCATCGAGGCACGGCTCGTGGTCAAGGATCCGGCCGGGCACCAGAAGGCGGTCTACACCGACCACGCCTTCGATCTCGCGATCGGCTCGCCGGTCTACCGCAACGACCCGGCGATCTCGACCACGATCCTCTACGAGAGCGGCCTGCCGCCGGGGGTGCCCTTCTCCAACCAGTACGGCTGGGCCGAGCCGGCCATGGACGAGGTGATCCGCACGGCTGCCCGGGCGATCGACCCGGCCGAGCGGGCGGCCCTCTATCGCCGCTTCCAGACGCTCGCGATGGAGCATCTGCCGATCGTCCCGGTGGTCGAGTTCACCTTCTTGACGGTGGCGCGGACGAATGTGCGCGAGGTCGCGAGCAACCCGCGCTGGGCGGTCTCGAACTGGGCCGATTGCTGGCTCGCGGCATGAGCCCGGGGCTCGCCCTCGCCCGCCGTCGGCTGCTCCAGGCCCCGCTCCTCCTCCTGCTCGTCGCGGCGGGGTGCTTCTTGTTGCTGGAGGCGGCCCCGGGCGATGCGGTCGATGCCTATCTCGCGGGCCTGGGCGGCGATGCCGGGCTCGTGCGCGCGCTGCGCGAGGCCTGGGGCCTCGACCGCTCGGCTGGGACCCGCTTCCTGCTCTATCTGGCGGGGCTCGCCACGGGCGATCTCGGCACCTCGCTCGCCTTCGGCCGACCGGTGCTCGAGCTCTTGCTCGAGCGGCTGCCGATCACCTTGGCGCTCGCCGGTGCAGCGACCCTCTTGGCGGCACTCCTCGGCACCGGGCTCGGCCTTCTGGCCGGGAGCCGCCCCGGTAGCGCGGCCGATCGCCTGGCCTCGGCCGTGGCGCTCGTGCTCAACGCCACCCCCGGCTTCTGGCTCGGCATCCTGCTCGTGCTCCTCTTCGCGGTCCGGCTGCGCTGGCTGCCCTCGGCCGGGATCGAGACGATCGGTGCCGATTATCGCGGCCTCGCCCGGCTCCTCGACCAGGCCCGCCATCTGGTGCTGCCGACCCTCGCCCTGGGCCTCGTCTACGCCGCTCTCTACGCCCGGATCTTGCGCGCCGGCATGGTCGAGGCCTGGCGCAGCGACTTCGTCCGCGCCGCCCGCGCCCGCGGCCTGCCGCGCGGGCGCATCGTGCTCGCGCACGTGGCGAGGAACGCGCTCGTGCCGCTCGTGACCGTGCTCGGCCTGCACGGTGCGGCGATGCTGGGCGGCAGCGTGGTGATCGAGACCCTGTTCGCGGTGCCGGGGATGGGCCGGCTCGCGGTCGAAGCCGTGATCCAGCGCGACCACGCCCTGCTGTTGGGTTGCGTGCTGGCCTCCAGCCTGCTCGTGATCCTCGTCAACCTCCTGGTCGATCTCGCCTACGGCCGACTCGACCCCAGGATCGAGCTCGCGCGCGACCGGCCGTGAGCACGGCGCTCTTGCGCTTCGCCCGGGCACGCGCGGCGCTGGCCGCACTGCTCCTGCTCGCGCTTTTCCTCCTCGCGGCCGCGGCGGCAGCCTGGCTCTGGCCGATCGATCCGGACGCACCCGTGGCCGCGGCCCTCTTGCCGCCGCTTGCCGACCCGGCCCATCCGCTCGGCACCGACCGGCTCGGTCGCGATCTCCTGGCCCGCCTGCTCGCCGGGGCACGGACCTCGCTTCTGGTCGCGACCGGCGCCACGACCGCGGCGGTGCTCGTGGGCGTCGCGATCGGCCTCTTCGCGGGGGCCGCCGGCGGGCTCGTCGACGAGTCGCTGATGCGGCTCGTCGAAGCCTTCCAGATCGTGCCGGGCTTTTTGTTGGCACTGGCGCTCGTGAGCGTCTTCGGGGCACGGCTCGAGACGGTCGTCCTCGCGATCGCCGCCGCCTCCTGGCCCGCACCGGCGCGGCTCGTGCGCGCCGAGGTCGCCAAGCTGCGCCGTGCCGAGTTCGTGCAAGCGGCACGCGTGGCCGGGCTGCGCTGGCCCGAAGTGGCGCTGCGCGAGATCCTGCCGAACGCGCTGCCGCCGGTCGTGCCGATGGCAGCGCTCACCGTCGCGGCGGCGATCTTGATCGAGGGCGCCCTCGCCTTTCTCGGTCTCTCCGACCCCAACCGCCCCTCCTGGGGGGCGATGATCGCCGAGGGCCGCGCGGTGTTGGTCTCGGCCCCCTGGCTGTCGCTGTTGCCCGGGATGGCACTCGCCGCGACCGTGCTCGCCGTCAACCTCGTGGGCGAGGGGCTCGCGGAAGCGCTCGCGCCGCGCCGGGCGGCGGCATGAGCACGGCCCCGCTTCTGCGCATCGAGGGGCTCGAGGTCGCCTTCGCCGACGGCGGGCGGCGGATCCGAGCCCTGCGCGGGCTCGACCTTTCGCTCGCCGCGGGCGAGCGGCTCGCCCTTCTGGGCGAGAGCGGCTCTGGCAAGAGTACCGCACTCTTCGCGATCGCGGGCCTGCTCGAGCCGGGTGCCGAGGTCGCGGGCCGGATCGCCTTTCCCGCGCTCGGCCGAACGCCCGAAGCCGGCCGCGATTTGGGGCTCGTCTTCCAGGACCCGTTCGCGAGCCTCGATCCCGTTCTGGACGTCGCCACCCAGATCGCCGAGCCGATCCGCTACCATCTGGGTGCGTCCTGGGCGGCGGCACGGGCGCAGGCGGTGGTGCTCTTGCGCCGGGTCGGGATCGCCCGGGCCGAGCAGCGGGCGCGGGACGCGCCGCACCGCTTCTCGGGCGGCGAGCGGCAGCGGATCGCGATCGCAGCCGCGATCGCCGCGGGCCCGCGGCTGCTCTTGGCCGACGAGCCGACCGCCGCCCTCGACACGGTCACCCAGGCGCAGATCCTCGACCTCCTGGACGGGCTCGTGCGCGAGCAGCGCACCGCCCTCCTGCTCGTCACCCACGATCCGGCGGTAGCGGCCCGGATCGCCGATCGGATCGCGGTGCTCTATGCCGGCCGCTGCGTCGAAGCCGGCCCCAGCGCGCGGCTGCTCGCGGCCCCGCGCCATCCCTACAGCCGCGCCCTGTTGGCGGCGGCACTCGACCTCGAGCGGCCGCCGCCGCGGCCCTTGCCCGAGATCCCGGGCGAGCCGCCCGACCCCACGGCCGAGCTCGCGGGCTGCCCCTTCGCGCCGCGCTGCGCCTTCGCCTGGGCCACCTGCCGCAGCGAGCGGCCGGCCTGGATCGGCGAGCCGGGCGACGGGGCCGCCTGCCACCTGCTGCGGCCGTGAGCGCGCCTCTGCTCGAGGTCGAGGACCTCGCCTATCGGCCGCCCGGGCTGTCGCGCCCGATCGTCGAGGGTGTAGGCTTCACGATCGGCGCGGGCGAACGGGTAGCACTCGTGGGCGCCTCGGGGGCCGGCAAGAGCACGCTCGCCCGGCTGCTCGTGCGCCTGCTCGAGCCCAGCGCCGGCCGGATCCTCTGGGCCGGCCGCGATCTCTCGAGCTTGCGCGGCGAAGCGCTGCGGCGGGTTCGCGCCGAGCTCCAGCTCGTCTTCCAAGATCCGCTCGCAGCGCTGGGCCCGCGCCGGCGGGTGGGTGCCCTGTTGGCCGATCCGCTGCGTGCCCTGGCACGCGTGCCGCGCGCCGAGCGGCCAGCGGCCGTGGCCGGGCTCTTGCGTCGCGTCGGGCTCGACCCGGCGCTCGCCGATCGCTTCCCGCACGAGCTCTCGGGCGGCCAGCGCCAGCGCGTGGCGATCCTGCGCGCCCTCGCGAGCCGGCCACGGCTCCTCGTCCTCGACGAGCCGGTCTCGGCCCTCGACCTCTCGATCCGGGCGCGGATCCTCAACCTGCTCGAGCGGGTGCGGGCCGAGGACGGCACGGCTACGCTCTTGATCACCCACGATCTCTCGGTCGTGCGGGCAGCGGCCGATCGGCTCTTGGTGATGGAGGCGGGCCGGATCGTCGAAGAGGGGCCGGTGGGCGCGGTCTTGGCGGCACCGCGGGCGGAGGCGACGCGGGCGCTCGTGGCGGCGGCGCTCGGGCTGCCGGCGCCTACCGCCCCGGCCGATCGCTTCCCGACCGATCCGTTGCCGAACGATCGCTGAGGAGGACGCCGGCCTCGCCGGCTTCCGTGCGCGCCTCGCGCAACAGGCGCTGGACCGGGGCCAGGAGCCCGAGCAGCGCGCGATAGCGGGCGAGATGGCGGCGGGCCGCGTCCGCGGGCCAGGCGGGATCGGGCTCGATCCGCGCGAAGGGCAGGCGCAGCGCCGCACCTGCCGCCTCGAGGCTCGGATAGAGCCGGGCCGCGCGCCCGGCCGCCCGGGCAGCACCGCGGGCCACCGCCTCCGGTGTCTCGGCCGCCTCGATCGGGCGGCGGGCGAGGCTCGCCTTGATCGCGAGCAGAAGCGGATTGCGGCTGCTGCCGCCCACGGCACGGATCTTTTCGGGAAGGGATCGGCCGATCCGTTCGCACACATGCTCGAGCAGGTTCTGCCAATCCAGCGCCACGCCTTCGAGCACGGCGCGGAAGACGCTCGCGGCATCGGTCTCGGGGGCGAGGCCGAGCAAGAGGCCGCGAGCCTCGGGCAGGCTCGAGGGCGGGGTGGGAAAGCGCAGATGCGGGACGAAGAGAAGGCCCTGCGCACCGGGCGGGACCGCGCTCGCGGCCGCGATCAGCGCCGCGTGCGAGGCGTTCGGGGCCAAGAGCGCGTGCGCCCGGTCGATGGCCGCAGCGGAGGTGGCGAGGCCCGTGAGCACGAAAGCAAGCGGCCGATCGAACAGGGCCAGGCCCTGGTTGAAGCCGCAGGCGGCGAGCCGGCCGTCCAGAACGGGCGCCTCGAGCGGCAGCGCGAGGCCCTCGGCCGTGCCCATGCTATCCAGCACACAGGACGGATCGAGCACGTCCGCTGCCAGCATCGCCATGGCGTGATCGTAGCCTGCGACCCCGATCGGGCAGCCCGCGGGCAGGCCCGTGGCCGCGGCGACGGGGGCGGAAAGCCCGCCGATCCGGGTGCCGGTGGGCAGGATCTCGGGGAGAAGGGCCGATGGGATCCCGGCGGCCTCGAGGAGCTCCTCCGACCAGCGGGCGCGGGCGAGATCGAACAGGCCGGTGCGGCTCGCGAGCGTGGCATCGGTCGCGGGCGCCCCACCCAGGCGGAAGGCGAGCCAGTCGGCCAGATGCAGCCAGCGCCGCGCGGCCTCGAAGGCCTCGGGGGTGTGGCGGGCGTGCCAGAGCAGCTTCGACACGCCCAGGATCGGATCGGCCGTCACCCCGGCGATCCGCGCCAAAAGCTCGGCCGGCACACGAGCGAGGAGCTCCGCGCGCAAGGCCGCGGGGCGCGGATCGTACCAGGCGAGCGCGGGGGCGAGCGGGCGATCGGCGGCATCGAGGAGGACCCCGGACTCGCCCACGCTCGCGACCGCCAGGCCCGCGACCCGCTCCGGCCGGTCGAGCCGGCGGGCGAGCTCGGCGAGGGCCGCCACGGTGGCGTCGACGAGCGCCTCGGGGTCGAGCTCGGCCAGGCCCGGGGCCGGCTCCTGCCAGGGTGTGGGCCGGCTCGCCTCGGCGAGGAGCCCGCCACGGGCGGTGAAGGCCAGCGCCCGCACCCGCGTGGTGCCGACGTCGATGCCGATCAGGAGCGGGTCGGTTGCGACCATCGCCCGGATCCAGGGCCGCGGGCGCGCCCGAGCGCGTTGTCCAACGCTTCCTCCCCTCGCCCGTGTGAGGAAACGGTAGCGGCCGGCGGCGGGCCCGGCTACCGGCCGGTCTCGCTCCGGCCGGAAGCGCAGGGGAACCGGCGCGCGGCGAGGAGCGGGGCGGTCGAGGTCGCGGGGCGCAGCCGGGATCCCGGTCGGGAACGACCGGGTCGAGCTCCCGGGCGGCGGATCGGTGTGCGAGCGCCGACGGCAGAGAGGTCCATCGTACCAGACGCGAGACGAAGGTCCTTGCGGTCCTGCCACCATTACGCTCGTCGATTTGAAATCCCAGGTGGATCGGACTCCGCAGACCGGCTCCCGGTCGATCGGCGGCCAGAGGGTCACGCGAAAGCCGACGGGATCGTGGATCGAGGATCGACGAGGCGAATTCGTGTTGTGGGGTTTGCGTAAGCGCTCTTCGTCCGAGACGAGTTGGGTATTCGAAGAACTCGGGCCGATGGGCGGCGGGACGGGCTACTCGCGAGCCATGGCCGGGTCGCTGCCCCAACCCGACCTGCTGACGCGGGAAGCCATTCAAAACACTGTCGACGCCGCGCTCCGTCTCGAGCGGACCTCGCGTCCGCGGATTAGGTTTCGGTTCCTTTCCTTGTCGAATTCGCAAAAGCTGAACTTCGTCGATACGGCGCGGCTCGAGGATTTCGCGGCGAAAAGCCCGCTGTTGCGGGGTTTGCCGGAGGGTCATTGCCTGACCTCGTTGCGCCGCCCCGATCGGCCGCTCTCTCTGCTCGTGATCGAGGACTTCGACACCCCGGGACTCGACGGCGATCATCGTGACCCCGAATCGGCTTGGTTCCGCTTCCTGCTGTCGATCGGCGACAGTGGCAAGACGGAGCAAAGCGGGGCCCACACCGGAGGCTCCTACGGTTACGGCAAGACTGCCCTCTCCTCGGCATCGCGGCTCGCGACGATCGTCGCCTACACCCGCTTCCGTGACGGGGACGACGAAAAGACGAGATTGATGGACTGTGCCTATCTCGACGCCTTCTCGGAAGGTCGGGTGCGGTTCACGGGCCGCGCTTGGCTCGGCCGAGCGCGCGACGCCGAGCCCGGCATCGTCGATCCCCTCGAGAACGAAGGGGCGGATCGCATCGCCGCTGCTCTGTCCGCGGAGGTGCGGGGACCCGGCCGGCTCGGCACCACCGTCGTGGTCGTCGATCCCCTACCGGAGACGACGCCCGAAGGCATCGTCCGGGCCGTCGAAACCTGGTGGTGGCCGCGGCTTCTGGACGGCGAGCTCGACCTCGTGGTCGTGGACGCATCCGGCAAGGAGCTTCGACCGGCGCCCGTCAAGCGAACCGACCTCGAACCCTATCGGCGTTCGTGGACGCTCGTGACGAACAAGGACGCCGGGGCCGACCCGACGCGCGAGCGAAAGTACACGTTCAACAGA
Source organism: Geminicoccaceae bacterium (assembly GCA_025054575.1). Lineage (GTDB taxonomy): Bacteria > Pseudomonadota > Alphaproteobacteria > Geminicoccales > Geminicoccaceae > JANXAZ01. Next base: position 27,024 of record JANWZN010000012.1, on the reverse strand, counting down.
CTCCACGGCAAGGCGCTCGGAACGCTCGCTCTCGTCGCGGTCGCGAGCGACGACCCGGAAAGAAACGAGCAAGCAGAGGACGCGGGGACCGTGCCGGCCGACCGGGTCGCGCTCGTCCGCTTCCCGAAGATGGTCGTCCAATATTTCGATCCGGGAGGCCGCGCCGACGTGCGCGTGGCGGGTGCCTTCAAGGCCGACGACGACATCGACGACGTGCTGCGGCTCTCCGAACCCCCCGAGCACGACAAATGGGAACCGACCAATCGCCGCCTGCCGACAGAAGAGGATAAAGAAGTCGTCAGAACGGTCGTCAAGCGGATCAAGGACAACGTCCGGAAGTTCCGCCGCGAGGTCAGGCCGCCACCGCCCGAGGCACCTCGGGTCGTCGACATCTTGAGCAGGGAGCTCGCGGAGTGGTTCTCGGGCGGCCCGAAGTCCCCGGGCGGCACGGGGTCCGAGCCGCCGCCGATTTCGATCCGATACGAGAGCGGGCCCCGCCTCGTCCCGGAGGGTGAGCACGGCGACCGGGTGCGGCTCGAAGCCCGGATCGCGGTGGCACTGGCGGAACGGCAAAGCGCTTCGTTGCCGGTGCGCGTCGCCTTCGCTTGCCCGCTGCTCGAGGAGGAGCACCGCTCGGAGGACGAGGTGGCGCTCGAGGTCGAGCCGCCCGCAGAGGTTCGTCCCGACCCGGAGCAGGAGCATGCGTTCGTGGGCGAGCTCGGCCAGGGCCAGGTCTGGCATTTCGAGCTCCGCTCGGAGCCCTACGAGGCCGACTGGTCGGTGCTACTCGAGCCGAAGGTCGAGGTCCTGACGCGATGAACGCCGGGAGCACCGGTGGGGCCGTTCGCAGCGAGCCGCGCACCATCCGCCCTTTCTTCAAGCTCAGCGCCATCGAAGGTCTGCTCGACGATGCCGCCCTCGGGCTGTCACCGGGCGAGCAGCCGCAGAAGGGGCCGTTTCTCGCGAGGCCGGAGGGAGGATGGCCGGAGCTCGAACCGCGGATCACGACCGAGAAGCTCCCCGCTGTGCGCGACCAGCTCTGCAAGGCCCTGGCGCCGGCCGAGACGGAGCTCGTGGTCGTGGGCTTCTCGCGTGTGCCGAGAGAGAGCAGGCTCTTGCGCCGGCTGCCGCTCGCCGAGGTGGAGGACGAGATCGAGCTCGATGGCGATGTCGTGCGCAGGCTCGTAGCGAACGATCGTGCCGAGATCCGGGTGGCCATCTGCCTGGCCGCCGACCGGCCCGATGCCGGCCCGGGCCTGCCCCACCGCAAGGGGCAATGGATCGCGGCCAAGACCTTCACGATCGGCCGCTCGCCCGAACGGGACCTCTTCCCGATGGAACGGCGCGACGAGGAGGGCTGGGAGCTGGCGGGCTATCCCCGTAGCACGTTGTTCGCGGTCGAGCGCTACGGCTCGATCCTCGAGGGCGGGGACGAGCAAGAGCGGCTCGCGAGCCTGGTGCTCCACGCGAGCGTCTACGATCGGCTCGTCGGCCGTCCCGACCCGGCTGCGGAAGCCGTGAAGCGCACGCTCCTGGCCGAGGTCGGGTTCGCCCTCCTCGACGCGTTCCGCGACGAAATCCTGGAATCCGACGCCGAAGACATCCCGGCCGGGAGCGTGCTGGCGGGCCTGGTGCGCAAGCTCGAGCGAGCGCGCGCGGGGAAGTGGGACCTCGGCCGGCTGAAGCGAGCGCTGGGCGAGGATCCGAGCGAGGCGCAGAAGCTCCGCGCGGCCTTCCAGGTCCTCGCCGGAACAGTGGACGCTGCCGCCCGGATTCCCTGAATGCCCTACCCCATCCTCGACCGGAACGCCGCCCGAGCCTGGCTCGCGGGTAGCGCCGAAGAGCCGGCCGTCCGCTCCAACGATCGCGGCCCGCGCTTTCCGTGGGAGGAGGTCGCGCGGCGCCTCGCGCTCGAGCTCGAGGCGCCGCTCGCCGAGGTCGAGCGCGAGCTCGCCGGCCGGACCGGCCCCGGTCGGGTCCGACACGCTTCCTGGCAGCGGTTCGAGGCGGAGGCCGCGATCCTCGTGCACAAAGCCCTTCCCGGCACGCACGAGGCCCTCGCCGAGGAAGCGTTCTGGCTCTGGCTCGCCTGCGTGCCGCTGCGCGCGATCGTCGAGCGCCGCTATCGTCGCGAGGAGGGGGGGCGCATCGATCCGGCCAATTTCGGCCTCGGCAATTTCGCCGAGAACTTCGTCTACCGGCTCTGGCTGCGGGCCGATTGCGCGCTGGACGAGGCGGCCCCGACGGAAGAGGAGCGCTACGCGCTCGCCCGCCGCGGCCAGAGCGACTTCTGGCGCAGCCACGTCTTCCGCCAGCGCTACGGTGCCGCGCGAGCGTTCGTGCGGGCCTTCGTGCGCTCCGTCTATCCCGATGCGGCGAAGCCCTCCGAGCCGGCCCTGCCGATCGAGGTCGTGCGCGAGCTCGCGAAGCGACTGCGGCGGATCTTTTCCAATCTCCTGGTCGACGTGCTCGACGAGAAGGACGCGGCCGCCCTGATCCGGGAGGAGGCCCGGAAAGCGCAGGCGCAGCTCGCCGCTCGAGGGCCGAAGCGGGCCTCGAGCGAGGAAGCGAGGCCCGCCGGCGCGGCGCGGCGCCCGCCCTCGCCCTCCCCGCCGCCGTGAGCTTCGCCCTTCGGTTCGCGCGAGCGGACGGCCGAATCGTTCGCCGGATCGAGCTCGGCGGCGCGGCCTACGGCTCGAGCATCGCCGATCTCGCCGACCCCGCCCTCGACCCGCCCGAGGCGTGGTGGCAGGCCCTGCTGCGCGGAGCCCGGCCGATCCCGCCCGCGCTGCGATCCGAGCTCGCGCTCGTCGATCTGTTCGCGGGCGCGGGCGGCTTCGCGCTCGGTGCGGCCATGGCGGCCGAGGCGCTCGGCCTGTTGCCGCGGTTCCTGGCCGCGGTCGATCTCGATCGCGAGGCCCTCGCCGTCCACCGACGCAATCTCGGCACGGAGCGGACGATCGCGGCCGATCTTCGCGACCTGGTCCACCTCGCGATCGATCGGACCGGCGCGAGCGCCCGCTTCGCCGAGCCTCCCGAGCTCGTCGAGCCGAGCCTGCGCCGGATCCGCCGCCCGGATCTCGTGATCGGCGGGCCACCCTGCGAGGGCCACTCGAACCTCAACAACCACTCCCGGCGCGACGATCCGCGCAACGGTCTGCTGCTCGCGGCCGTGGCGAGCGCGGTGGCGATCGGCGCGCGCGCCTTCGTCTTCGAGAACGTCCGCCACGTGGCGCGCGACCGGCGCTCGGTTCTCGACACGGCCCTCGCGGTGCTGGAAGCGGCCGGCTATCGGACGAAGACGGTCGTCTCGAACGCCGCCCACTACGGGGCGCCGCAGCGCCGCGAGCGGATGTTCCTTTTGGGCTTCGCTTCGGCCGCGGATCTCGACGCCTTCGATGCCGTGCTCGAGGCGCTGCGGCGAGCTCCCTTGTCGGTCGCGGCGGCGATCGCCGACCTGCTCGACGACGAGGGCGTGGGCCCGTTCGACAGCGCACCCAAGCCGACGGCCGAGAACCGGCGGCGGATCGAGTATCTGCACGCGCGGGATCTCTACGACCTGCCGAACGAGCAGCGGCCCGTCTGCCACCGCAACGGCACGACCTACACGGCCGTCTACGGTCGGCTCCGCCCGGACGAGCCGGCACCCACGATCACGACCGGCTTCGGCACGCCCGGGCGCGGGCGGTTCGTGCACCCGCTGCGGCCGCGGCTGATCACGCCGCACGAGGCGGCGCGGCTGCAGACCTTCCCCGACTGGTTCGCGTTCCTCGACGAAGCGGGTCGGCCCGTGCGCCGCGCCTGCCTCGAGAAGTGGATCGGCGATGCCGTGCCGCCGCTTCTGGGCTTCGTCGTCGTGCTCGCCGCACTCGTGGCCCTGCGCGCGCCGGCCTCCGCCGCCGAACGGTCCCCGGAGGCCGTGCTCAGAGCGTGACCGAGAGGCCGCCGTCGACCACGAGCACGTGGCCGTTGACGTAGGAGGCCGCGTCGGAAGCGAGGAAGACCACGGCACCGCCGATCTCGTGCGGCTGCGCCCAGCGGCCGAGCGGGGTGCGCTTCTTGACCCAGTCGCTGAACGACTGGTCGGCGATCAGGGCCGTGTTCATCTCGGTCGCGAAATAGCCGGGCGCGATGGCGTTGACCGTGATCCCCTTGGGCCCGAGCTCGGCCGCCATCGAGCGGGTGAGGCCATGGAGCCCGGTCTTGGCCGCAGCATAGCCGTGGATCGTGGGCCGGGCCAGGATCGCGATCACCGAGCCCGTGGAGATGATCCGGCCGCGGCCTTGCGGGATCATGAGCTTGGCCGCTTCGCGGGCGAGCCGGAAGGCCGCTACGAGATGGCTCTGCAACAGCCGCTCGAAATCGGCGTCGGTCCAGTCGACGAGCGGCACCCGGTGCTGGATGCCGGCATTGTTGACGAGGATGTCGAGCCGGCCGTGGACCTCGCGGATCTTCTCGATCGCATCGAGCGTGGCCGCGGCATCGGTCACGTCGAAGGCCAAGGGCTCGGCGTGATAGCCGAGATCGGTGAGCTTCTTGGTGGCGGCCGCGATCGTCTCGGGGTTGCGGCCGTTCAAGATCACGTGCGCGCCGTGGGCGGCGAGCGCTTCCGCCATCGCGAAGCCCAGCCCGCGCGAGGCACCCGTGACGAGCGCGATCCGATCCTCGAGCCAGAACAGGCTGGACATGAAGCGCCTCCCCGACCATCGCTTCCGCCGCTGCTACACGATGGAGCGGGCATGGCAAAGGCCGAGCCGGCGATCCCTCTTGTGCCGCGAACGCCGGTCCGGCTCGAGGCCGCGGGCGCCGCGATCCACGGCGAGTGGGTCGAGCCCGAGGGTGCTCCCGCCGAGACCGCACTCGTCCTCTTGCACGAGGGGCTGGGCTCGACAGGGTTCTGGAAGGACCTGCCGGAGGTCCTCGCGGCCCGCCACGGCCTGCGGGTCTTCCTCTACGATCGCCGGGGCTACGGCCGCTCCGACCCCGAGCCCCTGCCCCGCCCGCTCGACTATCTCGACCGCATGGCGCTTTTGGAGCTGCCGGCCGTGCTCGATGCGGCCGGGATCGGCCGGGCGATCCTGTTGGGCCACAGCGACGGCGGCACGATCGCGCTCTTGGCGGCCGCGGCCTTTCCCGAGCGGGTCGAGGCGGTGGTGGCGATCGCCGCCCACGTCTTCGTCGAGGAGGCGACGGTCGCGGGCATCCGCGCCGCGGTCGAGGCCTTCGAAGCGGGCGAGCTGCGCCGGCGGCTCGAACGGTTCCACGGGGCCCGCACCGAAGCGGTGTTCCGCGCCTGGGCGGAGACCTGGCTCGATCCGCGCTTTCGTGCCTGGAACGTCGAGGACCGGCTCGGCCGCGTCCGCTGCCCGTTGCTCGTGCTCCAGGGCGCGGCCGACGAATACGCCACCCCCGCGCAGGTCGACGCGATCGCGCGCGGGGTGCGGGGTCCCGTGCGCCGCGTGCTCTTGCCGGGCGCGGACCACGTCCCGCACCATCGGGCGCGCGCGGCGACGCTCGCGGCGATCGACGGGTTTCTCGACCAGCTGCGGACGGGCGCGTTCGGGGAGGAAGAGGCATGCCGCTCAGGGGCAAACGGGCCGTGGTGACCGGGGCCGCGGCCGGGATCGGCCGGGCGATCGCCGAGCGGCTCGCGCGTGCGGGTGCCAGCCTGACCTTGATCGACCGGGCGGGCGATGCGGTCGAGGGGGCGGCCGGGGCGTTGCGCGCGCAAGGTGCCCAGGCCCGCGCCATGGTGCTCGACATGGCCGAGCTCGCCGCGGTCGAGCCCGCGATCCGGCGCGCAGCCGAGCTCATGGGCGGCCTCGAGATCTTGGTCAACAATGCCGGGATCGCGGCGCAGAAGCCGTTCCTCGAGCACGAGCTCGGCGATTTCGAGCGCATCTATCGGATCAATGTCATGGCGCTCTTCGCCGCGAGCCGGGCGGCCGCGGCCTGGATGGTCGAGCACAACGTGCCCGGGCGGATCGTCAACATCGCTTCGGTCGCGGGCCTCCGGGGCTCGACCGGACGCGCCGCCTACGGCAGCTCGAAGGCGGCGGTCATCAACCTCACGCAAGTCGCGGCCCAGGAGCTGGCGCCGCACGGGATCACGGTCAACGCGGTGGCACCGGGGCCGATCGAGACCGACATGGTCCGCGCCGTGCACACGGAGCGCACGCGCGCGGGCTGGCTGCGGGAAGTGCCGATGGGCCGCTACGGCGAGCCGACCGACATCGCGGAAGCGGTCGCCTACCTGGTCTCCGACGGGGCCGGCTACGTCACCGGCCACGTGCTCGCCGTCGACGGCGGCTTCGCCGCTTCGGGCCTGTTGATCCCGCTCGAGGATCTGCGCTGACCGCGATCCGGCGCGCCTGGGCCTGCGCTCGACGCGATCCGCCGCGCGGGGGTCTGCATCGAACGGACGGCTCGGGCGCGCGCCCGCGGGTCGACCGCAGCGCCGAGCATCTCTAGGGTGGCCGCGAAGCGGGAGGGAGGAACGCCCATGAGCATCGAGCGGATCGAGCCCGGCAAGCGGCTGAGCCAGGCCGTGGCTTTCGGCAATCTCGTGTTCCTCGCGGGCCAGGTGGCCCTCGACAAGCCCGGTGCGTCGATGGCCGAGCAGACCAAGAACGTGCTCGACCGGATCGACCATCTCCTGGCCCAGGCCGGCACCGACAAGAGCAAGATCCTCTCGGCCAACATCTGGGTCACGGACATGCGTCAGTTCGACGAGATGAACCGGGTCTGGGACGCCTGGGTCCCGGAGGGCTGCGCCCCGGCCCGGGCGACCGTCGAGGCGCGCCTTGCGACCCCCGATTATTGCGTCGAGATCATGGTCGTGGCCGCCCGCTGAGGACGGCCTCGCGATGCGGGTCGCGGTTCTGGGTGCGGGCGTGGTCGGCGTGGCCGCCGCCTGGGAGCTCGTGCGCGACGGCCACGAGGTGATCCTGGTCGATCGCCGCGGCGAGCCGGCTTGCGAGACGTCTTATGCCAATGCCGGGATGATCGCCCCCGGCCACGCCTATGCCTGGTCTTCGCCCAAGGCCTTGAAGACGCTCGTGAAGGCCCTGCGCCGCGACGATCTGGCGCTGCGCTTCCGCTTCCAGAGCGATCCCGCCTTCTGGCGCTGGGCGGTGCGCTTCGCGCTCCAGTGCACGGCCGAGAAGGCCGCTGCCAACACCAAGCGCAAGGTCGGCCTCTCGCTCTACAGCCAGGCGCGGCTGCGCACCGTGCTGGCCGAGACCGGGATCGACTGCGGCATGCGCTCTCGAGGAGCACTCTATCTCTACCGCGACGCAGCCGGCCTCGCCGCCGCCGACGAGAAGGCCAAGATCCTGCGCGATGCCGGGGTCGAGGTGCGGCGGGTGAGCCCCGAGGAGGCGGCCGCGCTCGACCCGGTCTACGAGCCGGTCAAGGACCGCTTCGCCGGTGCTCTCTACGCGCCGGGCGACGAGAGCGGCGATGCCCGGCTCTTCACCCGCGCGCTCGCCCGCTGTTGCGCCGAGAAGGGGGCCGTCCTGCGGTTCGGCGAGACGATCCTCGACTTCCGCATCGCGGGCGACCGGGTCGAAAGCGTGATCACCGACAAGGGCGAGCTTTCGGCCGACGCCTTCGTTCTGGCGCTCGGGTGCTACAGCGCGCCCATAGGCCGAAAGCTCGGGCTCGATCTGCCGATCTGGCCGGTCAAGGGCTATTCCGTGACGCTGCCGATCGCGGGCTCCAACAACCCGCCCACCCTCTGCGGGGTCGACGAGGACAATCTCTTCGCCTTCGCCAATTACGGCGATCGGGTGCGGTTGACCGCGGTGGCCGAGCTCGGCGGGTGGGACTGGTCGCACCGGCCCGAGGATTTCGCGCCGATGCTCAAGGCCGCGCACGAGCTCTTCCCGCAAGCGGGCGACTGGAGCCGGCCGGAATACTGGGCGGGGCTGCGGCCGATGACGCCCAACAATCTGCCGATCCTCGGCCGCGGCCGGCAGCGCAATCTCTGGGTCGACACGGGGCACGGCCACATGGGCTGGACCTGGGCCTGCGGCACCGCCCGGATCGTGGCCGATCTGTTGGCCGGGCGGCGGCCGGAATGGGATCCGGTCGGCCTCGAGCCCAAGGCCGCCTGAGGCCGCGCGGAGGAGCGTGCGATGGCGACGGAGTATCGCGGCGGGCTCGTGTTCCGGATGGACGAGGGCATCGGCGCGCGGGCGCGCATCGGCCTCGTCGTGCTCGCCACCGACCAGACCATCGAGCACGAATGGCGATGCGTCTTCGGCCGGCTCCCGGGGGTGGCGCTCTACGAGAGCCGGATGTGGAACGAGGTCCGGATCACCCCCGAGACCTTGGCCGCCATGGAGGGCGACATCGCCGCTGCCACGCGGCTGATCATGCCGGTCCTGCCGCTCTCGGTCGTGGCCTTCGGCTGCACCTCCGCGGCCATGGTCTTGGGCGAGGAGCGGATCGCCGCACGCATCCACGAGGCGCGGCCGGGGGTGCCGGTCACCACCCCGATCGGCGGGGCGCTCGCGGCCCTGCGGGCGCTCGCGGCCCGCCGGATCGCGGTCCTCACGCCTTACGGCCGTGCGGTCAACGACATCGTCCGCCGCTATCTCGAGGCGCGCGGCCTCGAGGTGCCGGTCTTCGGCAGCTTCGAGGAAGAGGACGATTCCAAGGTGGCGCGGATCGACCCGGCCTCGATCGAAGCGGCGGTGCTCGAGCTCGGGGCCGATCCGCGGGTCGAGGCGGTCTTCGTCTCCTGCACGAGCCTGCGCCTGGTCGAGGCGGCCGAACGGATCGAGCGGCGGCTCGGCAAGCCCGTCACGTCCTCCAACCACGCCATGGCCTGGCACGCGCTGCGCCTCGCCGGGATCGAGGACCGGCTCGAGGGGCTCGGCCGGCTCTTCACGCGCCCGCTTCCGGTCTGATACCTCGCCCGCGCCGCCGCAGCCGCCCGCGCGAGGAGACGCCCCTTGCCCCTGCCCGATCCGCTGCCCGCTTCCGAGCTCGCCTGGTCGTGCCCGGAAGAGGAGCTCGGCTTCGAGACCACGGCCGAACTCCCCGATCTCCTCGACACGATCGGCCAGGAGCGGGCGGTCGAGGCGCTCCAGTTCGCGCTCTCGACCCGCCGGCCGGGCTACAACGTCTATGCCCTCGGGCCCGAGGGGATCGGCAAGCACACCACCGTCCGCCAGCTGCTCGAGGAGCGGGCCAAGAGCGAGCCGCCCTCGGGCGACTGGTGCTACGTCTCGAACTTCAAGGATCCGCGCACGCCGCGGCTGTTGCGCCTGCCGGCCGGCCGCGGCGCCCGGCTCGAGGCCGACATCAAGCGGCTGTTGACCGATCTGTTGCCGGCCTTGCGCAACGCCTTCGAGAACGAGGAGTACCGCACCCGCCGCCAGGTCGTCGAAGAGGAGCTCAAGGAGCGCCAGGAAAAGGCGATCGCCGAGGTCGAGGAGGAGGCCAAGCGGCACAGCGTGGCCCTGATCCGCTCGCCCATGGGCTTCGCCTTCGCGCCGGTGGCCGACGGGCGGATCGTCACGCCCGAGATCTTCCAGGCCCTGCCCGACTCGATCCGCCGACAGATCGAGCAGACGGTGGAGAACCTGCAGAAGAAGCTCCGCGACGCGCTCGCCAATGCGCCGCGCTGGATGAAGGAGACCCGCGAGAAGATCAAGGCACTCAACGACGAGACCGCAGCCTTCGCGGTCAATTTCCTGTTCGATACGATCCGCCCGGCCTATGCCGACCTGCCGGACGTGCTCGCCTACCTCGAGGCTGCGCGCAAGGACGTGATCGAGCACGTCGAGGCCTTTTTGCAGCTCCCCGAGCAGATCGGGCCCGCGGCGATCGCGATCGAGGACGGCCATCCGCTCTTTCGCCGCTACCGGGTCAACCTGATCGTCGATCATACGGGCCAACGCTGCGCGCCCGTGATCCAGGAGGACGATCCGACCTTCGAGCGGCTCGTGGGCCGGATCGAGCACCGCGCCGAGATGGGCGCGCTGCTCACGGACTTCTTGATGATCCGCGCCGGCGCCCTGCACCGCGCCAATGGCGGCTATCTCGTGATCGAGGCCAGGAAGCTCTTGTCCCGGCCGCTCGCCTACGACGCGTTGAAGCGCGCGCTGACGAGCCGCGAGATCCGGGTCGAATCGCCGCTGCAGGCCCTGGGTGTGCTGGGCACCCAGACCCTCGAGCCCGAGCCGGCACCTCTGGACATCAAGGTCGTGCTCTTGGGCGAGCGGCTCCTCTACTACCTCCTGGTCGAGCTCGATCCCGAGTTCGGCCGGCTGTTCAAGATCCCGGCCGATTTCGACGAGCGGCTGCCGCGCGATCGGACCAAGGTCTCGCTGTTCGCGCGGCTCGTGGCCACGGTCGCCCGCAAGGAGGGGCTCAAGCCCGTGCGCCGCTGCGGCGTGGCGCGCCTTCTGGAGCACGCCGCCCGGCGGGCGGAGGATCGCGAGAAGCTCTCGACCGAGCTCGAGCATCTGGCCGACGTCTTGCGCGAGGCCGATTTCCGCGCCGGAACGGCGGCGGTGATCGACGGGGCGGCTGTGCGCCGGGCGCTCGCAGCGCGCGAGCGGCGGCTCGGCCGGCTCAAGGAGCGCGCGCTCGAGCAGATCACCGAAGGGGTGGTGCAGATCGCCACGAGCGGGACGGCCGTGGGCCAGGTCAACGGGCTTTCGGTGATCCAGCTGGGCGATCTCGCCTTCGGCCGGCCGTCGCGGATCACCGCCCGGGTGCGGATGGGCGGCGGCCAGGTGATCGACATCGAGCGCGAGGTCAAGCTCGGCGGCCCGATCCATTCCAAGGGCGTGCTCATCCTCTCGGGCTTCCTGGCCGCCACCTTCACCCCCGATCTGCCGCTCTCGCTTTCGGCCACGCTCGTCTTCGAGCAGTCTTATGGCGGGATCGAGGGCGACAGCGCGTCCTCGACCGAGCTCTATGCACTCCTTTCGGCGCTTTCGGAGGTGCCGATCCGGCAGAGCCTCGCGGTCACGGGCTCGGTCGACCAGTACGGCAACGTCCAGGCGATCGGCGGGGTCAACGAGAAGATCGAGGGCTTCTTCGATCTCTGCGCGGCCCGCGGCCTCGACGGCAGCCACGGCGTCTTGATCCCGGCCGCCAATGTGCGGCATCTGATGCTGCACGAGCGGGTCCGCGAGGCGGTGGCGGCGGGACGGTTCACGATCTGGCCGGTGCGCACGATCGCGCAAGGGATCGAGATCCTGACCGGGATGCCGGCCGGCACGCGCGGGCCCGACGGTCTGTTCCCGGAGGGCACCGTGTTCCGCAGGGCCGAGGACCGGCTCGTGGCGATGGCCGAGAAGCGCAAGGCGTTCGGCGCTGCGGCCAAAGAGGCCGAGAGCGAGCGGAAGGAGGAGGCGGGCTCGTGAGCGCGGCACCGGCCTCCTCTGCCCGCCTCGTGCTGGCGCTGCCGCCCGAGGAGACCGCACTCGCCCTGCTCGATTCCGCCCTCGCCATGGCCGAGCGGCTCGAGCGCGAGATGGTAGCCCTCCTGGTCGAGGACCGCCGCTTCTCGGCATCCGCGGCACTACCCTTCACCCGCATCGTCACCGGCGCGGGCGAGCGCGAGTTCGACACCGCCCTCGCCGAGCGGATGCTGCGCGCCGTGGCCGAGCGGGCGCGGCTGCGGCTCGCGGAGGTGGCGGCCGCGCGGCGCGTGCGCTGGCGCCTCGAGACGACGCACGGGCTCGAGGCGCTCGCGCTCGGCGCCGACGACGTGCTGGCCGTCGCCACGGCCTCGACGCTGTGGCGCGAGGAGCCGCCGGTGCGGCTGCCCTGCCCGCTCCTCGTCCTCGGTCGAGCCGGCGGTCCGCGCGAGGTCGTGCACCGCGGCGGCCGCGGCCCGCTCGAGCTCGCCCGCGAGCTCGCCCGCCGGGCGCAGATGCCGCTCGTCGTGGTCGCCTGCGAGGAGGCCGCGGCGGTGGAGGCGCGCAAGGTCCTGGGCGAGGAGGCGCGGATCGAGCGCTGCCCGGACGAGACCGAGGCTGCGCTCGACGAGCGGCTGCGGATGCTCGGCCCCGGGTTCGTCCTGGTCGAGAGCTGCGAGGACCGCGCCGCTTGGCGGGCGGCGGTCGAGGCGGTGCGCGCCGCGGCGAGCCGCGCGCCGAGCTGAGCTCCCGCGATCTTGTGGCGGGCCCTTGCCGCCCCCAATTCGGAGACGAGAATGACCCGCCCCGCACCCGACGCCCGACCGAGCTTGAGCGAGATCGCGCGGATCGTGCGCGACGACGATCCCGAAAAGCTCGCCCAGATCCTCGCCACGGGGGCGACGATCGCCGAGATCGAGAAGGCCGTGTTGTGGGCGAGCGGCGCCGAGGACGTGCTGGGCGAGGCGCCGCACCCGCTCGAAGGGGCGGCGGCCCGCGTCTACGACATCTTGACCGCGGACGCGCCCGACGAGGACGAGCGGCGCTGAACCGCGCACCGTGACAACGAGGGACCGATCGCGATGCCGAACCGGACGATGTGGGTGGTGGTGGCCGACGGGGCGCGGGCACGGATCTTCGAGGGCGACCCGAAAGTCGGCGGGCTTACCCTCGTGATGCCCGAACTTCTGGGCCGCGGCCGGGAGAAGGGCGCGGATCTGTTGGCCGATCGCCCCGGCCGCAGCGTCGATTCGAGCCATGTCGGCGATCGCCACGCGATGGAGCCCCCGACCGATCCCAAGGAGGTCGAGAAGCAGCGCTTCGCCCGCGAGCTCGCCCAGACGCTCGAGACGGCCAACAACGAAGGCCGCTTCGCCCGGCTGATGCTCGTGGCCCCGCCCAAGATGCTGGGCGAGCTGCGCGAGGTCCTGCCCGAGAAGGTCAAGGAGAAGATCGTCAAGGAGGTCGACAAGGACCTGACCTGGGTCTCGGTGCACGAGCTGCCCGGGCATCTGCGCGACTGACGCTTCCGTTCGATCGGCGCGAGGCGGGAAGCGAGGCGGGGCAGCGGCGAGCGGGGGCAGCGCGATGAACGCAATCCGCACGGTCGGGATCGTCGGCACCGGGACGATGGGCACCGGGATCGCCACCAACGTGACCCAGCACGGGCTCTTGGTGCGGCTGTTCGACGCCCGGCCCGAAGCCGCGTCGAAGGCGATCGAGCAGGCCAAGGCGTTCTGGGCCAAGAGCATCGAACGCGGCCGGATGAGCCGCGAGCAGGCCGAGGCGGCGGCCGGCCGCCTGGCCGCCGTCGACACGCTCGGCGGGCTCGTGGACTGCGACCTCGTGATCGAGGCGATCTTCGAGGAGTTCGACCTCAAGGCGCGGCTGTTCGAGACGCTCTCGGGCCTGTTGCCGGCGCGCACGCTCGTGGCCACCAACACGAGCTGTCTGCGGGTGAGCGAGCTCGCCCGCCACATGAAGAGGCCCGAGCGCTTCTTGGGGCTGCATTATTTCAGCCCGGCCCAGATCAACCCGATCGTCGAAGTGGTCCGCGGCGAAGCCACCGCCCCCGAGACGGTCGAGGCCGGCCTCGCCTTCTGCCGCGCCACCGGCAAGAAGCCGATCACCTGCAAGGACTCTTACGGCTTCGCCATCAACCGCTTCTTCTGCCCCTACACGAACGAGGCCTGCCGGCTCCTGGACGAGGGCCTCGCGACCACGGCCGAGATCGACGCGGTGGCCGAGGAGGCCGTGGGTGCCGCAGCCGGGCCGTTCCGGGTGCAGAACCTGATCAAGCCGCGGATCAACCTGCACGCCATTCAGAACCTGGCCCCGCTCGGGCCTTTCTACGCCCCGGCCAAGAGCCTGATCGAGGTCGGCGAGGCCGATCGCCAATGGGAGATCGGCGAGGTCGGCGAGATCCCGGCCGAGCGGCGGGCGGTCATCCGGGACCGGATCCGGTTGGGCGTCTTCCTGGCCGTGCTCCAGGAGCTCGACGAGGGCGTGGCGGCACCCGCCGACATCGACATGGGCGCGCGCGAGGCGCTGCGCTTTGCCAAGCCGCCCTGCGCGCTCATGGACGAGCTCGGCCGCTCGGAGGTCGAACGGATCGTGGCCCCGGCGCTCGCCCGCTACGGCCTGCCGCGGCCCGCCTCGCTCGACCGGGTCGGGCATCTCGCGGGCTGAGCCCTTGGCCCGGCGGCCCGCGCGCGAGCCGCCCGCGGTCGACCGCGACCGGATCCTCGAGGTCGCCCTCGCGCTCGCCGAGGAGGTGGGCTTCGAGCAGCTGCGGCTGAGCGAGGTCGCGCAGCGCGCCCATGTCGCCCCGGCCGAGGTCGCGGCCCTCTTCCCGGACACCAATGCGATCGCGGATGCGTGGTTCGCCCGCGCGCTCGCAGCCGTGTGGGAAACGCCCGCGGACCAGCTCGCCGACCCCGATCCGGCGGTCCGCCTCGAGCGGGTGATGCTGCGCTGGCTCGAGGCCTTGGCGCCGCACCGGGTGCTCACCGGCACGATGATCCGGGCCAAGCTGTGGCCTTCGCACCCGCATCATTGGGTGCCGATGATCTTCGCCCTCTCGCGCCTGGTCCACGCCTTCCTCGACGTGGCACGGGTGCCGGGCCGCGGCGCCGAGCGCGCGCTGCAGGAGATCGGCGGCACGCTGTTGACCCTCGAGACGTTGGCCGTGTTCCTGGCCGATCCGACCCCGGGCCTCGTTCGTACCCGCGACGCGTTGCATCGCAGCCTCGCGGCCGGGGTGGGCGTGCTCCAGCGGGTGGGGCCGCTTCTGGCGCGGATCGGCTGATCGATCGCGCCGCGGCCGCGCCTGCGACCGCGGGTCGCAGAAAAAAGGGCGCGATCGCCGACGGTTCGCTGCACCGGCCCTTGCCGCCGGCCACTGCGATGCGATATCTATTGTGCAGCGCAGCAAAGCAGCCAGTGGAGGGCATCGTGACTGCCAAGACCGCTTCCCCGAGCTTCCCGAAGATCGACGTCGAGGCCTTGATGGCCCTGCACAAGGCCAACCTCGAGACCGTGGTGGCTGCGCAGAAGATCGTGTTCGACTTCTGGCAGACGGTCGCCAAGCGCCAGGTCGAGATGATGAAGGAGACGCTCGGCAAGGCCGAGGGCTTCGTGAAGGGCTTCGACGCCAAGAAGCAGCCCAAGGAGTATGTCGAGGAGGCCAAGGCCGTCCTCGAGAAGGCGATGGCCGATGCCAAGGAGACCCTCGATCTCGGCATGAAGGCGCAGGCCGAGGTCGTCGATCTGTTCGTCAAGCGGGCGACCGCCAACCTCGACGAGGCCAAGTCGCTCGCCGCCTGAGCCGGCGCGGCCCCGAACGAGACGGGATTTTCGGCGCACGGCCCCGGTCGATCCGATCGGGGCCGTGTCGCGTTTTCGACAGGGTCCGGAGCGGTCATCGCCCGATGGTTGCGCAGCCGTCGGGCTTGCGCGACAAGAGCGGTCCGCGGCCGCGGCGCCGCCCGTTCCGGAGTCCGTTCATGAGCCTGCGCGAGCCCGAGCCGCACGTGCCTTTGCCGACCGCACGCGAGGAGGCGCTGCGCGAGCCGCCGCGGGCCGACACGCCGCAGACCCGCTCGCCGAGCTACCGGCTCGCCTTCACCGACATCGACTTCCTGCTGCGCGAGGAACTGCGCCCGGTCCGCCTCCAGCTCGAGCTCTTGAAGCCGGAGCTCGAGCTGCAGCGGCACGGCATCGAATCGACCATCGTCGTCTTCGGCAGCGCGCGGATCGTCGAGCCCGAGGAGGCCCGCCGGCGGCGGATCGAGGCCGAGGCCGCCGCCCGCGCCCGACCGGAGGATCCGGCGGCGGCGCGGCGGCTGGCGATCGCCACCCGGCTCGAACAGCTCTCGCGCCATTACGAGGAGGCGCGCCGGTTCGCGGCCCTGGTCTCGCGCGAAAGCCGCGACGGCGAGCGGCACCGCTACGTGATCGTGACCGGCGGCGGCCCCGGCATCATGGAAGCCGCCAATCGCGGCGCCCAGGAGGCGGGCGCCCCCACGATCGGGCACAACATCGTGCTGCCGCAGGAGCAGGCGCCGAACGCTTGGGTCACACCCGAGCTCTGCTTCCGCTTCCATTATTTCGCGCTCAGGAAGATGCATCTCTTGACCCGGGCGCGGGCACTCGTCGTCTTTCCCGGGGGCTACGGCACGCTCGACGAGCTGTTCGAAACACTCTGCCTGATCCAGACCAAAAAGGCACGCTCGATGCCCGTGTTGCTGTTCGACGAGAACTATTGGCGCAGCATCGTCAACTTCGAGGCCATGGTCGAGCAGGGCGTCATCGACGAGCAGGACGTCGCGATCTTCCGCTTCGTCGAGACCGCCGAGCAGGCGTGGCAGGCGATCCGCGATCATTACGCACCGCGCGAGTGACTTCTGGCCTTGTCGCGCTATAGTTGCTAAGCCCCGCGCCGGCTGGTAGCTCGGGGCCACGCCTTTTTCCGCGTGCTTGGAGTGGGGATGCCGATCCGCCTCGCCTTTCACGGTGCCGCCTCGACCCCGACCGGGACCTGTCTCTTGATCGAGCACGCGGCCGGGCGTCTGTTGGTCGATTGCGGGCTGTTCGAGGGCACCGCCACGGTCCGCAAGCTCAACCGGCGCACCCTCCCCTTCTCGCCCCTGGGCATCGACGGCGTGCTGTTGACGCACGCCCATCTCGATCATGCGGGCCTTCTGCCCGAGCTCGTCCGCGCCGGCTTCAAGGGGCCGGTGATGGCGACCGAGCCCACTTGCGATCTCTTGGGCCTGTTGCTCTCGGACCTGGCCGAGCGCGCCCGCGAGGATGCCCTGCGCGAGGATCGCCGCTCGCGCCGCGCCGGTCTGCCGCCGGTCGAGCCGCTCTTTCGCCGCAGCGATGCGCTGCGCGTGCTCGAGCGGCTCGAGCGCTGCGATTACGGCCGCTGGTTCGAGCCCGCGGCGGGGGTGCGGGCGCGGCTGTGGAACAGCGGCCACCTGCCCGGCTCGGCCGCGATCGAGCTCGAGATCGAGGACGGGGCCGAGGGGCCCGTGCGCCTTCTCGTCTCGGGCGATCTCGGACCGGACCTGCGGGCGGCCGAGGCCGGCCCGTCGAGCCCGGGCGGGGTCGATCACCTCGTCCTCGCCTGCCCCGAGGGTGATCGCGAGCGCGAGGAGATCGGCCCCGGCCAGCGCCGCGAGCGGCTCGCGCGCGAGGTCCGCACCGCCCTCGAGGCGGGCGGCCCGCTCCTGATCCCGGCCCTGGGCGCGGAGAACACGGTCGAGCTCGTGCACGCGCTTCTCGAATCGGCGGCGTGCGGCGCGATCCCGGAGGTGCCGATCTTCCTCGATGCGCCCATGGCGGTGCGCGCGGTCGAGCTCTTCGCCCGCTATCGCGGCGCCGCCGGCGAGCGTGGCCGCGTCGCGGGCCTCGAGCGGCTGCGGCCTGTCGCAGCGATCGAGCAGAGCGAGGCCCTCGAGCGGCTCGAGGAGCCCGCGATCGTCGTGGCGGCGGGCGGGATGTGCGAGGGCGGGCGGATCCGCCGCCACCTCCTCCAGCATCTCTGGCGGCCGACCACCACGCTCCTGCTCGTCGGCTACCAGGCACCCGGAACGCTCGGCCAGATCCTGCTTTCGGGCGAGCGGCGGGTGCGGATCGACGGCGAGGAGGTCGCGGTCAAGGGCCGCATCCGGGCGATCGATTCGGTGGCCGGCCACGCCGACCGCCGCGAGCTCACGGCCTGGGTCGAGGCGCGGCGGCCGATCACCGGCGGGATCTTCCTGATCCGCGGCGAGGAGCGCGCGACCCTGGCCGTGAAGAGCGCGCTCGCCGCGATCGGGCTCGATCCGCTCGCGGTGATCGTCCCGCATCTCGACCAGCGCTTCGAGCTCGCCCCGGCGCGGCCGCCCGTGCCCGTGCCGGGCCCGGTCCGGCTCGAGCCGCGGATCGCGGCGATGCCGGCCGACTGGCACAATGCGCATGCCCGCCTGATGCTCGACATCGCCGACGAGCTGCGGACCCTGCCCGACGATCGCTCGCGGCTCGAGCTCTTGGGCCGGCTGCGGCGGACCCTGCGGTCCTGACATACCCCGGAGCTGCAGCCCGGTGAGCCGGTGTCACGATCTTGCGACAATGTTAAGCGGATCGGTGCCATCCTGCCGGGCGGGTGTCCACGACCCTTGGCGGATCGCCGAGCGCTCGGTAGCTCGTCGGCCGTCGGGGAGGACACCGCTGCGTCGAGCGCGGGGTGAGCACCATGATCGAGCCGGGCGGCTTCGGCCGCGGAGCACGCCACATGATCCGGACGCGTGAGGTCGGGCGCCTGCCGAGCGGTGCGGCGCGCGGGCCCGCCAACGACAATGCGCGCGCGGCGGATCGCCCGGCCCCGGCCGGTGCGCGCTTCCTCCCGAATGCGCCGCGCGCGCGCCGGCTCGTGCCGGCGAGCGGCCCCGCGCGCTCGGCCGACGGCGCCGTGGCACCGTTCGGTTGGTGGATGGCGGGGGTCGACGCCTTCTGTCGGTTGCCGCCGGTTGCGACCACGCTCGCCTGCGTGCGGGCCTGGAGCGAGCTCGGCATGCTCGGCGCCGCCGGCTGCACGACCCTCGCCGCCGCCGGCACCGAACTCGCCGGCCTGGTCGTGGGCAGCCTCGTCACCGCGGCCGCGACGCCGGCCTTGGTGCGCGCCCGCCCGGCCGGTCGAGGCGGCTGAGCCGAACGACGGCCGGCCGCCGCGCCGACGCGCCCGCCCCGGCCGCCGCCCCGACCCTTGCCGCCTCAGGCGGCCTCTTTCGCTCCCTGGGCGAGGCGCCAGACCTTCTCGGGCAGAGCCGGCATGTCGACGTGGCGCACGCCCAAGGGGGAGAGCGCATCGACCAGCGCGTTGATGACCGCGGCACACGAGCCGACCGAGCCCGCCTCGCCGCACCCCTTCACGCCCAGAGGATTGTTCCGGCAGGGGACCTCGACGGTGGAGAAGTCGAAGGAGGGCAGATCGTCCGCCCGCGGCATGCAATAGTCCATGAACGAGCCGGTCAGGAGCTGGCCGCTCGGGTCGTAGACCGTGTGCTCGAGCAGCGCCTGACCGATCCCCTGGACGACACCGCCATGGACCTGGCCCTCGACCAGGAGCGGGTTCACGACCACCCCGAAATCGTCGACCACGGTGTAGCGGACGATGCGGGTGATGCCGGTGTCGGGATCGACCTCGACCTCGGCCACGTGGCAGCCGTTGGGGAAGGTCCAGGCGTCGAGCTTGATCGAGGCCGCCGCATCGAGCCCCTGCTCGAGCCCGGGCGGCTTGCTCGCCATCACCCGCACCCGCTCGGCCAGCTCCATGATGCCGATCGCGCGATCGGTGCCGGCCACCCGGAAGATCCCGTCGGCGAAGCCGATGTCGGCGACCGCGGCTTCGAAGAGGTGGGCGGCGGCGATCTTGCCCTTTTCGATCACGCGGT
Source organism: Geminicoccaceae bacterium (assembly GCA_025054575.1). Classification (GTDB taxonomy): domain Bacteria; phylum Pseudomonadota; class Alphaproteobacteria; order Geminicoccales; family Geminicoccaceae; genus JANXAZ01. Next base: position 7,703 of record JANWZN010000012.1, on the reverse strand, counting down.
CCGAGGCCTCGCAGATCGCCACCCCTTCGGCGGTCAAGGAGCGCGAGCCGCCGGTCCCGCCGCCGTCGGCGATCGCGTCCGTATCGCCCTGGACGACGCGGATTTTCTCGAACGGCACGCCCAACCGCTCGGTCAGGACCTGGGCGTAGGCGGTCTCGTGGCCCTGGCCGTTGCTCTGGGTGCCCACGAGCACCTCGACCGTGCCGTCGGCCGCGAAGCGCACGCTCGCATGCTCGACCGGATTGCCCATGGTCGATTCGATGTAATAGCAGAGGCCGATGCCGCGCAATTTGCCGCGCCGGGCCGCCTCCGCCCGGCGTGCCGGGAAGCCCTGCCAATCGGCGCGGGCCACGGCCGTGCTCATGACCCGGTCGAAGTCGCCCGAATCGTAGACCTCGCCGGCTGCGGTCTTGAACGGCATCTGTTCGGGCCTGATGAAGTTCTTGCGCCGCAGCTCGAGGCGATCGACGCCGAGCTCGGCTGCGGCCAGGTCCATGAGCCGCTCGATGCAGTAGATCGATTCGGGTCGGCCGGCACCGCGATAGGCGTCGACCGGCACGGTGTTGGTGAAGACCGCCTTGACCCCGTAGCTCAGGCATTTGACGTCGTAGACGCCGGGCAGGACCTTGAGCGCCGCACCCGTCGGGATGAAGGGCGCGAAGAAATAATAATAAGCCCCCATGTTCGCGACGACGTCGACCTTGAGGCCCAGGATCTTGTGCTCGGCATCGAAGGCGAGCTCGGCCACCGTGACGTGGTCGCGGCCCTGGCTGTCGGAGAGGAAGGCCTCGCCGCGCTCGCTCGTCCACTTGACCGGCCGGCCGAGCTTCTTGGCGGCGATGGCGCAGAGCGTGTACTCGCCGTAGAACATCGCCTTCATGCCGAAGCCGCCGCCGACGTCGGGGGTGATCACCCGCACCTTTTCTTTGGGCAGGCCGAGATTGGCGGCGAGCACGTCGCGGAACGCCCAGCCGCCCTGGGTGCAGGTGTGCACCGTGAGCTTGCCTTCGGCGGCGTTCCATTCGGCGACCGCGGCGCGCGGCTCCATCGGATTGCAGACGAGGCGGTTGTTGACGAGCTCGAGCCGCACCTTGTGCGCGGCCTCGGCGAAGGCTTGGGCGACCGCCCGCTCGTCGCCGAAATGCCAATCGAAGGCGAGATTGCCCGGGCACTCTTCGTGCACGGGCGGCACCTTCGCCCCGAGGGCTGCGGCGGTGTCGACCACCGCCTCGAGCGGCTCCCAGTCGATCTCGACGAGCTCGGCCGCATCGCGCGCTTGCGCGCGGCTCTCGGCCACGACGAAGGCCACCTTGTCGCCCACGTAGCGGACCTTGTCGCGGCAGAGGACCGGGTGCGGCGGCATCGGTGCTCTGCTGCCGTCGCGGTTGGTGATCGGCACGAAGCAGGGGATCGAGGCGTCGCCGATGTCGGCGGCGGTCAACACCGCGCGCACGCCCGGGGCGGCGGCCGCTTTGCTCGTGTCGAGCCTGCGAATCTTGGCGTGCGCGTGCGGGCTTCTGACGACGAAGCCGTAGAGCTGGCCCGGCAGGTTGACATCGTCGGTATAGCGGCCGCGGCCGGTGACCAACCGCTGGTCCTCCACGCGCCGGACCGGCTGGCCGATCCCGAACTTCGCCATCGCCTCCTCCCTCGCCCGGCCGGACGGCCGCTTCTGCCCGGCTGCCCATATAGAGCCCGCCCCGGCCGCCCTCAACCTTCGCGGCGGAACAGGCGATAAGCGCCGATCGCAGAAGCCAGAAGCGGCCCGCTCGCGGTGCCCTCGTGCAGGTGCATCACCAGATGCGCCACGCTTCGGCCGAGATGATCGATCCGCGCGGTGGCGACGACCGGGCCCGGCTCGGCCGGCCGGATGAAGTTGGCGGAGAGCGAGATCGTAGCGATCCGTGCCAGCGCGTCGCCCACCGCGAGGGCCGCTGCGACCCCGCCCACGGTGTCCAGGAGCACGAGCGTGACCCCGCCGTGCGCCACCCCGTATTGGCTCAGATGGCGCTCCTCGAGGTCGAGCTCGACGGTGAGCCCGGCGCGCTCGTCCCAGCCGTAGCGATAGCCGAGGAGCGTCTCGAACGGCCCGGTCAAGGGCCGGCCCGCCATGGCGGCAAGCGCCGCCTGGAGCCGCTCGCGCGAGGGGCGCATCAGAGCCAGCCCTTCCATTTGAACATCAGGTAAGGCAGCACGGCCGAGAGGACCATCAAGAACAGCGCGAAAGGATAACCCCAGGGCCAGGAGAGTTCCGGCATGAACTCGAAGTTCATGCCGTAGATGCTGGCGATCAGCGTCGGCGGCAGGAAGACGACCGCGACCACCGAGAAGATCTTGATGATGTTGGTCTGCTCGATGTTGATGAGGCCGAGCGTCGCCTCGAGCAAAAAGGTCGTCTTCTGCGAAAGAAAGGTGGTGTGGTCGGAGAGCGACTGGACGTCGCGGACCAGGGCCTTGGCCCGCGCCCGCGTCTCCTTGCGGTTGCCGCCGAGGACGAGCTGGCTCGTGCCGACCGCCAACAGCACGCGCTGCAGGGTCAAGATGCTCTCGCGCAACTTGGCCGCCGTGTCGCCGCTGCGGCCGATCCGGTCGACGGTGCGGACGAGATCGATCCGCTCGCCGCTCTCGGCTTTTTTCTTGCTGGCGGCACCGAAGATCTCGGTCGAGAGATTGTCGACGTCGAGATCGGTCTTTTCGAGGATGTCGGCCAAGCGCGCGACGACCTGTTCGACCAGCCAGAAGAACACGGCCTGGGCGCTCGCGAGCCCGGCGCCCGCCCGCTCGAGCCGCGAGCGGATGGTGCGGAAGGGCTGCGGATCCTCGTAGCGCAGCGTGACGAGCCGGTCACCCTTGAGCACGAAGGTGACCTCGGTCGTGCCGGGCGGCGGCTCGTCGGCGTGGAAGACGAGCGTCGCGGTCAAGAACAGCGCCTCGTTCTCTTCGTAGACGCGCGAGGAGGCCTCGATCTCCTGCATCTCCTCGCGCGAGGGAAGTTCGACGCCGATGAGCTGCTCGACGAGGCGCTCCTCCTGCAGGGTCGGCTGCAGCAGGTCGATCCAGATCGGCAGGGCCGGCAGCTCGCCCTCGGGAGGCCGCTCGTGGACGATCATCTCGCGAGCGCACCGCGTGTAGGTGGCGAGCATGCGGCCTCCTGGCGGGTCGGGGAGCGGCGCCGGTCTAGCCGAGATCGGCCGCGCGCCCAAGCCGACCGGTGGTCGCGCCGGAGGGCGCCCGGGGCAGCGGCGGCCGGGTGCCGGCGCATCTACCCGAAAGTGAACAGATTGGCTCGACTTTTCGTTCGCGATCGATTGCCGGCGGACCTCGGGAGGGATACACGCGGCATCATTGACGATCGATCGATGGGTGGTGCGATTTGATGGGCGCCGGTCATCGCAACACTTCCGGTGGCGACGAGCGCGCGGGCCGATCGCGGCCCGACGGTCCCGCAACGAGCTCGGACGACGACCCGCCACGCGCCAGCGCCGAACAACCGCCCGCGACGATCCCCCTCGGCGCGGCCGAGGCGGGCCGGAGCGGGCCCGAGGCCGCCCTCGCGACGCTGGCCGCGATCCTGACGCACGCGCCCGACGCGCTGCTCCTGCTCGACGCGCATGCGACGGTGCGGCTCGCCAACGAGGCGGCGGGCCGGCTCTGGGGCGAGGCGCCGGCGGCCCTGGTCGGACGCTCGCTCGCAGCCCTTTTGGAAGCACCCGCGCGCGGATGGCCGGGCTCGAGCGAGGATCCTCCGGCGGTCGTCGAGACGCGGGCGGTGCGCGGCACGGCCGAGCCCCTGCCGGTCGAGGTCGCAGCCGGGCCGCTCGGGCTCTTGGGCCAGCCGCTGCGGCTCGTTAGCCTGCGCGATGCGAGCGCCAGGCTCGCGCGGGAGGCCGACCTCGCCTGCCTCGCCCTCACCGACTCGCTCACCGGGCTCGCCAACCGGCTCGCCTTCGAGGACCGGCTGCAGCAGGCGATCCACCGGGTCGACCGGTTCGGCGGGTTGGTCGCCGTCCATCTCTTGGATCTCGACGGGTTCAAGCGGGTCAACGACGAACACGGCCACCGGGTCGGCGATGCCGTCTTGGTGGCCTTGGCACGAAGGCTGCGGCCCGTCGTCCGCGCCACCGACACCTTGGCGCGGATCGGCGGCGACGAGTTCGCGCTGTTGCAGACCGATCTCGCCACGATCGAAGGGGTGCCGCTCGCTGCGACGCGCCTTCTGGACGTGCTCGCGGGCCCGTTCGAGGCGGCCGGGCTCGATCTCTCGATCCGCGGCAGCATCGGGGCCGCCGTCTATCCGCTCCACGGGGAGCGACCCGAGCTCTTGTGGGAGGCCGCCGACCAGGCGCTCTATGCTGCCAAGCGAGCGGGTGGTGGTGTCGTGGTGCTGGCCGGGGAAGCGACTCCTTCGCGCGCGAGCGGGATCGAGGACGAGGACTAGCCGGCGACCGGTTCCGGGACGGCGCGGCTCGCGGGGGCGAGCCAATGGCGCCGCCAGGCCTCGAGCATCAACAGGTTCCACAAGGGGAAGCGGCGGTCGCAGCGGCCCTCGAGATGCTGCTGCCAGAGTCGACGGACCGGGCGCGGATCGACCAGCCCCGCTTCGCCGAGGCGGCGGGGGTCGAGCAGATCCTCGGCCCAGGGGCGCAGCCGGCCCCTGAGCCAATCGTGGATCGGCAAGGAGAAGCCGCGCTTGCCGCGGTCGATCAGCTCGGCCGGCAGGTGCCGGGCCAACAGCCGGCGCAACAGATATTTGCTCGTGCCTTCGCGCCCCCGCAGGGAGGGCGGCAAGCGGAAGACGAAGGCCAGAAGCCGGTGATCCAGGAGCGGGCAACGCGCCTCGAGGCTCACCGCCATGCTCGCCCGGTCGAGCTTGGTCAGGATGTCCTCCGGCAGCCAGCTCGAAAGGTCGAGGAGCTGGAGCCGGGTGGCGAGGTCGGGGACGCGGCCGGCGAGCTCGCCGCCATAGCCTTCGGGAACGACGTCCGGCACGCCCAGAAGCGCGGGCTCGCCCCAGTGCGCGGCGATCTCGAGGCTCGCCCGCTCGGCCGGCCCCGCGAGCACGCGCGCGAAGCGGCGGACGCGCTCGGCCAAGCGCTCGGGCTCGAGCCCTTTTGGGGCGAGCCGACCGAGCACGCTCCAGGCCGGCTCGGGGATCGCGGCCAAGAGCCGGGCCGCGCCGCGGCGCAGCGCGGGCGGCAACGGCGCGAGCCGACGGGCGAGAGCGAGCGCCTCGTGATAGCGCCGGTAGCCCAGAAAGAGCTCGTCGCCGCCGTCGCCCGAGAGTGCGACGGTCACCCGTTCGCGCGCGAGGCGGGCGACCAGCAGCGTCGGGATCGCCGAGGCGTCTGCGAAGGGCTCGTCGAACCAGCGCGGGAGCTCGGGGACGGTCGCGAGCGCTTCCTCGGGGCCGACCAGAAGGCTGTGGTGATCGGTGCCGAGGGCGCGCGCGATCGCCGCTGCCTGCGCGCTCTCGTCGAAGGCCGGATCGGGGGAGCCGATCGTGAAGGTGGCGAGCGGCCGCGGGCTCGCCTTCTGGGCGAGTGCCACGACGGTGGCGCTGTCGATGCCGCCCGAGAGGAAGGCGCCGAGCGGCACGTCGCTCACGAGCCGGCGGCGGACGGCGTCGAACAGGAGGTCCTCGAAGCGGTCGAGAAGCTCGTCCTCGCTGGCCGCGAACGGCTCGGCGAGACCGCGGGCGACGAGCTCGACCGGGTCCCAGTAGCGGCCGGTGGCGATCTCGCCGCGGGCGTCGATCCGCAGCCAGGTGCCGGGGGCGAGCTTGGCCACGCCCTCGAGGATCGAGCGGGTGCCGGGCACGTAGCCGAGCCGCAGATAGAGCCCGAGGGCGGTGCGGTCGATGGCGGGACGGAAGGCGGGATCGGCCAAGAGGCACTGGAGCTGCGAGCCGAACCGGAGCCGGCCGCGCTCGAGGCCCCAGTAGAGGGGCTTCTTGCCGAGCCGATCGCGGGCGAGGGCGAGCGTGCGCTCCGCCCGGTCCCAGAGTGCGAAAGCGAACATGCCGAGGCTGCGCTCGAGCGTGGGCTCGAGGCCGAAGCATGCCAGATGCTCGAGCAGGACCTCGGTGTCCGAGCGGCCGCGCGGGCGGATGCCGCGGGCAGCGAGCGCGGCCTCCAGTTCTTCGGCGTTGTAGAGCTCGCCATTGTAAACGATGACGAAGCGGCCCGAGGCCGAGACCATCGGCTGGTGGCCGGCCGGGCTCAGATCGCGGATCGCGAGGCGGCGAAAGCCCAGCGCCAGGCCCGCCTCGGGCTCGAGGTGCACGCCCAGATCGTCGGGCCCGCGATGGCGGATCGGGGCGACCATGGCGCGGGCGAGCCGGTCGAGCACCCCGGCCCTGCCCTCGCCCGGATCGAGAACGCCCGCGAAGCCGCACATGAAAGCTCCTCACCGCTTCGCCGAAGGTTAAGGAGCGGGCCGCGGCACCTCAACCGGCCGCGGCGGAGGGAGCGCGGCCGGATGCTTCAGACGGCGATGGCGTGGCGCGCGGCGGTGGGCTCGAGGTAGCGGTCGAAGACCGCGGCCACGACCCGCAAGAGCGGGCGGTAGGCCTCGGGCACGCGCAACACGCTTCCCTCGCGCACGACGATCCCGAGCCGCTCGAGCTCGGCCAGCCGCTCGGGGGCGGCCGGGCAGCGCTCGGCCGGCACCCCGAAGCGGGATCCGACTTCGGCGAGGTCGACCCGGCCGAAGCACATCACCTGCTCGATCAGCGCCCGCTCGAGCCGGTCGCGGTCGGAGAGCACGAGGCCGCGCAGGCTCGCGAGGCGTCCGGCGCGGATCGCGGTCCGCCAGGGCACGAGCTCGTGATGGTTCTGGACGTAGCCCTCGCGGAAGCTCGAGATCGCCGCGGCGCCGAGGCCGATCAGGGTCTCGGCCGCATCCGTGGTGTAGCCCTGGAAATTGCGCTTGAGCGTGCCGGCCGCCGCGGCACGGGCCATCGGATCCTCGGCGCGGGCGAAATGGTCGAGCCCGATCGGGACGTAGCCCGCGGCCTCGAGCTCTTCCGCCATCGCCTCGAACTGGGCCACCCGAGCCACGGCATCGGGCAGCTCGCGCGCATCGATCAGCTTCTGGTGCTTCTTGAGCGCGGGCAGATGCGCGTAGCCGAAGATCGCGAAGCGGTCGGGCAGCACCGGGAGGAGGGCGCGGACGGTCGCGCGACAGCCCTCGACGGTCTGCCGCGGCAGGCCGTAGAGCAGATCGACGTTGATCTTCGCGATCCCCGCCGCGCGCAAGGCATCGATCACGGCCAGCGTCTCGGCCAGGGGCTGGATCCGGTTGATCGCCGCTTGCACCTCGGGCTCGAAGGACTGGACGCCGAGGCTCGCCCGGTCGATGCCGGTCTCGGCCAGGGCCGCGATCGTCTCGGCCGGCAGGAAGCGGGGGTCGATCTCGACCGCCTTCTCCGCGTCGGGGAGGACGTCGAAGCGCTCTTCGATCTTGGCCGCGAGCTTGCGGAACGCGTCGGCACCGATGCTCGTGGGCGTGCCGCCGCCCCAGTGGAGGTGCGACAAGGGCACGCGGCCCGGCAGGTGGCTCGCCACGAGCTCGAGCTCGGCCGCCAACAACGCGGCATAGGCGGCCGGGCGGGCGCTGTCGGCACTGATCGAGGTGGTGCAGCCGCAATACCAGCAGAGCTGCTTGCAATAGGGGACGTGAAGGTAGAGCGAGGCCGGCCGGTC
>JANWZN010000129.1 GCA_025054575.1 Geminicoccaceae bacterium | reverse complement strand
TGGCGCGAGGGCCATGCGGCGCGCTTCGCCGAAGGCGAGCGCTGCGCCGCCTTGGCCGTCCATCTCGACCCGGCCGATGCGCTCGGCCTCGCGATGCTCGGCCATTGCCGGGCGCTGCGGCGCGACTTCGAGCAGGCACAAGCGCTCTCCGATGCGGCGATCGCCGCCAACCCGGCCTCGGCCACGGCTTGGGCCAGGCGCGGCCTGTTGGCCTGCTACCGCGGCGATCCCGAGCAGGCGCTCGCCTGCATGGCGCGCTATCGCCGTCTGGCGCCGTTCGATCCGCTCGCCAACTTCTACGCCCGGATCGACGCCTTCGCGCACCTGTTGGCCGGTCGCTACGAGGCGACGATCGCCGAGACCCGCCGTGCGATGGCCTCGGGGCCGGTTCCGACGGCTGCCTACCTGCCCTTGATCGCAGCCGAGGGCCATCTCGGCAGGAAGGAGGAGGCCACGGCCGCGATCGCGGCCTTGCGCGCGCGCGAGCCCGGCTTTTCGCTCGAGGCCTTTCGCACGCATTATCCGCTCGAGCGCGCGAGCGATCTCGAGCACTATCTCGAGGGCCTGCGCCGGGCCGGGGTGCCGCTCTCGGCAGCCGAGCCGGAGCCCGTGCGGACCGCGCCTTTGCCCGCCGGCTGCTGAGACGCAGGCTGTGGCGTCGGGCGGCGGCTTGCCCTCTGGCCGCGCGATCGCCATCTCGGGGGCGGTCCGCAACGGTGGAGCGCCGCATGTTCCCCGGGTTCTGGGAAGCGCTGCTGATCCTCCTCGTGGTCGTGGTGATCTTCGGTGCCGGCAAGCTGCCCACCGTGATGGGCGACCTCGCCAAGGGGATCAAGACCTTCAAAGCCGGGCTCAAAGAGGAGGCGGGCCCGCCCGCAACGCCGGCCGAGCCTGGCAAGCTGCCGCCGCCGGGCGGCGAGCCGCCCAAGGCCGGCTGAACGGAGGCGCCCGCGGGCAGCACCGCGGCCGACACGGGCCAGCGGCGCTCGCCCGCGAACGCGCACGGGCCCGCTCGTCGGCGATCGCGAAGCTCGGCGGCGATCGCGAAACGCAGCGTTGATCGCGCACCTCAGCGGCGCTCGCGAAAAAACGCGCGCAAGAGCTCGGCGGCGCGGCGCTCGCCGATCCCGCCATAGACCTCCGGGCGATGATGGCAGGCCGGGCTCGCGAACAGCCGCGGCCCGTGATCGACCCCGCCCATCTTCGGATCTTCCGCGCCGTAATAGAGCCGGCGGATGCGGGCCAGGGATGCCGCATAGGCGCACATCGGGCAGGGCTCGAGGGTGACCCAGAGATCGCAACCCGAAAGCCGCGGCGAACGCAGCAAGCGGCCGGCTGCGCGCAGGACCAGGATCTCGGCGTGCGCGCTCGGATCGGCGAGCTCCTCCACGCGGTTGCCGTCGGCTGCCAGGATCGTTCCGTCCGGGCCGGTCACGACCGCGCCCACCGGCACCTCGCCGCGCCGCGCGGCCGCCTCGGCCTCGGCCAAGGCGCGCGCCATCGGGCTCTGCGGGCCGGGCTCAGCGGCCGGGCTCGAGCGAGACACGGAAGGTCTTGGCGGCGGTCGGCGGGTCGACGATCCGGGCCTCGAAGCGGGTGATGCCACCGGCCGGCAGGCTCGCCTGATCGGCCTTGAACAAGGCCCAATCGAGCTCGTTGCGCTCGGCGTCGACGAGCGCCACCCGCACCGGCGGCACCGCGCGCTCCGTGCCCGAGAGATTGTGGATCTCGCCCTCGACCACGAAGATCTCGAGGCCCTGATCGCGGACCCGGCGCGAGGCCAGGTTCTTGATCTCGAGCCCCAAGCGCACGGTCACCGGCAGGCCGAGCCGCTCGTACATCCCGACCGTGGCCGGGAAGGCCGAGGCGATCTCGTTGCGGCCGACCACGAGGCCGGCCAGGGTCAACAAGAGCAAGACGAGGACGAGCCAGCCGGCGATCGCCACGCCGCGGCCGGAGGGTGGCGTGCCCAGGCTCGGGGCGGCAGCGAGAGGCGGCGGCTCGGCGCCCGCCTCGCCGGCCGGTTGATCCTCGCGAGCCAGCACGATCTGCCGGATCCGGCTCGTGAGCTCCGCCACGTCCGGCTCGGAAGGCGCGGAGGGCGGCGGCGGTTCGGCGGCGCTCGGGGGCACCAGCGCCGGTTCGGCCGCGCTCGGCCGCGCCGGTGGCGCTTGCGCCGGCTCGGCTGTGGTCGCGGGCTCGGCGGTCGGCGCTGCCACCAGCCAGCGATGGCCGCAGGCCGAGCAGCGGACCCGTTTGCCGGAGGGGCCGAGGCGGGCCGGGTCGAGGCGGAAGCTCGCTCCACAGCTCGGGCAGGTGACGATCATGGCTCGACCCTCGAGCTACAGGCTCCGGCCGATTTCGCCAAAGGGTTGGATCCCAGTGGACGGAAATCGCGTGATCTGCAATATGAGCCGACGAGGTCGGCCGCGTCGAGAAAGGCTGTGCGCGAGGATCCGAGCCAGGCGACCATTGTCGAGTTGCGAGGGGTCGGCATGCGCTACGGCTCCGGCGAGGAGGTCCTACGCGACATCGGGCTTTCCATCAACGCCGGCTCGTTCCACTACCTCATGGGCCCGAGCGGGGCGGGCAAGACCTCGCTGTTGCGGCTGTTGAGCCTGTCGCAGCCGGCCTCGCGCGGCACCGTCGTCTTGTTCGGGCGCGACGTCGCCCGGGTCGACCGCGACGAGCTCGGCCGGCTGCGCCGGCGGATCGGGGTGGTGTTCCAGGACTTCCGGTTGTTGGACCATCTGACCGCGTTCGACAACGTGGCCCTGCCGCTGCGCATCGGCGGTGCCGATCCCGAGCGGATCTCGGCCTATGTCTCGCAGATGCTGTGCTGGATCGGCCTCGGCGATTTCATCGAGGCCAGGCCGCCGCAGCTCTCGATGGGCCAGCGCCAATTGCTGGCGGTCGCCCGCGCGGTGGTCGGTCGGCCCGATCTGTTGCTCGCCGACGAGCCCACGAGCAATGTCGACCCGGCGCGGGCCGAGCGGCTCGTGCATCTCTTCGCGGAGCTGCACAAGCTCGGCACCGCGGTCGTGCTCGCCACGCATTCGCGCGAGCTCGTGCGGCGCTGGCCGTTTCCCGTCCTCCACATGGAGCGCGGCCGGCTCATTCGGGCGCTGCCCGCCGAGCCGCGGGCGGCCGTGGGCTAGCCGCCGTGGCGAGCGAGGCGCTCGATCTGCCGCTCGACGACACGCCGGCGAGCCGCTTCCTCGCCTGGTTCATCGGCGGCCTCACCTATCTGGCCGTGCTCGCCTGTGCGGTGGCCGTGCTCGCCCAGGGCACGGTCGAGCGGCTCGCCGACACGCCGCGGATCGTTACGGTGGCCCTGCCGCCGGTCGACGACGCCGCGGCCGGCGAGGCCGAGGTCCGCGCGGTGCGCGCCCTGCTCGAGGGCCTGCCGGGGGTCGCCTATACGAGCCTCGTCTCGAAGGAGGAGCTCGACCGGCTCGTCGAGCCCTGGCTCGGCCGCGCGGGCGAGGATCGGCCGGGCGAGATGCCCTTGCCCCGGCTCGTCGATGTCCGCCTGCTGCCGGGGCCGGAGCCGGATCTCGCCGCCCTCGCCGAGAAGGTGCGCACGGTCGCACCGCAGGCTCTCCTCGAGGATACGAGCCCGAGCCACGGCACGCTCGAGACCCTGGCCCGCCGGCTGCGCTGGATGGGCGGTGGGGCCGGGCTCGTGGTGCTCGTGCTCACGCTCGTCGTGGTCGTCGTCGTGACCCGCATGAGCCTCGATCTGCACGACGAGACGGTCGATCTCTTGCGCCTCTTGGGAGCACCCGACCGCTACGTCGCCCGCCAGTTCGAGCTGCACGCGATGGCGAGCGCGCTCAAAGGCGGCAGCATCGGCTTCACGGCCGCGCTCGCCACGCTCGTGGCACTCCTCTACCTGCCGCCGCTCTTAGGCCATCCGCTCTTTGCGGTCGAGCCGCGGCCGCTCGACTGGATCCTGCTCGCGATCGTGCCGGTCCTCGCAGCCCTGATGATCACGGTGGCGGCCCGGCTCACCGCCACGATCGGTCTCGCTCGGCTACGCTGAGGCCGCCCGAGGCGCCGTCCGGGGGCCGCTGCCTCGGCGCTCGCGCGCCCGTTCGGCGGCACCACCTCTTGCCGCGGGCGGCCGCCCCGGCGACGGTCGTCCGAGCGGTGGGGGAAAGCGATGCAGGGACGTGCCGTCCTCTGGCTGCGCTCGGCGGCCTTCAATCTCCTCTTCTTCGGCTACACGGCGATCGCGACCCTCCTGGGCCTGCCGCTCTTGCCCTTCCTCTCCGCGCATGCGGTGCGGCTCTATGCCCGGGCCTGGATGGGTGGCGTGCTCGCGCTTTTGCGCGCGACCGTGGGCCTCGTGGTCGAGATCCGCGGCTGCGAGCGGATCCCGAAGGGCCCCGTGATCTTCGCCGCCAAGCACCAGTCCGCACTCGACACGCTGGTCTTCCACCTCGTGCGCACCGACGTCGTCTACGGCCTCAAGCAGGAGCTCGGGCGGATCCCGCTCTTCTCCTTCTATCTCGCCCGCTCGGGCAACATCTTCTTGGACCGGGGCGGGGCCGCGACCGCCTTGAAGTCGCTCGTGCGCGGGGCCAAGGCGGCGGTCGAGCGCGGTTGCTCGATCGTGATCTTCCCGGAAGGGACCCGCAAGCCGCCTGGGGCGCCGCCCGACTACAAGGCCGGGGTGGCGGCCCTCTATGCGGCCCTCGGCGTGCCGGTCGTGCCCGTGGCCTTGAACACCGGGCTCTTCTGGCCGCGGCGGGCGTTCGTCAAGCGGCCGGGCCGGGCCGTGGTCGAGTTCCTGGAGCCGATCCCGCCCGGGCTCGAGCGGGCGGCCTTCATGGCCCTGCTCGAGCAGCGGATCGAGGAGCGCCAGCGCCTGCTCGAGGCGACGGCCGCCGACGCGCCAAGCGCTCAGGTCGAAGCGCGCATCGCGTGATAGGCGCGGTGCCAGGCGACGAAGCGCGGCAGGCCCTCTTCGATCGGCGTGGTCGGCCGCCAGCCCAGATCGCGGGTGGTGGCCTCGATGTCGGCGAAGGTTTCGACGACGTCGCCGGGCTGCATCGGCGCGAGGCGGATCTCGGCCTTCTTGCCGATCGCCTCTTCGAGCACGGCCACGAAGCGGCGCAGCTCCACGGGCTCGTGGTTGCCGAGATTGTAGAGCCGGTGCGGCGGCCGGCCGGGCTCGGCCGAGGGCGGCCGGTCGAGGGCCGCGAGCACGCCTTCCACCACGTCGCCGATCCAGGTGAAGTCGCGCCGCATCCGGCCCTCGTTGAAGAGGGTGATCGGTCGGCCGGCGACGATCGCATCGGTGAAGGCGTAATAGGCCATGTCGGGCCGGCCCCAGGGGCCGTAGACGGTGAAGAAGCGCAAGCCCGTCTGCGGGATGCGGTAGAGGTGGGCGTAGACCTGCGAGAGGATCTCGTCGGCGCGCTTGGTGGCGGCGTAGAGCGAGACCGGCTTGTCGACCGGATCCTCGATCGAGAAGGGAACCTTCTCGTTGGCACCGTACACCGAGCTCGAGCTCGCATAGACCAGGTGCCGCAGCCGCGGCAGATGATGGCGGCAGGTCTCGAGGACCACCATGTGGCCCTCGAGGTTGGAGCGGACATACTCGAAGGGCCGCTCGATGCTCCAGCGCACCCCCGCCTGGGCGGCGAGATGGACCACGGCGTCGATCTCGCCCGCGTGCTCGCGGGCGAAGGCCGCCATCGCCTCGGCCTCGGCGATGTCGAGGCGGGTGAAGCGGAAGCCGCGCTCGCGCTCGAGCTCGGCGAGCCGGGCCTGCTTCAAGGCCGGGTCGTAGTAGGCGTTGAGATTGTCGATGCCGAGCACGGCCTCGCCGCGGGCGAGCAGGGCCTTGCAGACGTGCATGCCTACGAAGCCCGCAGCACCGGTGACGAGCACGCTCACGCCCGCGCTCTCCCGCCGGCTCGCAGGGACCGCTTCACCGGACGTCCGCCGCCACCCGCACCTTGAGCATGCGGTCGAGCTGGGCCGGCCGGCGGGGCTCGGTGCGGGCGATCTTGTCGACGAACTCCATGCCTTCGATCACCCGGCCCCAGAGCGTGTACTGGCCGTTCAAGTGGGGGGCGGGTGCGAACATGATGAAGAACTGGCTGGACGCGCTGTTGGGGTCCTGGGTGCGGGCCATGCCGACCGCGCCGCGTTCGAAGGGCAGTTTCGAGAACTCGGCCGGCAGCCGACCCTTGGGCGAGCCGCCGGTGCCGGTGCCGGTCGGATCGCCGGTCTGGGCCATGAAGCCGTCGATGACGCGGTGGAAGACGATGCCGTCGTAGAAGCCCTCGCGGGCGAGCTCCTTGATGCGGGCGACGTGCTTGGGGGCGACGTCGGGGAACATTTCGATGACGACCCGGCCGCCGGTGGAAAGCTCGATCAAGAGCGTGTTCTCGGGGTCGGCGGCGGCACCCGGCTCGGCCGCGGCGAGGCAGGCGGCGGCGAGGCCGAGGCGGGCGAGGCGGGAGCGCATGGGGCAGGTCCTTCCGGTCGGGTTCGCCTGCGGTTTCTAGCGCAGGGGGCGACGGAGGGGAACGAGGCCCCCTTTCCAACGCGGCAGCTGACGGAAGACCGCCGCTTCTGATAGGTGAACGTGCATGAAGGTGGCCGGTCTCTTCGCCGGAATCGGGGGCTTCGAGCTCGGGCTGCGCCGCGCGGGCCACGAGACGGTCCTCACCTGCGAGTGCTGGGCCCCGGCCATCGCCGTGCTGGCCGAACGGCTCGCGGGCGTTCCGAACCATCCCGACATCCGCGAGCTCTTGGATCTGCCGGAAGAGGTCGAGCTGGTTTGCGGCGGCTTCCCCTGTCAGGACCTTAGCCAGGCCGGCAAGACGATCGGGATCGGCGGGGCCAGATCCGGTCTGGTCCACGAGGTCTTCCGCCTCCTGGGCCGGCGCGTCGCCGCCGGTCGCCCGGTGCCCTGGGTGCTGCTCGAGAACGTCTCCTTCATGCTGCATCTCGAAGGCGGGCGGGCCATGGAGCGTCTCGTCCACGCCTTCGAGGAGCTCGGGTACCGCTGGGCCTATCGCGTCGTGAACAGCCTGGGCTGGCTGCCGCAGCGGCGCGAGCGGGTCTTCTTCCTCGCCTCGCGCGTGGCCGACCCGGCCGACGTGCTGCTGTGCGACGAGGCCGTGCCGCGACCGGCCTCGACGGCGCTCGGCGAGATCGCGCACGGCTTCTACTGGACCGAGGGAATTCGTGGCCTGGGCTGGGCGCCCGATGCGGTGCCGACCCTCAAGAACGGCTCGAGCGTGGGCATCCCCGCCCCGCCTGCGATCCTCATGCCGGACGGACGGATCGTGAAGCCGGACATCCGCGACGCCGAGCGACTGCAGGGCTTCGACGAAGACTGGACCGAGCCCGCGGCGCGGGTCGCCAAATCCTCCTGGCGCTGGTCGCTCGTCGGCAACGCGGTGAGCGTACCCGTGGCGGCTTGGCTGGGGAGCCGTCTCGCCGAACCGGACGCCTACGATCCCGGCCGCGATCGGGCGCTGCCGATCGCCGGGCGCTGGCCGCGCGCGGCCCGGTTCGACGGGCGCGTGCGCTACGCGGTCGAGATCAACGACTTCCCGATCTGGAGGGGACGGCCGCCCTTGGCCGACTTCCTCCGTTACCCGGGCGAGCTCCTCTCGGCGCGCGCGACCGCCGGGTTCCTCGAGCGCACGGATCGAAGCTCGCTGCGCTTCCCGGAGGGGTTCCGTGAAGCGGTCCGCGCGCATCTCGAGCGCGTGCTGGACGGCGCGCCGCTGGCCGTCGCCGCGGAGTGAGCGTGCCGCGGCCGGTCCTGCCCACGGACCCGGTCCGAAGCGCGCTCATGAAGCGGGTGCGGCAGAAGCGGACCGCTCCCGAGGACGCGGTGGCCGCGGCCTTGCGGGGGCTGGGGATCCGCTACCGGCGCAACGTGCGCACCCTGCCGGGCTCGCCCGACTTCGCCAACGTGAAGCGGGGTTGGGCGATGTTCGTGATGGGCTGCTTCTGGCACCACCACACCAACTGTCCGCGGGCGACGGTGCCGAGCCGGAACCGGCCGTACTGGGAGCAGAAGTTCCGGGACAACCGGAAGCGGGACGCGGAGAAGATCAGAAGACTCCGTGCCCTCGGTCTCTCGGTCGTCGTCGTGTGGGAATGCGAGATCGAGGATCGATCGGATCGTTCCATGGAGAAACTCCGTGCCCTCCTCCATCGCCGACATCCTGCGAAACCTCGAACCGGAGCGGCGTCAGATCGAGCGATTGGAGCGTGAATATGCCGAACTGATCAAAAAATACGACGTAAGAGCGAGAAAAAAGAACTACAGTCAGAAGCTTTCGTCGGCCGTCGCCGCCAAGCTCGCCGCCGACCTCCGACCGTCGTTC
>JANWZN010000128.1 GCA_025054575.1 Geminicoccaceae bacterium | reverse complement strand
CGGCTCGGCTCGGCCTCGGCGCCGAGGAGGCCGGGGTCGCGGCGATGCGCACCGACCGCTGGGCCTTCGTGCACTTTCAAAGAGGCGACCCGATCCTGGTCGATCCGGTCGCGGACCCGGCCTGGACGCGGAACCGCGCGGCGGAGCCCGGGGCGCAGCCCGTGCTCCTCTCGGCGCTGCGGGCGATGCTCGATCTGCGCGCCCGCGCGGTCGACAAGCGCCTTTCGGGCTGTCGGCTGACGAAAGGTGGCCCGCGCGGCCGCTACGACCCCTTGCCCGCCTCCTTCGCCACGCTCGTGCGATAGTAATCGCAGAGATCGCGGATGACACACTGCTCGCAGGCGGGTTTGCGCGCCTTGCAGACGTAACGACCGTGCAGGATCAGCCAGTGATGCGCGCCCTTGCGGTAGCGCTCGGGGGTGATCTCGGCGAGCTTCTTCTCGACCTCGAGCGGGGTCTTGCCGGGGGCGAGGCCGGTCCGGTTGGCGACCCGGAAGACGTGGGTGTCGACCGCGATCGTGGGCAGGCCGAAGGCTTCGTTCAAGACGACGTTGGCGGTCTTGCGGCCGACACCCGGGAGCTTCTCGAGCGCCTCGCGCTCGCGCGGGACCTGGCCGCCGTGCTGCTCGAGGATGGCGCGCGAGAGCGCGACGACGTTCTTGGCCTTGTTGCGGAACAATCCGATCGTCTTGATGTGCTCGCGGACACCCTCTTCGCCGAGCGCCACCATCGCTTCGGGGGTGGGTGCCACGGCGAAGAGTTTCTCGGTGGCCTTGTTGACCCCGACGTCGGTCGCCTGGGCCGAGAGCACGACCGCCACGAGGAGGGTGAAGGGGTCGCGGTAGCGCAGTTCGGTGTGCGGATCGGGCCGGTCGGCCGAGAGCCGGGCGAAGATCGCCTCCGCACGGGCGCGCGCGTCGGCCGCGGCGGCGGAGGCGGCGGGCCGGCGGCGCGAAGAACGGGTTGGACGCGAGGCCGGAGTCGGCATAGATTCCCTTCCGTGCAACCGAACGGGGTCGACAGGTGACGAGCGAGCCGCCGGCGCCGCCGCCCTTCGAGGCCGTCCTCTACCCGAACAGCTCGCTCGGTCCATATGCGGCCGCGACCGTGATCCTCGTGTTCGCCGCGATCTGCGGGGCGATCGGCTGCGTCTTCGCGCTCGCCGGTGCTTGGCCGGTCACGGGCTTTCTCGGCGCCGACATCCTGTTGCTCGCGATCGCGTTCGTCGTGGTCCGTCGCCAGGCGCGCCGGCGCGAGGAGATCCGGCTCGACGCCACGGGCTTGTGGGTGCGGCGGATCGCGCCCGACGGGCGCGAGGAGCGGCTCAGGCTCGAGCCCTACTGGGTGCGGGTCCAGCTCGAGGAGCCGAGCCCGACCTCGGCCCGGCTCTGGCTCCGTTCGCACGGCCGGCGGCTGCGCGTGGGCGCGTTCCTCACGGCCGAGGAGTGTCGCGGCCTCGCCCGCGCCCTCGACCGGGCGCTCCTGGCCTATCGCTGAGCGCGCGGGCGAGCCCCGGCGCACGTCGGGAGACTTGACGATCGGCCCCGCGGCGGGCCCTCCCACATCCCCCTGGGCAAGCCAGATTCCTGTTTTCCGACAAGGACTTGGGCGGGCAGTCCCGGCGCCTGGCACGGGCTTTGCGCTCACCCCGGTATGCGGAGCGTTCGCATGGTCCGTATGCCGATGGGGAAGGTGATGGCGATGTTGATGGTTGCGGAACAGGAGGCACCGGATGCGCCGGGTGCCGGCACCCGGCCGACCGGCTACGCATTGCCGGTCAGCAAGCTTCGGGGCGTGCCGGTCACGGCGCGGGCCGCACTCAAGCGGGTCGGGATCAACACCTGCGCGCGGTTGCTCGAGGAGGCGGGCAAGGCCGCGGCGCGCGCCGCCCTCGCCGAGCGGACCGGGATCGACCCGGAGCTCCTGCTGCGCCTCGTCCAGCGGGCCGACATGGCGCGGGTCAACGGAATCGGTGCCGTGTTCGGGATGATGCTCGAGGATCTCGGGATCCGCGAGGTGGGTGCGCTGGCCCGGCAGGACCCGGTCAAGCTGCACGCTGCCTTGAAAGACCTCAACACCCGCGAGCGCTATGCGCGGCGCTCGCCCACCCCCGCGGAGGTCGCCGACTGGGTCGCCCAGGCGCGCGTCCTGCCGCGGCTGGTCGAGAGCTGAGCCAGGCTCTCGGGCGAGGCGGGCTCGAGAAGCGCGCTCACCGGCCTCGCCCGGGCCGGGCCAGACGCTCGAGGAGGCCACCCAGCACACCTGCGGGAAACAGCAGCACGACCGCGACGACGAGCAGGCCCAGGGCCAGAGGCCAGCCCGGGCCGAGCCAGGCGCCCAGGAGCTCCTCGACCGTCTTGACGAGAAGGGCACCCGAGAGTGCGGCGAGCGGAGAGCCGCGGCCGCCGACCGCGACCCAGACCAGCGCCTCGGTCGACAGGCCGAGCCCCAGGAGCGAGGGGGCCACGAAGCCGAACTGGGCGGCGAACAAGGCACCGGCGAGGCCGGCCAGCGCCGCCGCCCCGGTGAAGACCAGGAGGCGGACGCGGAGCGGGTCGATGCCGAGATGCGCGGCCCGCAGCGGATCCTCGCGGACCGCGCGAACGAGCGCACCGCGGGGCGAGTCGATCAGCCGGGCGAGCAAAAGATGCAGGCTCGCGGCGATCGCGAGGACGAACAGGAAAGTCGGTACGGGGTCGACCAGCTCGAGCGGACCGCCGGGGAGCGGCAGGGCGAGCGGCGGGATCCCAGCGAGCCCGTTCGAGCCGCCGAGCCAGGTGCTGGTCACCGCGAGCCGTTCGGCGATCACCGCGAGCACGAGCGTCATCACCGCCCAGGGGGCCCCGGTCGGCAGCCGCACGGTCAACAAGACGAGGCCCGCGAGGAAGGCCGCGAGGCCGGCCGCGAGCGGGGCCAGGACGAGCCCCAGAAGGGGCAGGTCGGGGACGCCGGGCAAGCGGCCCATGGCGACGAGCGCGAACAGATAAGCACCGGTGCCGAAGAAGACCGCCTGGCAGAAGGAGAGCAGGCCGCCCTGACCCCAGACCCAGGCGAGGCTCATCGCCAGCAAGCCGTAGCAGAGATGCTGGGCGAGCTGGCTCAACAGCCAGCCGGGTGCGAGCGCCGGCAGGATCAGGAGCGCGAGCCAGAGGGCGAGGGAGGGGAGGAGCGGCTCGCGGCTCATCGCTCCCTTCCGACGCGCCGGCCGGCGGCCAGGCGCAGCAGCACGACCGCCCCCGCCAAGACGACGAGCTGAGCCGCCACCGGCGAGGCCACCGCCGAGACGAAGGATTCGGTGCCGCCGACGAGGCCCGCACCGGCGACCGTGCCGAGCGGACCGGCGAACGGGGCCACCAGGACGGCCAAAAAGGCGGGCAAGAGGAAACCCGTGCCCATCTGCGGGTCGATGCTCATGAGGGGAGCCGTGACCGCACCCGCGAGCCCGGCGAGGCCGGAGCCATAGGCGAAGGTCCCGGCATCGAGCCGCCGGATCGGAAGGCCGGTGGCGGCGGCGAGGCGGCGGTCGGCCACCGTGCCGCGGACCATGAGGCCGAGTCGAGTCCGCAGCAGGAGCCACAGGGTGAAGCCCGTGGCGGCGAGGGCCACGGCCATGACGAACAAACGATAGGCCGGGTAACTCGAGCCGGCGATCGCCACGGTGGTGGTGAAGGGCGGTGCCACGGTGTGCGAGGCGGCGCCGAAGACGAGCACGATCGTCTGCTCGATCGCGAGCCCGACCCCCCAGGTGGCGACCAGCGTGTCGAGCGGCCGGTGCTGGATGCGGCGGACGATCAGGATCTGCAGCACGAGGCCCACGAGGCCCACGAGCAACGGCGCGGCCAAGAGCCCCGCCCAGAAGCCGAGCCCCGCCCGCTCGACCGCGAAGACGGTGTAGGCGCCGAGCACGACCAGCCCGCCATGGGCGAGGTTGATCACGCCCATGAGCCCGAAGGTCACGGCGAGCCCGAGGGCGACCAGGAGGAGGGTCAAAACGTGGCTCGCGGCGTCGAGCAGCAGGAGCGGCCAAGAGGGATCCGCGGCCACGGCACTCAGAGCCCGAGATGACGCTCGACCCGCTCGGGACGATCGGCGAGCTCCGCGCCTGCGAGCCGATCGACGATGGCGCCGTCCTGGAGGACGAGGACCTCGTCGGCGAGCCGGACGACGAGGTCGAGATCCTGCTCGACCAGGAGCAGCCCGAGCCCGTCGACCTGGACGAGCTCGGCCAGAAGCTCGCCCAGCCGCTCGACGAGCGAGGGCTGGATCCCTTCGCTCGGCTCGTCGAGCAGGAGCAGGCGCGGCCGCATGGCGAGCGCGCGCGCGATCGCGAGCTGCCGTCGCTCGCCGCCCGAGAGGGTGTCGGCCGGGCGGTCGCGGCGCTCGAGCAACGCCGGGAAGCGCGCCCAGAGGGCGCGATCGGGGAACGGACGCCGGCCGCCGGCAGCACCCAGGGCGAGGTTCTCGGCCACCGTGAGGCCGGGAAAGACACCGCCTCCCTGCGGCACGAGTGCCAGACCGGCGGCGGCGATCCGCTCGGGCCGCCAGCCCTCGATCCGGGCCTCGCCGAGCCGGACGATCCCGGTCCGCCAGGGAACGAGCCCGGCGAGCGCGCTCACGAGCGTCGTCTTGCCGGCGCCGTTGCGGCCGACCACCGCCAGCACCCGGCCCGCCGCGAGCTCGAGGTCGATCGCGCGGATCGCCGCGGCCCCGCGCTGCCAGCCGGCGGTGAGACCGATCGCGACGAGCATCAGGCGCGGCTGCCGAGATAGGCGGCGCGCACCTCGGGGTCGGCGGCGATCACCCGATAGGGCCCGCGCGCGACGACCCGGCCCCGGAGCATGACCGCGACCTCGGCCGCGAGCGCGCGGACGAAGGCCAAGTCGTGCTCGACCACGAGCACGGCCGCACCGGTTTCGCGCGCGAGCCGGCGGATGCGGGCCGCGGCCGCCATGCTCTCGCCGACCTCGAGGCCGGCCGTCGGCTCGTCGAGCAAGAGCACGCGCGGGCGCTGGAGGAGGACCATGGCGAGCTCGAGCCGTTGCTGCAGGCCGTGCGGCAGCTCGCCCGCCGGCTGCTCGGCGACCGCGACGAGCTCGGCGCGCTCGAGGGCTTCTTCGGCCTCGAGCAGCGGACGACCGGCGGCGGTCGCCGCGACCCGCAGATGCTCGCGTGCGCTCAAGGCCGCGAACACGCCCGGGACCTGGAAGGTGCGCCCGATACCGAGGCGGGCGAGCCTTTGCGGCGGCAGGCCCGTGACATCGCGCCCGGCGAGGCGCACGACGCCGGCATCCGGCCGCTCGACGCCGCTCACGAGGTTGAAGAGCGTGGTCTTGCCGCAGCCGTTCGGGCCGATCAGGGCCAGGACCTGGCCGGCCTCCAGCGAGAGCGAAGCGCCCGCCACCGCGAGCAGGCCACCGAAGCTCTTGACCAGATGGCGGAGCTCCAGAAGCGGTGCCGGCAAGGCGCGCGGCTCTCGGCCCCGGCCTCAGCCGCAGCCCGACTCGGGCGCGATCGGGCCCAGCGCTTCGACCGTGACCAGCCGATCGCCCTGGGTCTTGGCGAGGAACATGGCGAGCGTGACGTGATGATCCTTGGCGCCGATCGTGACCGGTCCGGTCGGCGCCTCGAGCGTGAGTCCCTCGAGGCCCTCGACCACCGCCTCGCGGTCGATCCGGCCGACCTTCTCGAGCGCGCGGGCGAGCGCGGTCAGCGCCAGCCAGTGGGTCATGACGTAGTGCGAGACCACGGCGTCCTGACCCGCGCGGGCGCGGATGCGGGCGACGAACTCCTTGGGCCCGGTCGCTTCGGCCGAGGCCACGAAGGGGACCGCTACGTACATGTCCTGGCCCTTGCCGGGCCCGAACGCACCGAGATAGGCTTCGGAGAAGCCCAAAAAGCCGACGGTGAGCTTCTTCAAGAGGCCGAGATCCTCGGCCTGGCGGATGAAGGTGATCCCGTCGGCACCGGGCAGGGCGAAGAGGAGGACGTCGGCACCCGAGGCCTCGATCCGCCGAACGACCGGGGCGAACTCCTTGACACCGAAGGGTGTCAATTCCTTGCCGACGATCGTGCCGCCGAGCCCGGCCACGAGTTTCTCGGCCTGGGCGAACATCTTCTGCGGCCAGACGTAATCCGCACCGAAGCAGTAGAAGCGGGAGCCGCGGGTCCGCGCCAGGTAGGGCAGCAGCCTGGCCAGCTCCTGGTTCGGCACCGTGTTGAAGACGAAGAGGTAGCGGTCGCAGGCGCCGCCTTCGTAGTTGGTGGCGTAGAGCAGGGGTGTGCGGCCTCGCGCCATGGTCGGAGCCATGGCATCCCGCGCGCTCGAGGTGATCGGGCCACAGATCGCCACGACCTCGTCGCGGGCGATCAAGCGCGAGGCCTTCTCGACCGCCGTCTTGGGATCGGTCTTGTTGTCCTCGAACAGGAGCTCGACCGGCCGGCCGAGGATGCCGCCCGCCGCGTTGATTTCGGCGGCGGCGAGCTCGAGGCCGAGTCTCGCCTGCTGACCGAAGAGCTCGAGGCCGCCCGAAAACTCCAGCACGGCACCGACCTTGACCGGCCCGTTTCGGGCGAGCGATCGGCCGCTCGCGAGCGCGGCGGAGCCTGCGGCCAAGGTCGCGATCGTCCGACGACGGGTCAACGGCATGGCTTTCCTCCCGTGCGACGGCGCCCGACCTTGGCCGGACTTCTCGCTTCGTGCAACCGCGCGCGGTCGCTGCGACAACCGGCCCGAGGGCGGCCCCGACGCCACGCCCGCGGACGCAGGACGGCCGTCCGCGTCCGCCTAGGTGTGCGACATCGGGCGCACGGCCGAGCGGCCGCACGCGCGCGGTCGGTCCGGGAATCGAGGCGCGGCCGGCCGCTCGGCCGGCCGGCTCAGAGTTCGTCGCGCTCGGCCTTCTTCTTGAGGAGCTTGCGGTAGCGACGGATCGCCTCGGCACGCTCGCGCGCCCGCCGTTCGGACGGCTTCTCGTAGTGCCGCCGCATCCGCATTTCGCGATAGAGGCCCTCGCGCTGCATTTTCTTCTTGAGGGCGCGCAGGGCTTGGTCGACGTTGTTGTCGCGAACCTGAACCTCGATCAGGGTGCCATCTCCTTCCGCTGGCCCGAGTCACGGGACGACGAAACCCACGCGCTCCTCGGGGAGCGCGTGCCGTGGATGTAGCAAACTCGCCGTGGTGCGCCAAGAGCGCGCGGCGCCCGCCGGCCCCTTTGCGAGCCGGGGGCCGACCGATAGATGGCGGCTCATGACGCTCTTGAAGATCGCCCGGCTCGGCCATCCGGTCCTGCTCGCCCGCGCCCGGCCGGTGGGCGATCCGACCCGGCCGGCGATCCGGCGGCTCGCCCGCGACATGATCGAAACGATGCTCGATGCCGGCGGGATCGGCCTCGCCGCACCGCAGGTCCATGCCGGGATCAGGCTGATCGTGGCGCTGCCGCTCGCCGATCGTGCGCAGGAGCGAACGGTGGCCCCGCTCGTGCTGGTCGATCCGGTGGTCGAGCCCATGGGGGGCGAGATCGAGGAGGCTTACGAGGGCTGTCTCTCGATCCCCGAGCTGCGGGGCCTCGTGCCGCGCGCCGCGCGGGTCGCCTGGCACGGCCGCGACCTCGCCGGCCGCCGGATCGAGGGCGAAGCGAGCGGGCTCTTCGCCCGGATCCTCCGGCACGAGATCGACCACCTCGACGGGATCCTGTTCCCGATGCGGATGCACGATTTGCGCACGCTCGCCTTCGCGAGCGAGCTGCATCGGCGCGCGGCCGTTCCATCGGACGAGTTCGGCCCGGCGAGCGAGGAGGAGCCATGACGAGCGAGGCGCTGCGTGCGCGCCAGGAGCAGCGCGATCGGATCCTGGAGGCGGCCCTGGCGCACGCCGCCTTCGACGGCTGGAGCACGCGCACGCTCTTGGCGGCCGCCGACGATGCCGGGATCGACCGGGCGACCGCGCGGCGGCTCTTTCCCCAGGGCGGCGACAGCCTCCTCGCTTGGCTCGACGACTGGGCCGACCGGCGGATGCTCGAGGCCTGTCCCGCCGAGGAGCTCGCCCGGCTGCCGATTCGCCGCCGGATCGCCCGGCTCGTCCGCGCCCGGCTCGAGCCCCTGACGCCGCATCGCGAGGCGGTCCGCCGGGCGCTCGCGGCGCGCGGCCTGCCCGGCAACCTGATCGATGCCGGCAAGGGCTTCTGGACCACGCTCGATCGGATCTGGCAGGCCACCGGCCTGCCGCCCGAGGCCGATGCCGGGCTCGACTTCTACACCCGGCGGCTCACGCTCGCGGGCGTGCTCGCCTCGACCACCCTCTTCTGGCTCGACGACGAGAGCGAGGATTGTGCGGCGAGTTGGGCGTTCCTCGATCGGCGGATCGAGGACGCGCTCAAGGTCGGACGGCTCGCCGGCCGAGCGCTCGACCTCGCGGCCCGGGTCCCGGGCCTGGGCGGCCTGCGCCGGCCGGCCCGCGCCTGAGCCGCCCTGCCCGCGGGGCCGCGTGTTCCGTCCCGCGCGAGCGGC
>JANWZN010000127.1 GCA_025054575.1 Geminicoccaceae bacterium | reverse complement strand
ACATGCGCATCTTCGCGCTGCCGGATTTGGGCGAAGGGCTGCACGAGGCCGAGATCGTCGAATGGCGGGTCGCGCCCGGCGACGAGGTGGCCGCCGATCAGATCGTCGCCGCGGTCGAGACCGACAAGGCCGTGGTCGAGGTGCCCGCACCGCGCTCGGGGCGGATCCGCGCGCTCCTGGCCGAACCCGGCGCGATCGTGAAGGTCGGGGCCCCGCTCGTCGAGTTCGAGGACGCCGAGCCCGCCGATGCCGGTGCCGTCGTCGGCACCCTCGCCCGCGCCGAAGCACCGTCTCCGGGCCCGGATCGCGCGGCCGTGGCCGCCGCCGGCTCGATCAAGGCCGCACCCGCGGTGCGCCGGCGGGCAGCCGAGCTCGGCGTCGATCTCGCGCGCCTTCTGCCGACCGGGCCCGACGGCACGATCACGATCGCGGACGTCGAGGCCGCGGCCCAAAGCGGCCGGCCCGCAGCGGCCACGGAGAGCGAGGCCCGGGCCGTCGAGCTTTTGCCGCTGCGCGGCGTGCGCCGCGCGATGGCGCGGACGATGGCCAAGGCGCACGCCGAGGTGGTGCCGGCCACGGTGGTCGACGAGGCCGACATCGGCCGCTGGCCCGAGGGCACCGATACGACCTTGCGGCTCGTGCGCGCGATCGCCGCCGGCTGTCGCGCCGAGCCGGCGTTGAACGCCCGCTTTCTCTCCGAGGCCGAGGGGCGGGTGCTCGAAGCCCGGGTCGATCTCGGGATCGCCGTCGATCTGCCCGACGGCCTGATCGTGCCCGTCTTGCGCGACGTCACCAACCGTTCGCCGGCCGATCTGCGCGCCGGGCTCGATCGCTTGAAGCGCGACGTGCGCGCGCGGACCATCCCGTTGGCCGAGCTCAAGGGCGCCACGATCACCCTCTCCAATTTCGGCATGCTCGGCGGCCGCTTCGCCCAACTCGTCGTGGTGCCGCCGCAGGTCGCGATCCTGGGCGCCGGGCGCATCCGCGAGGATGTCCGGGTGGTCGCGGGCGCGATCCGGATCACGCGGCTGTTGCCCTTGTCGCTGAGTTTCGACCATCGGGCCGTGACCGGCGGCGAGGCGGCCCGGTTCCTGGCGGCCGTGATCGGCGATCTCGAGTTGCCCGATTGAGGATCGCCTCGGCGCGCAGGGGCCGATGCGAGGGGAGGGGATGCGATGAAACGCGGATGGCTCGGCTTCGAAGATCGGCTGGGCCCCGAGCAGGTCGTCCACCTCTGGCACGAAGCACTCGGGCTCGAGGCCGTGGTCGTGGTCGACAACACCGCCTGCGGGGTCGCGGTGGGTGGTGTGCGCATGGCACCCGATGTGACGCTCGAGGAATGTTTCCGGCTCGCCCGGGCGATGACCTTCAAGAACGCCGCCGCGGGCCTGCGCCACGGCGGCGGCAAGGCCGTGATCCGGGCCGACCCGGCGATGCCCCCGGCCGAGAAGGAGCGGCTCGTGCGCGGTTTCGCCCGGGCGATCCGGGACCTCGCGAGCTACGTCCCGGGCCCCGACATGGGCACCGACGAAGTGGCCATGGCCTGGATCCGCGACGAGATCGGCCGCGCCGTCGGCCTGCCGCGGGAGATCGGCGGGATCCCGCTCGACGAGATCGGCGCCACCGGCCTCGGCCTCGCGGTCGCCTGCGAGGTCGCCTGCCGCCACGCCGGCATTCCGCTCGCGGGTGCCCGGGTGGCGATCCAGGGCTTCGGTGCGGTCGGCCGGCACGCCGCCCGGCATCTGGCCGAGCGCGGCTGTCGCATCGTGGCGGTGAGCGACAGCCGCGGCACGATCGCCAACGAGGCCGGCGTCGACGTCCCGGCCCTGCTCGCCCACAAGGCCGCGGGCCGGCCGGTCGCGAGCTTTTCCGGAGGGCGCGCCGAGCCGGCCGAGGCGATCGTTGCGGTGCCTTGCGAGATCTGGATCCCGGCCGCCCGGCCGGACGTCGTCCACGAGGGCAATGTCGACCGGCTCCAAGCGCGCATCGTCGTGAGCGGGGCCAACATCCCGATCACCGCCGCGGCCGAGGCGGCGCTGCACGCCCGCGGCGTGCTCCAGGTTCCCGACTTCATCGCCAATGCCGGCGGGGTGATCTGCGCCGCGGTCGAGTTCGCGGGCGGCAGCGAGCGTGCGGCGCTCGAGACGATCGTCGAGAAGATCCGCGCCAACACCGAGGCGGTGCTGGCCCGCGCCCGCGAGGACGGCGTCGCGCCGCGGGCGGCGGCCGAGGCGCTCGCCCGCGAGCGCGTCCTGCGGGCGATGCGGCTGCGCCGCTTCGGCTGAGCCGGCTTCCGTCGGCGGCGGACCGGCGTCGGCCCAAGCACCACTGCCGCCGGCTCGCCCCGCCGTCCCCACTGGCGCGATCGGCTTATGCCGACGGGCTCTGCGATCCATCGGCCGGCCCGGGCGGCGTCGGGTCGCCCCATCGGCGCGAGGCCGCACCGCTCGCCCGGCTGCCCGCGATCGACCGGGACGCGCCACGAGAGACGTGCCGTGGCCGCAGGCCGGCACCATGCCGCCCGAACCGACCGGCGGACAGCGGCGCACGCTCGGGCGCAGGGCGAGCCCGACCGGAGCGCGGCCGAGGATGTGGACGATCGCGACAGCACGAGCATGGCGCGGCACGCGCGCGCCGATGCCCGGCCATCGCGGTTCGACCGCCGATCCAGGCCTTGGCGACAGAGCCGGAACGGTGCCGCGCTGCTCGGGCGAGAGCCGAGCGCGAACCGAGCAGGGCCTCCTCCGAGCCTTCCGCGATCGGCCGCTGGGCGACCAAACCGCTCGAGCGGGCGAGCAGCATCGAGCTGCACACGCGAGCAAGAAAAGCGCCGGTATGCAAAACTCGAAACGAGCGGCCCGAGACCGACAGGTGGACAGGAGCGCATCCTCGCGCCGAGGCCGAGGGCGGACGGACCTCGAGGGCGGAAGTCTGGACGGGCGTGGAGCAGGGCCTCCTCCGAGCCTCCTTCAGCCGCCTGCTTGGCGGCCGTAGCGCTCGCTCGGGCGGACGCGATCGAGCGGGTTGCGCAGGCGCACAGAACGACCAGAGCCGGAGGCCGAGACGAGCGCGCCGAAAACCCCATCGGCGCATGGCGGCGCACGCAGGGGCTGAGGCCGAGCGCGAGCGGAGTCGGAGCCGCGATAGGACCGGGATGCCGTGATGTGCTCGGGCGCGGACCGACCGCGCTCGGGGTTGGGATCGAGACGACACCGGATACCGGTTCGCTCTGGCGGTGGCCGAGAGCGATCAGACCCCGGCCAACGATGTCGAGGAGCGTGACCGGACTGGAATAGGGTCGCGCGCTCGAGCGGAGGCCGGGCGCGAGCGCCGTTCGGCCTACAGCAAATCCTCTCAAGCCGCCCGCTGCGCGGCCGTACCCCTCGATCGCTGGGCCGCGATCGACAGTGACGAGCGCCGGTAGAGACGTGCCGGCGCCGAATGGCGGAACGATGCTACGAAAACCGGTCGGCGCGCCCGTTGCGCACTCGGCCCGAGGCCGAGCGCGGGCGCCGTCCGGCCTCGGATACCAATGAGGGCGAGCGGGCCGCCGTACCGGCGCGCGCCTGGGCTAAGGGCGAGCCCGATCGGAACGGAGCCCACTCCTGGCCTTCCTCGGTCGACCGCTGGGCGGCCGCAACGCTCGATCGCTCGGCCGCGATGGACCGCGATGCGCGCCGAGACAAGAGCGTCGGCGCCGAACGGCGGGACGATGCAAGGAAAACCGTCCGGCGGACGATGCTGCGCGCTCGATCGATGGCCGCGCCTGATCGGAGCCGAGCCCCGATGTCGACAATCGTGACTGCACCGGAACAGGATCGTGCCCTCGGGCCGAGCACGAGCGCGAGCGCCGTTCACGCTACGATGTGGGTGAGGGCGACGGGATTAGAAGATGATCCTGCGCTCGGGAGAAGGCCGAGCGCGCGCGAGACGGAAGCTACTACGAGGGCTCCTCGGTCGCCGACGGATCGGCCTTATCGCTCGATCGGGGACCGCGATCGACTGGGACGCGCGGGGACGAACGGGCCCGCACCGATAGGCGGAAGCGGCGCGCCGATACCGGCGGCGGGCCGCGACGCACGGTCGGGTGGAGGAAGAGCGCGATCGGAGCAGGGCCCACGACGTCGACAGGCGTGACGGGACCGGAACAGCGCCGTGCGGCCCGGGCACTGGCCGGCCGCGAGCGCCGTTCGGCCTACCGCGAGCCCTTCTCGGCCGGCTGGTGAGCGGCCCTATCGCTCGAGCCGGGCGCGAGCGACCGGGGCGCACGCCGGGAAAGACGCGCCGGTGCCGAACGGCGGAACGACGCTACGAAAACCGGTCGGCGCGCCCGGTGCGCGCTCGGCCCGAGGCCGAGCATGGGCGCCATCCGGCCTCGGATACGAGTCAGGGCGAGCGGACCGCCGTACCGGCGCGCGCCCGGGCGGTGGCCGAACGCGAGCGGAGCTCAGCCGAGGATGTGGACGATCGCGACAGCGCGAGCATGGCACGGCACGCGCGCGCCGACGTCAAGCCATAGCGCTTCGACTTGCGCTACAGGCCTCGGCGACAGAGCCGGAACAGCGCCGCGCACATTCGGGCGCTGACTGCGCCCAATCGGAGCGGGGCCTACTCCGAGCCTTCCTCGGCCGTCTTCTCCCGCTGCACGATCACCTGGCGGCCGCGATAGCGGCCGGTCTTGAGGTCGATGTGGTGCGGCCTCCGGAACTCGCCGCTCTCCTTGTCCTCGACCCAGGTCGGCATGGCGAGCGCCAGGTGCGCGCGGCGCATGTCGCGGCGCGACTTGGAGATCTTTTTCTTCGGAACGGCCATCGGTGGGTTCCCGCTCGCGGCCGCCCGTACGGGTCGGCACGCACCAAACCTGCGCGGCGCCGTGCGGTGCCGCGAGGCCCGCGCTTGTAGAGCAGCCGCGCGCCCCGGTCAATGCAACCGGCCCCGCGAGCGGAACGGCGCGCGGCGAGCGAGGCCTCAGCCCGCCCGCGACCAGGCGACGATCCAGCGCATGAACGACGGGCGGAACTCGCAGACCGCGAGGAACCGGTCGAGCGTGCCCAGAGCGTGCAGGATCGGCCAGGCGGCGGGATCGCGGCCGCTCTCGCGGACGATCTCGACCTCGTGGCTGTCGCGCAGGAGCCCCGCCAGGCGCTCGCACAAGCCCGGCTCGAGAAAATCGTGGCATTCGACGATCAGATCCGCCCGTGCCAGGGCCGGCAGCGTGTCGGGCGCGAGCAGCGTGCCCTCGAAACCCCCGCAATCGAGCAGGACGAGGGCGCGCGGCAGCCCGTCCACGAGCTCCGCCAGCCGAGCGGCGTCGCAAGTGCGCTCGAACCGGATCCGATCGGCCACGCCGTTGAGCCGGGCGGCCTCGGCGCAGACCCGCAACGCCGCCTCG
This sequence comes from Geminicoccaceae bacterium, assembly GCA_025054575.1. Lineage (GTDB taxonomy): Bacteria > Pseudomonadota > Alphaproteobacteria > Geminicoccales > Geminicoccaceae > JANXAZ01. The sequence continues at coordinate 3,124 of JANWZN010000127.1, read as the reverse complement.
TCGAGGTCGAAGGCGTGGACCAAGCGGCCGGGCAGACGCAGGGCGGCACCCACCGCGTAATAGCCTTCGGCGCAGCCGACATTGACGACGATCGCGGGATCGCGCCCGAAGGCCCGCTCGAGCGCCGGGTGCAGCTCGCACTCGTAGCTGCCGAGGAGCTTGGGGGCGAGATCGCCGTCGCCCCAGGAACTCGCCTCGGGCAGGATCATGCCGCGGAACGGCCCGGCCGCGCAGCGCGCACCGGCGACCCGCACGAGTTCGCGGGTGATGAGCCGGCGCCGCGCGCCGGCCGCCTCGATCAGCATCCGGGCAAGCGCCCGCTCGAGATCGATCGCCCGAGCTTCCATCGCTACTCCGCCGCTCGCCGTGGCCGCGCTGCGGCCCCGCGTCCGTGCCCGCTGCGCAGATAGCCCTTCGATGGTTAAGATCCGGTTGACGCGACCGCGGCCCGAGCGGGGCGGCGGCGCGGAGCGGAGCGGCACCCGATGCGCAAGGCCCTGGCCGGCCTCCTGGTCCTGCTGCTCCTCCTGCCGCTCGTGGCGCTCGGCGGGCTGGCCCTGCTCGGCGTCGACCGCTTCCGGCCGTGGGTCGAGCGGATCGCCGCCGCCGCGCTCGAGCGGCCGGTCGCGATCGAGGGGGGGCTGGCGCTCGACTGGTCGCTGCCGCCCGGGATGCGGGCGGAGGGTCTCGTGCTCGGGCCGCGGCCGGGAGAGAGCGAGCCACTCGCCCGCATCGGCCGGCTCGAGGTCCGGCTCGCCATCCTGCCGCTCCTGTCCGGCCGGCTCGACGTCGACCGGCTGCGGCTCGCCGACGCGACGGTCGCCCTGCCGGGCGGAGCGACGGGCCGGGTCGACGGGGAACCGGGCGGTTCGAAGCCGGGGGCGGCGTCCGCCGCACGGGCCACACCCCCGCTGCCCATCGCCCGGGAGGTGCGGCTCGAGCGGGTGCGCGTGCGGTTGCCCGCGGCCACCGGGCGGCCGGCGCCGACCCTCCTGATCACGGCACTCGACGGCGCCTTGCCCGATCCGGAGGGCCCGTTGCGCCTCGACGCCACGGGCGAGCTCGAGGGACGGGCATGGGCGGCGAAGCTCGCCCTCGACTCGCCGCGAGCGCTCCTGGACGGCCACAAGGCCCGGCTCGAGCCGCTCGCGCTCGAGCTCGCCGGCAGCGACCTCGAAGGCGTCCTCGCCCTCGACCCCGGCGGGCCGCGACCGCGGCTCGAGGGCAGGCTCGAAAGCCGCCGGCTCGAGCTGCCGCTCTTGGCCGCCCTCTTCGCCGGAGCCGAGGCAGAGAGCGCGGGCGGCAGCAGAGTCGGCGGCGGCGATCGCGGTGGGCGCGGGGGCCGGGTGATCCCCGATCTCCCGATCGAGCTTTCCGGCCTGCGCGGGATCGAGGCGCGGCTCGAGCTCCGGGTGGCCGAGCTCCTGACGGGTGGGCCGCCGTTGCACGAGCTCGTGCTGCCGGTCGAGATCGGCAACGGCCGGCTCGTGGCGGCACCGATCGCGGCCGGGCTCGCGGGCGGCCGGCTCGGCGGGCGCTTCGAGGCCGATGGCGGCCAGCCGCAGCCCGTGCTCGCCGCGAGCCTGGAGCTGCGCGGGGTGGCGACGGCGCGGCTGCAGCGCGAGCTCGGCCAGGAGCCCACGGTCGAGGCGCCGCTCGACCTCGACCTCGAGCTCACGGGCCGCGGCCGCTCGCTCGCCGCACTCCTGGCCGGCGCGGAGGGGGAGCTGACCGCAGCGGTCGGCGCGGGCCGGGTGCGCGCCCTCGCCCTCGATCGGATCGCCGGTGGCGTGCGCGAGGCCGCCCGGGCGCTCCTGAGCCAGGGGAGCGAGGGCTGGGTCGAGCTGCGCTGCGCCGTCTTCGACCTGCCGGTACGGGTGGGCGTGGCCGAGTTCCGGGTGGCGGTGGCCGAGACCGCGCGCGCCCGCGTCACGGCCGAGGGCCGGCTCGATCTCGGCAGCGAACGGCTCGATCTCACCCTCGTGCCACGCTCGCGCGGTGCGACCTTGAACATCGCCGTGCCGGTGCGGCTGCGCGGCACGCTCGCCGCCCCCGAGATCGCCCTCGACCAGCGCGAGGCGGCGCGCCGCGCGGCCCTCGGCCTTCTGGGGGCACTCGCCTTTCCACCGGCGGCGATGGCCGCCTTCGTCGATCTCGGGGCCTCCGGCAACCCCTGCCTCGCGAGCGAACCGCCGCCCGCCGAGGGCGGGGCGCCGGCCGGCGGACCCGCCCTGCCGGGGATGGACGCGCTGCGCCGCGGGCTCGAGGGGCTGTTCGGCGGCGGCCGCCGCTGAGGGGAGGCGACGCATGCAGGGGACCGGGACGACCGAGGAGGCCGCGAGCCGGCCGGAGGCGGCCTTCGCGGCAGGCTGCGCCTGGATCGAAGGACGCTTCGTGCCGATCGGCGAGGCGCGCATCCCGCTGCTCGACTGGGGCTTTTTGCGCGGTGACTGCACCTACGACACGGTTCATGTCTGGCGCGGCCGCTTCTTCCGTCTGCAGGACCATCTCGACCGCTTCTTGCGCAATGTCGGCCGGCTGCGCCTGTCGCTGCCGGTCGACCGCATCGGGCTCGAGGCGATCCTGCACGGCTGCGTCGCCCGCTCGGGCCTCGAGGACGCCTATGTGCAGGCGATCGCCACCCGCGGCCCGCCGCTCGCGGGCTCGCGCGATCCGCGCCTGTGCAGCAACCGGCTCTACGCCTACGCCCTGCCGTTCATCTGGATCGCCACGCCCGAGCGGCAGGAGCAGGGGCTGCACCTCCTGACGAGCTCGGTCCAGCGGGTTCCCGAGGCCTCCGTCGACCCGACGATCAAGAACTTCAACTGGCTCGACCTGATGGGCGGCCTGTTCGAGGCGCTCGACCGCGGCGCCGACCTGCCGGTGCTCGTCGACGGCCAGGGCGGCCTCACCGAGGGGCCGGGCTTCAACCTCTTCCTGGTGTGCCACGGCCGGCTCGCGACACCCGCGCGCGGCGTGCTCGACGGGATCACGCGGCGGACCGTGATCGAGCTCGCGCACCTCCTCCAGATCGCGGTCGAGCTGCGAGAAGTGGGCGTCGACGAGCTCCTGCACGCCGAGGAGCTGTTCGCCACCACGACCGCGGGCGGCATCCTGCCGATCG
>JANWZN010000126.1 GCA_025054575.1 Geminicoccaceae bacterium | reverse complement strand
CGCTGCCGGCGGTCGGCCGGTCCAAGGCAGCGCTCGCGCTCCTAGACCCTGGCGTCGGCCGTGGACAAGCCCGGCGCGGCGACGCGGACCGCCGGGAAGCGAGACGTCAGAGGCCGGTGCGGTATTCCGGGCTCGAGAGCAAGAGCCGCTCGGCGACCCGCGGCCGCAGCACGTAGGCCACGAGGCGGGTGCCGGCCGCGTCCATCCGGCCGCTTCGGATGTCGGCCACGAGCCGGCGGCGGAGCGCTTCGACCGGTTCTGTCGCGGCCTCCGGATAGAGCCGCCGCAGCCCCTCGGCCTCGGCCGCCCCGGGCAGCCGGCCAGCGGCGGCGCGGCCGACGATCGCCATGGCGTTCGCGATCATCGCGGTCTCGAAGCGGAGCTCGGCCGGGACTGCGGGCTGAACCCGCTCGCGCAACAGGAGCCGCGCCGTTTCCAACAGATCGACCAGATCGTTGGGCAGGCTCACGGGCCGGTTCCTTCGAGCAGGGCCGCGTAGTCGAGCACGTCGGCCTCGAGCTGGGGGACGATGTGGGCGGTGAGCGCGAGCTCGAGCGAGCGCTCGCGGCCGCTCTCGTGGCGCTCGGCCTGGAGAAGGGCCACGACCGCCCAGCGCAGCGTGGCGAGCAGCTCGAAGAAGCGCACCGCGCGCCGGTCGACGCGCCGGCCCGAGGCGGCCTCGTAGGCGGAAAGGAACGGCTCGCGCGGGCCGAGGCCGCCGCACTCCCGCTCGACCGCGCCGAACCGCCAGCATTTGGCGAGCATCCAGCCCAGATCCTCGAGGGGGTCGGACAGCGTGGCGAACTCCCAATCGAGGACGGCGACCAGCCGCCCCTCGCGCAGCATCAGGTTGCCGGTGCGGAAATCGGCGTGCACGAGCGTGATTTCGCCCGAGCCCGGCCGCGCCCGCTCGAGCAGGCGAAGGCCCCACTCCAGCACCGGCTGCGGCTCGCCGAGTGCGTCGAGATGGCCGCGCAGCTGGGCGATCCGCTCGGCGAGCGGATCGGCCGGGGTCGAAAGAAAGGGCAGTTCGGGCAGGGGCGGCCGCAGCGCGTGGATGCGGGCGAGCGCGCGACCGAGTTCGGCTGCGAGCTCGCTGCCGCGGGCGAGCACGGCGGGATCCTTGACGAGCCGGGCGCCGCGCGCCTCGCCCGCCACCTTGGCCATCAGATAGAAGGGCTTGCCGAGGACGGCCGGGTCGGCGCAGGCGGCCCAGGGCTCCGGCACCGGCACGCCGGCCCGGTGCGCGGCCTCGAGAAGCGCGTACTCCTCGAGCCGCGAGCGGCTCACCGCCACGGTCGAGGGCGCGTCGCGCCGCAGCACGAGCGCGTGGCGCCCGGCCCGCGAGCCGCCCTCGATCTCGAGCTCGAGGCCGAGATTCTCCTGGATCGCCCCGCCGGACAGCCGCGCCACCGATCCGAGCCGCAGGGCGCGGGCGCCGAGCGCGCGCACGAGCCAGGCCTCGAGCCGGGCGCGTGCGGCCGGATCGAGCGGCTCGGCTGCGGCTGCGCTCACGGGCCCGGCCCCGCTCACGGCGCGGTCCCGCTCAGGGCCAAGCGAAGAAGCCGCGCCCCTGCGCCAGGAGGTGGCGGGCGACGAGCATGCGGTGGACCTCGGAGGCGCCGTCGACCAGGCGCGCCTGGCGGGCGTAGCGGTACATCCACTCGAGCGGGGTGTCCTTGGAATAGCCCTTGGCGCCCAGGAGCTGGATGGCGGTGTCGATCGCCCGGTGCAGCGCGTCGGCGACCTGGATCTTGGCCATCGACACCTCGGCCTGGGCCTTCTCGCCGCGGCCGATCTTGAAGGCCGCGCGCATCACCAAGAGGCGGCCCACGGCGATCTCCATGGCGGCCTCGCCCAACAGGCCCTGTACGCTCTCCTTCTCGGCCAGGACCTGGCCGAAGGCGCGGCGCTCGCGGATCCAGGGAAGGGCGATCTCGAGCGCCCGGCGGGCCATGCCGAGCCAGCGCATGCAGTGGGTGAGCCGGGCCATGCCGAGGCGGATCTGGGTGACCTTCATGCCCAGCCCCTCGCCGAGCAGCACGTTCTCGAACGGCACCTCGAGGCCGTCGAGCTCGAGCTCGCAATGGCCGCCGTGCTCCTCCGGGCCCATGATCGGGATGCGGCGCAGGATCCGCCAGCCCGGCTGCTCGGCGTGGAACAGCATGGCGGTGAGGCCGCGGCGCGGATCCTCGGAGGTCCGCGCCAAGAGGATGAAGTGCTTCGCCCCTTCGGCGCCGGTGATGAACCATTTGCGGCCGAAGACGCGGTAGCGGTCGTTCCGCTTTTCGGCTCGGGTCAGCATCATGCCGGCGGGATCGGAGCCCGAGCCCGGGTGCGGCTCGGTCATGACGATCGCCGAGCGGACCTCGCCGCGGACGATCGGGTCGAGCCAGCGCGCCTTCTGCTCGGGCGTCCCGACCTTCTCGAGGACCCACATGTTGCCGTCGTCCGGGGCGGCGCAGTTGAAGCAGACCGGGCCGAAGCGGCAGCGGCCCATCTCCTCGTAGAGCACCGCCATGCCGACCGGGCCGACGCCGAGCCCGCCGCGTTCTTCGGGCATCTGCGGGCACCAGAGGCCCCGGGCCTTCACCTCGGCGCGCAAGGTCTCGAGGAGGTCCTCGCGGATCTGCTCGCCCTCGCCCCAGCTCGCGGGATCCTCCTCGAGCGGGAGGAGGCGCTCGTCGACGAAGGCCGCGACCCGGGCGCGGAGATCCTCGAGCGCTGGATCGAGGGTCAGGTCCACCGCACCCGCCTCAGCGCTTCGGCTTGAAGAAGGGTGCGGGGCTCAAGATCTTGTTGACCATGTGCTGGATCAGCGGCGTGGCGGCGGCGAGATACTCGGCCCAGGCGGGATCGGCCTGGAGGGCCGCACGCCGGCGGGCGCGATCGGCGAGGTCTTCGTAGGCCCACATGTGGACGACCTGGTTGAGCTCGCCGATGTCCATCGAGGTGAACCAGCCCCAGGGCTCGCCCAGATACTTGGTCTGGATCGGATAGCCCTTGCTCTCGTAGACCTCGAGAAAGGCTTTGAGCTTGCCCGGATGGAGCGTGTAGGTGCGGTGGTCGATGATCATGCTCGCCTCCTCCCGGGCTCTGCCCCGCGGCGGTTCCTCTAGCGCGCGCGGCCGCGGACGGGAAGCGCGGCCGCGTCGACCGGGTCCTCGGCCGGTGCTAGGCTCGACGCGCCCGGAGGAGGGTCGGACATGGCCCGTGCGTTGCAGCGGATGACGGTCGAAGAGTTCGAGGCCTGGGCCGATGAGCGGCCCGAACGGTACGAGCTGGTCGACGGCTCGCCGCGGATGATGGCGGGTGCGACCGAGCCGCACGGGGAGATGCAGACCCGGCTCACGGTCGAGATCGACCGAAGGCTGAAGCCACCCTGTCGGGTCTTGGGCTCCGTGGGGCTCGTCCTCGATCGGCACAACGAGCGGGTCCCCGATCTCGCGATCGTCTGCGGCGAACGGCAGGAGAAGCGGCTGAGCGAGGCCCGCGCGGTGATCGAGATCCTCTCGGAGGGCACGGCCGAATACGATCTCGGCGAGAAACGGTTGCGTTACATGCAGCTTTCCGGCCTCGAGGAGATCTGGATCGTCTGGCCCGGCCATCGCCAGGTGCAGCTCTGGCGCAAGGATGCGGACGGCCGCTGGCGCGGCGAGGACGTGACCGGTGCGGAGGCGATCCGCTCCGCGCTGCTCCTCGAGCCCCTGCCGCTCGAGGCGCTCTACGGACCGATGGGCCGCTAGCGCGCGGGTTCGGCCGGGCGGGCGTCGTAGCCGGCCTTTTCGACCGCTCGGACGAGGGCCGCCGGATCGGCGCCCGCGTGCTCGACCACGGCACGCCCGCTTTTCAGATCGACCGTGACGGCGCGCACACCGGGAACGGTGCGCAGCGCCTTTTCGACCGCGGCGAGGCAGCCCTCGCAGCCCATCCCTTCGACCACGAGCTCCAGCTTCTCGGTCATCGCTTCCCTCTCCCCTGCCCCGCCCTCCTACTCCGCCTGCTCGCCCACGCGCCAGCGCGCCGCGCTCACGCCCGGCTCGAGGCTGATCCGGCCGATGATCTGCTCGAGCGTGCGGTCGGCGCGCTGGTCGGCGTGCACCCGCGCAGCGATCTCGACCTTGTCGGCCTCGTCGAGATCGTGGCTGTCGAGACCGCGCAGCCGCAGGCCCGAGCTCGCCAGGCCCTGGAGGAGGAGGGCGCGGACGTGCGCCTCCTGGGCCGAGCGGCAGACGATGGTGACGGCATAAGCGCTGTCGGTCTCGGGGGCGAGCAGCGGTTGGCGGTTGACCAGCGCCGCCAAGGGGCGGAGCGCGAGGTTGGTCAGCACGACGAGGCCCGCCACCACGGCTGCCAGGAGGAAGGAGCCGGCACCGGCGAGCACCCCGACGGCGGCCGAGCACCAGAGCGTGGCGGCGGTGTTGAGGCCGCGAACGTTGAAGCCCTCGCGGAAGATGATGCCGGCGCCCAAGAAGCCGATGCCGGAGACGACCTGGGCGGCGACCCGGGTGGGGCTCGCCTCGCCGGGCGTGCCGACCGAGAAGACGACGAAGGCCGCGGCACCGAGGGCCACGAGCGTGTTGGTGCGCAGGCCCGCCAGGCGCTGGCGCCACTGTCGCTCGAGGCCGATCGCGGCGCCGAGGCCCAGGGCCACGAGCAGGTGGAGGATGCCGGTCTCGTGAAGGAGGGTCACGGCGCGTGCTCCGCTCGCCGATCGCGGGTGCCGCCGCTGCCGCGGCACCCGCGTCGGTCGTTCATCCGGCGCGCAAAAGATCGCCGAGGAAGAGCCAGGCGAGGCCGAAGTAGATCAGCACCCCCAACAGATCCATGATCGAGGTGATCACGGGCGCGCTCAAGGTCGCCGGATCGGCCTTGACGAGCCGGGCGGCGAAGGGGAGCGCGAGGCCGATCAGGCTGCCGGCCGCCGTCACGACGAGCATGGCGAGGCCCACCACGAGCAGCACCTCGGGCGAGACGTCCTTGGTGAGGAAGGCGAGGGCGACCTCGAGCGCGGCCACGGCGAGCCCCAGGGCCAGGGCCACGAGGAGGTCGCGCCGCAGGACGAGGAAGAAGTCGCGCCAGAGCGTCTGCACTTGGCCGAGCGCCATCGCCCGAATGACGAGCGTGGCCGACTGGCTGCCGGTATTGCCGCCCATGTCGATGATCGGCGCCATGAAGGCAGCGAGGATCACGATCTCCTCGAGCACGGCCGATTGCGCGGCGACGACGTGGCTCGTGAGGATCCCGAACAGGGTCAGAAGCGCGAGCCAGAAGAAGCGCTGGCCGAACAGCTCGCGGAAACGCGAGCGGAGGATGTCGAGATCCGGCCCGCCGAGGGTGGTGGTGCCGCCGAAGCGGACGAGCCGACGCGCCTGCGCGCGCTCGGCCACGTCCATGGCGTCGTCGACCGTGACGATGCCGACCAGCATCGCGCCGCCGTCGACGATCGGCAGGGCGAGGAGGTCGTACTCGGCGATCTTCTGGGCGACCAGCTCGCGCGGATCCTCGACCCGGGCGAAGATCACCTCGCGGCGCATGATGTCGCCCACCCGGGCGTCGTCGCTCGCCAGGAGGAGATCGCGCAGCGAGACCACGCCCACGAGCCGGCGCCCCTCGTCGACCACGTAGGCGTCGTAGATGGTCTCTTTGTCGGGCGCCTCTTTGCGCAGTTTGGCGATGGCCTCGCCGACCGAGAGCTCGGGGCCGAGCGCGGCGTAGTCCGAGGTCATGATCGAGCCGGCGGTCCCTTCGGGATAGGATGCCAGCTTGCGGATGTCTTCGCGCTCGGCCGCGGCCAGCGCCGGCAAGAGCGTGGCGCGCTCGGCCTCGCTCAGCCGGTTGAAGAGATCGGCCCGCTCGTCGTGGGCCATCGCCGAGACGATCCGCACGAGATCGGCGCGGCCGAGTGCCGCCACCAGCTCGCCCTGTCGGTCGAGCTCTAGGAACCCCAGGATCTCGGCGGCTTTGCGGTCGGCCAGCGCGCTCAGCGCGCGCGCCGCCTGTTCGGCCGGCATGCCGGCCAGGATCGCAGCCGCATCGGCGGGATGGATCGCGGTGAGTGCGACGCGAATGGACTCGCGGTCGTTGCGCGCGAGGAAATCGGCGAACGCCGTCCGCTCGAGAACACGGGTCATGTCAGCCACTCCGAGAACGCGAGGAGCCCGCGCGGGCGCGCCGGCCGGCGCGCGGCGGCGTCCGAGGGCGGGCTATGTCGGGTTCGACGGGGCGGGACAGGCGAAGGGCCGCGCCGCCCCGGCGCGATCGCTCAGGACCGCGCGACGCGCGCTGGTCGCGGCGGACGGATGCCGCGATAGGGGAGGAGACGGAGCGGGAGAACGAACCGCATCGCCGCCATGCTGCACCTCCTCGGGCCTTCCTTCCGGACCCGAGCGGTGCGCCGGCTCGACGCGCCTAACGGATCCGGACGGTCACCCGATGCTGCTGGACCCGGGCCCGTGGCCCGGGACGAGATCGACCGTGACTGTCCATCGTGGTCCCTGAAGCCGCTCTCGCCCGGACGGGGCGGAGGGCCACAGCGAGCTAGGAGGGCGGGCCAAGCTTGTCAACGCCCGCCGGCGAGCCGCGCGCGGCAGGCGCGCAGCGTGTTGTCGAGCAGGCAGGCGACGGTCATGGGCCCGACCCCGCCCGGCACCGGGGTGATCGCCGCGGCGCGGCCGAGCGCCTCGGCGAAGGCGACATCGCCCACGAGGCGGCTGCCGCCGTCGGTGGTCGGGATCCGGTTGATGCCGACATCGATCACCACGGCACCGGGCGCGATCCAGTCGCCGCGCACGAGCTCCGGCCGGCCGACCGCCGCGACCAGGATCTCGGCGCGGCGGCATTCCGCGGCGAGCTCGCGGGTGCGGGAGTGCGCGATCGTCACCGTGGCGTCGTGGGCGAGCAGAAGGGCCGCCATCGGCCGGCCGACGATGGTCGAGCGGCCGAGCACGAGCGCCCGGCGGCCACGGAGTGCCTCGAGGCTGCCGAGCGCCTCCTCCAGCAGCAACAGACAGCCGCGCGGCGTGCAGGGGACGAGCAGATCCTCGGGCGGCGGACCGGCGAGCTGGGCGAGGCGGCCGGCGTTGAGCGGGTGGAAGCCGTCGACGTCCTTCCCGGGGGCGATCGCGGCGAGCACCCGGGCGGTGTCGATGTGGGCGGGCAGCGGCAGCTGGACGAGGATGCCGTCGACGGCCGGGTCGGCGTCGAGCTCGGCCAGGCGGGCGAGCAGCGCCGCCTCGGTGGTGTCGGAGGGCAGCCGCTCGACCCGACCGTCGATGCCGACCTCGCGCGCCATCCTCTCCTTGGTGCGGACATAGGCGAGCGAGGCCGGATGCTCGCCCAGGAGCAGGACGCGCAGCCCCGGCACGCGGCCGGTGCGCGCGCGCAGCTCGGCGACCTCGGCCGCCACGCGGGCGCGCACCCGTGCCGCGAGTGCTCTGCCGTCGAGGATCCGGGTCACCGCCCCGCCTCCCGCAGAAACGACTCGAGCCGCCCCGCGAGACGGGCGGGGTCGCCGCTGATGCGGACGCGTTTGCGGCGGCCGCTGGCGCCGGCCACGAGCCGGCACGCCGAGGGTGCGACATCGAGTGCATCGGCGAGGAAGCGCAACAGCGCGCCGTTGGCCGCCCCGTCGACCGGGGGCGCGGCGAGCCGGAGGTGCAGCCAGGCCTGGCCCAGCGCATCGGTCTCGACGGCGGTGGCGACGGTTCGACCGGCGCGCGGGGTCACCACGACCGCGAGCTCGAGACCGTCGGCGAGCGGGCGGGCGGGAAGGGGCAAGGCGCTCAGCGCAGATATTCGTTGACCAGATCGCGCAGGAAATAGAGGGCCAGGATCAGGACCACCGGCGAGACGTCGATCCCGCCGAAGGAGGGGATCATGTTGCGGAACGGGCGCAGCGCCGGCTCGGTGATCTGACCGAGAAAGCCGCGCAATTGGTAGACGAAGCGGTTGCCGGTGTTCACGACGCCGAAGGCGATCAGCCAAGACAGCACCACGGCCGCGATCAACAACCAGATGTAGAGGGTGAGGACGGTATCGATCAGGTTGGCGAGGGCGTTCATCGCTGGTCCCGGCGGGGCTCGTGGCGGCGTCGGCGGAGGACGGCGCGGATCATAGCGGCGAGCGCGCGGCTGGCCAGCGGGGCGCAGCGGGCCGTACCGTCGGCCAGCAAGGATTAGAGGCTTCACATTTGGCGTGTGATAGGATAGTATACTTTTCAGAGGATGAAATTGTCGGACAGAACGCCATGCGTCCCAATCGCCGATCGATCCCGGAACCTCGCGGCGACCGCCGCTCGAGCCAGCGCGACGACCGCCTCGCCCGCGCCCTGCGGCCCGTGCTGCCCAAGGCGCGCGGCCGGCGACCGGAGCGGGCGAGCGTCGGCGAGCCGCCGTCCTTGACGAACCGGTCCCGCGACCCCATAGGAACGGCGGCGGGGCCGTAGCTCAGTTGGGAGAGCGCTAGAATCGCACTCTAGAGGTCGGGGGTTCGACTCCCCTCGGCTCCACCAAGGTCGCCCGCAACGCCGTTGCACGCTTAGCGCTCGCCGGTCGAGCCGCGGAACGTCGTGGTTAGGGTTTGCCCGGGCGGCTCTCGCTCCCCGCGAGTTGGTTTCAGAC
>JANWZN010000125.1 GCA_025054575.1 Geminicoccaceae bacterium | reverse complement strand
CGATCGCCGCGGCTCGCGACAGCTTGGCGATCGCTTCCTCGCTCCGACCGCTGCGCGCCAGCGCCTTGGCCCAATCGCGCAGCGGGGCGGGCGAGCGGGGATCGGCCTGCGCGGCCCGGGCGAACCAGGCGAGGCCCTCCTCGCTCCGGCCGCGATCGACGAGCACGTCGCCGCGGCGCAGCATCGCCTCGACCGGCCAGCGGCCGTCCGCGCCCACCGCACGCTCGAGCTGATCGAGCGCCTCGTCGAGGAGCGCATCGCGCCGCTCGGGGTCGCTCGGGCCGATCTGCCGCGCCGTCCGCCACGCCGCCGTGGCCCAGATCAGCCGCGCTTGCTGGCGGTCTTCGGCAGTGCACTCGGCGGCGATCAGGCAGGCGTTGACCGCCGCCACGACGGCCTCGAGCCCGTACTCGGCGAAACTGATCGGCGCGTAGCGCGGCAGCCGCTCGAGCCACTCGGCCAGCCGATGGGCGGCGAGCGCCACCGGGTCGAGCCGGACCATGAGCTCGTGGGCGGCCTTCTCGAGAGCCGCGTCGATGGCCGCCTTCTCGCTTCCCTTCGAGACGATCGGCACCGTCACCGGCTCGACCCCGCCGCGCGGCGGGGAGATCCGCAGCCGCAGGGTCTCGACCCCGTCGATCTTGACGAGCTCGCCGCTCACGCGCGTGTCGGGGCGATCGACCAGGCCTTCGATGGTGCGGACCAGCGCCCCCATCGACAGACCGAGTTGCGGGACTTGAAAATCGGCGGTCTTCGAGCCCGCCGCCACGGCCTTGCGCTCGCCGCGCCAGTAGGCCGCGCCAACGGCGGCGATGGCGTCGGCCAGCCGGCTCGCCAGGACCTCGCCCTTGAGGCCCTGCTGCTCGTCGAGGACCCGCGGCACCTCGATCCGCTCGACGACGATCGCCTCGCGCCAGGTCTCGGCGACGATCGCCCAGCCGATCACGACGAGGGCGAGCACGATGGCGGCACTGATCAGGCCTTTGCTCAGCGCCTCGAGCGAGGGTCCGAGACCGCCCCGGCGCGGCGGCGGCGCTTGTGCCACCCGCGGCGTTGGCGGCGTCGCTTCCTGTGCGCCGCGCGTGGTTCGGCCTTCGAAGCGGGCCGGGCCTTCCGCGAGGCCGTGCATGGCGGGTCCCCCTTGCGGGGCACAGCCCCTTGGACCTCGAGTAGATGCCGGTACGGTAAGCCGGTCAACTGGGGCGTGAGGGCCGGCCGGCTCGCCCGCTCAGGCGCCGCACCAGACCGGGGCGCGTTTTTCGAGGAAGGCGTCGATGCCCTCGGCCGCGTCACGGGCGAGCATGTTCTCGGTCATCACCCGGGCGGCGTAGTCGTAGGCCTGGTCGAGCGGCATCTCGAGTTGGTGGTAGAACGCCTCTTTGCCGATCTTGAGGGTCAGGGGGGATTTGGCGGCGATCGTCTGCGCGATGCGGGCGACCTCCGCATCGAGCGCGGCCTCGGGCACGACCCGGTTGACCAGCCCGAAGCGAAGGGCCGTGGCAGCGTCGATCGCTTCGCCCAGGAGCAGCATCTCCATGGCCTGCTTGCGCCCGAGGTTGCGGGAGAGGGCGACCATGGGTGTCGAGCAGAAGAGGCCGATGTTGACGCCCGGGGTGGCGAAGCGGGCGGTCTCGGCGGCGATCGCGAGATCGCAGCTCGCCACGAGTTGGCAGCCGGCCGCGGTGGCGATGCCGTGGACCCGGGCGATTACCGGCTGCGGCAGGCGGACGATGCGCTGCATCATGGCCGAGCAGCGCGCGAAGACCTCCTCGTAGAAGGCGCGGTCGTTGCGGCCGCGCAGCTCCTTGAGGTCGTGGCCGGCGCAGAAGGCGGGGCCCCGTCCCTCGATCACCACCACGCGCACGCTCGCATCCTCGCGGATGCGGTCGAGCTCGGCCGAGAGCTCGGCCATGAGCGCCAGCGACAGCGCGTTGCGCGCGGCCGGGCGATTGAGGGCGAGGCGGCTCACGCCGGCCTCGTCGCGGCGCAGAAGCAGAGGCTCGTCGCTGGTGGCGGCCATGGGCATTGCCTCCCGGAACGCTCGGCCGCGTTCTAGCGCGCGCGGGCGCTTTGCCGCCAGCCCGCGCGCCCCGCGCCGGGCCCGGATCAGCCGCTGCCGCGGCAGCAGCCCTCGAGCTCCTCGGCCCCTTGCCGCCTGCCGCGCTCGCCGGCCAGGCAGGCGCAGTCGGCGGCTTGCGCGTCGAGGAAGCGGAGGATCGCCTCGCGCACGAGCTCGCTCGCCGGGCGGCGGGCACGGGCGGCGGCGATCCGCAGCCGGCGATGATCCTCGGGCGCCAGTCGGCAGCCGGCACGGGTCGGCTCGGCCACGGGCCGCGGCGCGCGCGGCGGCGCGAGCGGTGCGCTGGGCAAGGGATCGAGGAAGGGCGTGCCGTAGGTGTCGGCGAGCGCCCGCGCCTCGCCCTTGCGGGCCAGCAGATCGGCGGTCAGCCGGGCGGTTCTCATGCGAGCTCTCCGACCGCGGCCGGCGCCTCGGCCTCCTCGCCTTCGATCTGCCGCCGCCCGAAGCCGGTCGCCGCCGGTCGGCGGCGCAAGAACGCCTCGCGATTGGCGAGCCGGGCGAGCCGCTCGCGAACATAGTCCCACAAGGACTCGATCTCGCGCGCCGAGGGGCTCTCGGGATGCGTCTCCATGACCGTGCGGCCGTCGATCATCGAGCTCGCCATGATCACCTTCTGCGAGACGAGCACGGGTGCGACCGTGCCGTGCTGGGAGAGTGCCACCGCCGCATCGGTGGTGAGCCGCGAGCGGGCGGTGGCACCGTTGACGACGAAGACCAAGGGCTTGCCGGCCCGCTCGGCGAGATCGAGGGTGGCGCGCACGGCGCGCAGATCGTGCGGCGAGGGCCGGGTCGGGACCAGGATCAGATTGGCGAAATGCATGACCCGGGCGATGGCGGCGCTGGCCGCGGGCGGCGTGTCGACGAAGAGGTAGCGGAAGGCGCGGTCCCGGAGGCGGGCGATGTCCTCCTCGAGCGAGCCGAGCGTGGTGCGGGCGAAATCGGGGCCGGGCAGCTCGCGGGCGTTCCACCAGGCAGCGAGCGATCCCTGCGGGTCGCAATCGACCAGGACGACGGGACCGTCGCCGGCGCGGTGCGCCTGGACCGCCAGATGACCCGAGAGCGTGGTCTTGCCGGAGCCGCCTTTCTGCGAGCAGATCGCGACGATGTGCATGCGTGCGCTCCGAGGGCGCGGCGCGCGCGGGGCGCCGCGGGCCGGGTGGGCGATGCCGCCATCCTGCACCCCTGCCCCTTAGGAATTCGTTAACGGACAGGGTTGCGGCGCTGTTGACCAAGGCTCGGCGTGGCCGCAACGGAGGTCGGGTGGGAGCCGGAGCGGAGCGCGCATGCGGAGCTCGATGACGGCGGCCGAGTTCGAGGAACTGGCGGCCCAGGGCGTGCCCTATGTCGGCCAGCTCGGCTGCAAGGTGCGGACCTTCGAGCGCGGTCGGGTCGAGGTCGAGCTGCCCTGGCAGGCGATGCTGGTGCGCCCGGGCGGCACGATCTGCGGGCCCGCGATGTTCGCGCTCGCCGACATCACGCTCTACGGGGTGGTGTTGTCGCTGATCGGCCGGGTCGAGCTCGCGGTGACGACCGATCTCACCATGCATTTCTTGAGCAAGCCGCAGCCCGGCGATCTTCTGGCCGAGGGGCGGATCCTGCGGCTCGGGACCCGGCTCGCGATCGGCGAGGTGGTGATCCGCAGCGCAGGAAGGCCGGAGGCGGTGGCGCACGCGGTCGGGACCTACTCGATCCCGGCCGCAGCGCCGCGGCACGCGCGCGGTTGACAGCGGCCGGGCGGGGCCGTAGCAAGGGCGGCCACGCGGGGGCTGCGGCTCCCGCGATGTTGGATCGTTGCCGCCTTCGGCCCGCCGGCCGGCGGCCCAGGCGATGGGTGCCCTTGCGATGCGAACCTATTCGGCGCGGCCCTCGGAGATCGAGCGCGGCTGGTGCCTGATCGACGCCGACGGGCTGGTGCTCGGCCGGCTCGCCGCGATCGTCGCCAACCGGCTGCGCGGCAAGCACAAGCCGATCTGGACGCCGCACATGGACTGCGGCGACCACGTGGTGGTGATCAACGCCGAGAAGGTCGCGGTGACCGGCCGCAAGCTCGACGACAAGCGCTACTACCGGCACACCGGCTACGTCGGCAATCTCAAGAGCACGACCCTGCGGGAGCTGCTCGCGAAGCATCCCGAGCGGGTGATCGAGATGGCGGTCAGCCGCATGATCAGCCGCGGTCCGCTGCAGCGCAAGGTGTTGAAAAAGCTGCACGTCTACAAGGGGCCCGAGCATCCGCACCAGGGTCAACAACCCGTCGTCCTCGATGTCGCCGCGATGAACCGCAAGAACAGCGTCAAGGAGAGCGCGCATGGCTGAGACGGCCCGCTCGTTCGCCGATCTCGCCAAGCTGCGGCCGGCCCAGCCGACGGCCCCCGAGGTCGAGCCGCGTCAACCCAAAGTCGATGCGCTCGGTCGGGCTTATGCCACCGGCCGGCGCAAGACCGCGGTCGCACGGGTCTGGGTCAAGCCGGGCAGCGGGCGCTTCACCGTCAACGGCAAGCCGATGCCGGAATATTTCGCCCGGCCGACCCTGCAGATGATCATCAACCAGGCCTTCGACGTGCTCGATCGGCGCGGCCATTACGACGTGATGTGCACGGTCACGGGCGGCGGGCTGTCGGGCCAGGCCGGTGCGGTGCGCCACGGGATCAGTCGCGCGCTCGTCAACTTCGATCCGAACCTGCGCCCGGTCTTGAAGGCGGGCGGGTTCCTGACCCGCGACGACCGCCAGGTCGAGCGCAAGAAGTACGGCAAGCGCAAGGCGCGGCGCAGCTTCCAGTTCTCCAAGCGCTGAGCCCACGGCCGCGGTCGCGGCGGCGGGGGGTCGTTCGGGGCGCGGGCCGCGCGGGAGCTGCCGAGGAGGCCGGCTCGTGCTCGTCGTCCTGGGCTCGATCAACGCCGATCTTCTCTTCCGGGTCGCCCGGCTGCCGAGGCCGGGCGAAACCGTGCTCTGCCCGAGCTGGTCGTTCGCCCATGGCGGCAAAGGGGCGAACCAGGCCGCCGCAGCGGCTCGGATGGGCGCACGGGTGCGCTTCGCGGGACGGGTCGGTGCGGATGCCTGGGGTCCGATCCTGCGCCAGGGGCTCGAGGAGGCCGGGGTCGACACGAGCCTCCTTGCGGACTCGGCGAAGCCCTCCGGCACGGCCGTGATCGCGGTCGAGGATTCGGGCGAGAACGCGATCCTGGTGGCGAGCGGCGCCAACCTCGAGGTCGACGCCGAGCAGCTTGCGGGCGTGGCGTTCGGGCCCGGCACGACCCTCCTCTGCCAGAACGAGATCCCGCTCGCGCAGACGCTCGCGGCCCTCGCCCGGGCGCGCGCGGCCGGGGCGCGCACGATCTGGAACCTGGCACCGGCCGTCGCCGTTTCCGCCGATGCGCTGGACCCGGTGGACGTGCTGATCGTCAACCGCGGCGAGGCGGCCGCCCTGCTCGGCCACGAGGCGGAGCCCGAAGCGACGGCCCGGGCGCTGGCCGGTCCGGCGCGGACCTGCGTGCTGACGCTCGGCCGCGAGGGGGCGATCGCGGTCGGCCCCGAGGGTGGCTGGCGGGTACCGGCCCTGCCCGTCGTCCCGGTCGACACGACCGGTGCCGGCGACACCTTCGTGGGGGCGCTGGCGGCGGGGCTCGATGGCGGGCTCGCCTGGCCCGAGGCGTTGGCGCGGGCGAGCGTGGCGGCCGCCATGGCCTGCGAGCGCCTCGGCGCGCGCGAGGGGCAACCGAACGCCGAAGCGGTCGCCGCACGGCTGGCGGCGCTGCCGCCGGTCCGCGCGTTGGAACCGGCCGGCTGATCCGGGGCGGCGGCTCGGGCGTATCGCATGCGTTACCTGAGGAGCCTCGGCCGTGATGCGCCGGACCGTGATGACCGCCGGGATCGCCTGGCTCGCGCTGCCCGAGACCGGGGCCGGCGCGATACCGACCGTCGAGTTTCGCGTCTTCCGCAACGGTCGCGACATCGGCCGGCATCAGCTGAGCTTCGCCCGCGCCGGCGAGGATCTCTTGGTCGCGATCGACGTCGAACTCGCGGTCGGCCTCGGCCCGATCACCTTCTATCGCTACCGGCACGAGAACCGCGAGCGCTGGCGGGCCGGCTCGTTCCGCCAGTTCGCGAGCCGGACCGACGACAACGGCACCCGCTACGCGGTCGAGGCCGAGGCCACGAGCGGCGGGATCGCGGTGCGCGGCCACGAGGGCAGCTACACCGCCCCGGCCGAAGCCTGGCCCACGACCTACTGGTACCCGGGCTTTCTCGATCGGCGGGTCTGGGTCGATACCCAGTTCGGCAAGCTGCGCCGCGCACAGGTGATCCCGGCCGGGCAGGGTGTGGTCCCGGTCGCGGGTCGGGAGGTCGCGGCCCGGCGCTTCCGGCTCGAGGGCGATCTCGCGCTCGAGCTCTGGTACCGCGACGGGCGCTGGGTCGGCCTCGAGGCGAACGCGCCGGACGGCTCGCGGCTAGTCTATCGGCTGGTGAGCGAGCCTCCCTTCGAGCTCGCCCGCGCCGGGTGACGACCCTCCGCTACCTCTTCGCCGACCATCTGAGCCGGAGCGTGTCGAGCCTCGCCGGGCTCGACCCGCACCGCGACGTGGTGCTGATGACGGAAGTGATGGCGGAATGCACCTACGTTCCCCATCACCCCAAGAAGATCGCGTTTTTGTTCTCGGCGATGCGCCATTTCGCGGCGGCGCTGGCGGCCGAAGGCGTGCGGGTCGACTATGTCCGGCTCGACGATCCGGCCAATCGCCAGAGCTTCTCGGGCGAGATCCGGCGTGCGGTCGAGCGCTACCGGCCCGAGCGGATCGTGCTCTGCGAGCCCGGCGAATGGCGCGTGCTCGAAGAGGTTCGGGGTTGGGAGACGGCCCTCGGCGTGCCGGTCGAGATCCGCCCCGACGACCGCTTCTTCTGCTCGATCGCGGAGTTCCGGAGCTGGGCCGCCGATCGCCGGCAGCTGCGGATGGAGCTCTTCTATCGCTGGATGCGGGAGCGGACGGGGATCTTGATGACCGCCGCGGGCGAGCCCGAGGGCGGCCGCTGGAACTACGATGTCGAGAACCGCAAGCCGCCGCCGCGCGGGCGCCGCTTTCCCGCCCCCTTGCGGTTCGCGCCCGATGCGATCACCCGCGAGGTCCTGGCGCTCGTGGGGGCGCGCTTCCGCCACCATTTCGGCGAGCTCGAGCCGTTCGGCTTCGCGGTGACGGCCGAGCAGGCCGAAGCCGCGCTCGAGCATTTCCTGAAAAGCGCGCTGCCCTGGTTCGGCGACTATCAGGACGCGATGGTCGCGGGCGAGGACTGGCTCTTCCACAGCGCGCTCTCGCCCTATCTCAACACCGGGCTGTTGCTACCGCGAACGGTGTGCGCGCGCGTCGAGGCGGAATACCGGGCCGGGCGGGTCCCGCTCAACAGTGCCGAAGGCTTCATCCGCCAGATCCTCGGGTGGCGGGAATATGTCCGCGGCGTCTATTGGCGCGCGATGCCGGGCTATGCCACGCTGAACGCGCTCGGCGCCGACGCGCCGTTGCCGGCCCTCTACTGGACCGGGCGGACGGCCATGGCCTGCGTCCGCCACGCGATCGACTGCACCCGCCGCGAGGCGATGTCGCACCACATCCAGCGCCTCATGCTGACCGGCAATCTGGCGCTGCTCCTGGGCGTCCGGCCGGAGGAGGTGTGCGCCTGGTACCTCGCGGTCTACGCCGACGCGTTCGAGTGGGTGGAATTGCCGAACACGCTCGGGATGGCGCTCCATGCCGATGGCGGCCTGATGGCTTCCAAGCCCTATGCCGCATCGGGTGCCTATATCGACCGGATGAGCGACTTCTGCGGCCGCTGTCGCTACGACGTGCGCGCCAAGAACGGCCGCGATGCCTGTCCGTTCAACTATCTCTTCTGGGACTTTCTGATCCGCAACCGCGACCGGCTCGCGCGCAACCCGCGCATGGGGCAGATGTACCGCACGCTCGATCGCCTGGCGCCGGAGCGGATCGCCGCGATCTGCGCCGATGCCGCGCGGTTCCGGGCGGCACTCGCGCGCGGCGAGGAGGTCTGAAGCCCGGCGGTGGCCCTCACTCGGCCGCGGCGAGCAGGGCGCCCTCGGCGCCGGTACTGGCGCGAGCGCGCTCGGCGGCACCCTCTTCGGCATGGGCCGGCAGCTTGTGGAAGACGATCACCGCCTGGCCGACCTCGATGCCGAACTTCGAGAAGGTCGAGCGGTTGAGCATCGTCTCGCGATCCTGCAGGAGCATCCAGTCGTCGACCGCGAACGACCAGCGTGAGCCGCCGATCGGCAACAAGAAGGTGTAGCGCCAGTTGGTCGCGCGGCCCTCGGCCCGGCCGGTCGCCACGCCCTCGATGTCGGCCGAGCGGCCCTCGTAGCGGCCCGGTGCGAGCTTGCGGATGGTCCAGGTCCGCCGCTCGCGCTCGCCGTCCTGGTAGAAGAATTCTTCCTCGAGGGTGAGCGTGTCGCCCTCGAGACGGCCCACCATGTCGACGCGGAACTCGCGGCGGATGCGGCCGAAGCGGTCCTGGAAGAAGCCGAATCCACGGGTCCGGCCGGCGAAGAACTCCTCGGGCAGCAGACGCGGTTCGGTACCGGCGAAGTCCTCGGGTGCCATCGGCGAACAACCTCCCGCGAGTGC
>JANWZN010000124.1 GCA_025054575.1 Geminicoccaceae bacterium | reverse complement strand
GACGTACCCTGGAACGGAATCCTCGAAGCGATGAAGATCGCCTCGATGTGCGAGGCGTTCGAGGTCAATTGCGCACCGCACAATTTCTACGGCAACCTGTCGACCATGATGAGCGCGCATTTCTGCGCCGCGATCCCGAACTTCCGGATCATGGAGATCGACATCGACGACGTGCCGTGGAAGGACGAGGTCGTCACCCCGCCCCGGATCGAACAGGGGCATCTGATCCTGGGCGATGCCCCGGGCTGGGGTGTCGAGGTCGACGAGGCGGCGATCCGCCGCCATCCGCCGAAGGGGTGAGCCCCCGGGTGGACGGGAGCCGTTCGCGCGCCTTGACCGCGATCGTGGCAGGGGAAACGATGCTCGCGGGCGAGAGAGGGAGCGATGGCCGAGACCGCCGAGCGGCTCTGGACGGTGGAGGAGTTCCTCGCGCGCGGCGAGCAACCGGGGCTGCGCGAGGAGCTGCACGCCGGGCGCATCGTGGCCATGGCGCCGCCGCGCGATCGGCACGGCACGATCGTCGGCAACGCGGTCTACGCGATCCGCCGTGGGCTCCGCTCGCCCTGCCGCGTGGTGGTCGATCCCGGGGTGAAGATCGACGACGCGACGCTGTTCGTCCCCGACCTCGTCGTCGCTTGCGGGCCGCGCGACGCCGAGGGCCGGACGGTCGAGCCGACGCTCGTGGTCGAGGTGCTCTCGCTCGGCACGCGTTCGCTCGACCTCGGCCTCAAGGAAGATGCCTACAGCGAGCTTTCTGCCTGTCGAGAGATCTGGTTGGTCGACAGCGAGCGGCGTTGGGTGCGGATCTGGCGGCGGCTCGCCGAGAGTTGGAGCGTGACGCTGCCGATCAGGGCTGGCGGCAGCTTCGCGAGCGCGGTCCTGGACGCCGAGATCGGGCTCGACGAGCTCTACGCCGACACCGGCCTTTGAGGCTTCGTCTCAGAGCACGCCGTACTTGGCGAACACCTCGGCCAGCCTCGCACCCTTGGCGAGCTCCTCGCGGGTGTGGTTCTCGCCGCCGATCTTGGCGAGCGCCGCCTCGACGACCGCTTCCGCGATCTCCTTCGGAACGACCACGACCCCGTCCGCGTCGCCCATGACGAGATCCCCCGGGCGGACCTGGACCCCGGCGCACTCGACCGTGCAGTCCATCGCCACCATCTTGCCGCGGCCCTTGGAATCGAGCGGTGCGATGCCGCCCGCGAAGACCGGGAAGCTCGCCTGGCGGATGTGGCGGACGTCGCGCACGAGCCCGTCGGTGACGCAGCCCGCGGCCCCGCGCGCCCGGGCGGCGGTGGTCAAGAGCTCGCCCCAGGGGGCGATCCGCTCGGTCGGGCCGCCGCAGGCGAGCACCGCCACCTCGCCCGGCTTCAGATCGTCGACGAGCGCGATCTCGACCTCGTAAGGGTTCTCGCCCGGCAACACCTCGTAGACCGGCATGTAGAGCCCGGTCCGGGCCCGGCCGAGGAGCGGGAGCGCATCGTCGAGCGGGCGCACGAAGGGCCGCATCGCCTGGGTCCGGTGGCCCATGGCGTCGAGCGTGTCGGACAGCACGGCTGTGTACAGAACGTGGCGGAGCGCGTCGAGGTCGAGCGGCACGGAGGATCTCCCGGTCGGGGCGACCGCTACAGGCTAGCCGGTGCCGGCAGCGGCCGACAGCCGCCCGCACGCAGGGCCGGGGGCCGATCGGCGGGGAGGCTGGCGGTAGCACGGGGACGGCGCTAAGACCCCTGCCGGTTCCGGATCCACCCGACGTGGCGCGACATTTCCTCTTCGGCAGGCTCGGCGAGCGGATCGCCGATGGCGGTACGCTCGAGCGGGCGCTGTGGGCGGTCGAAGGCGGGCTCGCGTCCGGACTCTGGCGGCTGTTCGGGAGCCTGCCCGTGGAGCGCGCCTCGGCGCTCGGGGCCGCGCTCGGACGCGCCTTCGGCCCGCGCCTCAAGAAGCACCGCCACGTGCTCGCCAACCTTGGGATCGCGTTTCCCGACCGCCCCGAGCGCGAGCTCCGCTCCCTCGCGATCGAGAGCTGGGCCAATGCCGGTCGGATGATCGCCGAGCTGCCGCACCTGGCAGAGCTCGTCGCCAACACGGGCGAGCGGCTGCGAATCGTGGGTTCGGAGGGGCTTCACGATCGGCTCGCCCGGCGGCCGGCGATCTTCCTCACCGCCCATCTGGGCAATTGGAACCTGGCGCCGATCGGCCCGGTCCACCTCGGTATCCCGATGACCGTGATCTACCGCAAGCAGACCAATCCGCGGCTCGAGAGGTTGTTCGAGCGGGCGCGCCGCGAGCTGCCCTGGCGCCATCTCGAGGTCGAGGACGCCGCTCGGGGCATGATGCGCGAGCTCGAAGCCGGGCGCAGCGTCGGGCTGTTGCCCGATCAGCGCTTCGAAGGCGGCGAGCTCGTGCCCTTCTTCGGCCGGCCCGCCCCCACCCCCGTCGGCCCCGCCCGCATCGCGGTCAAGCTCGGCCTACCCTTCGTTCCGGGGCGCGTGATCCGCGAGTCCGGCTGTCGGTTCCGAATCGAGATCCACCCGCCGCTCGAGCCCGATCCCGCGATCCGCGATCCCCGCGCACGCGCCTTCGCCCTCACCCTGGAGCTCAATCGGCTATTCGAGCGATGGATCCGCGAGCGACCCGAGCAGTGGCTGTGTGCCAAGCGGCGCTGGCCGCGCGAGCCCCACCGGGCCCCGGCCGATCTCGCCGAGGCCTCGCCGTGAGCGATCGTCCCGCCATCGATCGGCCGCCTCGGACCTGGCTCATGCTCGGCCACAAGGTCGGCGACAACGGCCAGATCCTGGCGCTCGCCGAAGGTCTTGGCTGGCCCTACGAGGTCAAGCACCTCGTCTACCGGAGGACCGAGCTCCTCACCAACCTGCTGGCGGGGCCGACGCTCATGGGCCTCGTGCGCGAACGCTCGAGCCCGCTCGAACCACCTTGGCCCGAGCTGGTGATCTCGGCCGGTCGGCGCAACGAGCCGCTCGTCCGCTGGATCCAGCGCGAGGCGGGCGGCCCGGGCAAGGTCCGGCTCGTGCACGTGGGCCGGCCCTGGGCGCGCCACGAATGCTTCGATTTGATCGTGACGACGCCGCAATACCGGCTGCCCGAGAAGCCGAACATCCTGCACAACGAGGCGCCGCTCCATCGCGTCACGGCGGCACGGCTCGAGGCAGCCGCGGCCGAAGCCGAACGTCGTTTCGCGCATTTGCCGCGGCCGTTCGTGGCGGTGATCATGGGCGGTAATGCCGGACCCTACAGCTTCGATCGCGAGAACGGGGCACTGCTGGGTTACAGCGCGAGCCGGATGGCGCGCGAGCTGGGCGGCTCGGTGCTCGCCACCTCGAGCGCGCGCACCCCTGCCGCGGCGATCGACGCGCTCGAAGCCGAGCTCGCCGTCCCGGCCTTCCTCTACCGCTTTCGGCGCGACGATCCCGACAATCCCTATTTGGCGATCCTGGCCGCGGCCGACCGGCTGATCGTGACCTGCGATTCGATGTCGATGCTCGCCGAGGCGATCGCCACCCAGAAGCCGGTCTTCATCTTCGACTTCTCGCGCGGCAAGGGCTCGCACCGACCGCCGCTGCCGCCGCACATCGCCCGCCGCTCGCTCTTCGAGCGGCTCTTGGACCTCCGGCTCCAGCCGATCGTCTATCGGCTCGGCATGCTCGTGGGCCCGAAGCGGCTCACGCGTGACGTGACGATCATCCACCGCCGGCAGATCGCGGCCGGTCGAGCGGTCTGGCTCGGCGATCCTTGGCCGCCGCCGATGCCGCCGCCGGGACCCTTGCGCGACCTCGAGCGCGCGGTGGCGGCGGTCAAGCGGCTGTTCGACCCCGGCTACGTGCCGCGCACCAGCGTCCCGCAGGCGGGCTCGATCGGCAGCGAGCTGATCGCCCGCCTCTTCCAGTGAGAGGCGGCATCGGCCGAGCGCCGCCGCCGTTGACCCGGCCGTCATGCGCGCCACATCGCGCCAGGGAGCATCGGGTGAACAAGAGCTGGACGATCGCCGATCGAATCGTGCTGCCGGAGCCGCTGGGCGGCATTCCGCCGGTTCGTTTCGAGCATCAGCATTGGCAGCGACTCGGTCGGGCCGAGGGCGAACTCGACATCGGCTACGACGAGCAGGACCGCCCGGTCCGGATCGAGTATCATTGGATCCGCTATTTCAGCCGCGCCAACCCTGCGCTCGCCGATGTCTACACGGCCGAGCTCTGGGTTCGGCGACCTCGCGGCGATTGGCTCTACATCGTCCGGCCCGGGCTCGACCGTTTCGCCGTCGTAGCGCATGCCGATTTGGCACCGCTTTTGGCCCGCCATCTCAACATCGATCTCGACGGTCGATCGGGGGAGACCGCTTGATGCTGTTCGCGCGCAAGTCCCAGACCCTGCCGCGCCCAGAGGAGGCGCTGCCGGGCCGAGCCGAGCGGCTCTTTCCGCTCTCGGGCCGACACGCGGTCAACGGCCGCTCGATCTTCCCGCCCTTTCCCGAGGGGTCGCGCACCATCCAACTCGGCATGGGTTGCTTCTGGGGGGCGGAGCGGCTCTTCTGGCAGCAGCCAGGTGTCTGGGTCACGGCGGTCGGCTATGCCGGCGGCTACACGCCGAACCCGCTCTACGAGGAGGTCTGCAGCGGCCGCACCGGCCACGCCGAGGTCGTGCTCGTGGTCTACGATCCGGCCGTGCTCGGCGAAGAGTCGCTTCTGCGGCTGTTCTTCGAGTCGCACGATCCGACCCAGGGCATGCGCCAGGGCAACGACATCGGAACCCAGTATCGCAGCGCCGTGTATTGGTCGGAGGACGTGCAACGCGCGACCGCCGAGCGGCTGCTCGACGTCTACGGGCCAGCACTCGCGCGCGCCGGATTCGGCCCGATCACGACCGAAATTCGGCCCGCCGGGCCGTTCTGGTACGCCGAAGAGGATCACCAGCAATATCTCTACAAGCGCCCTTGGGGCTATTGTGGGCTCGCGGGCACGGGCGTGCGCTGTCCCCAGCCCGGGGGCACGGCGCCGTGAGCGGGGCCGGGGCGCTCCTGGTGGTCCGCGCGGTCGTGCCCGACCCGGCGGACCGCGAGCCCTTCGACCGCTGGTACGAGAGCGAGCACTTGCGGCAGGCGATGGCGGCGTTCGGCGCCGCCCGCGCCTTTCGCGCCTGGAGCGAGCTCGAGCCGGGGGTCCACTACGCCGCGTACGAGCTCGCGAGCGTCGAGGCCGGTCGCGCGATCCTCGCCTCGCCGGCCCTCCAGCGCTTGATCGCCGAGTTCGACCGACACTGGGCCGGGCGGGTCACCCGCACCCGCGACCTGGTCCGCCTCGTGCAGGAGCTGGAGGGGCGAGAATGAGCGGCCCCGTGCTGGCCGGCCGGGTCGCCGTGGTGACCGGCGGGGCCAAGGGGATCGGAGCGGCCATTGCCCGCAGGTTGGCGGCGGACGGGGCGATGGTCGAGGTCTGGGATCTCGAGCCGGCCGCGGGCTTCGCGAGCGAGCGGGTCGACGTGTCCGACGAGGCCTCGGTCGAGCGGGCCTCCGCCGCCACCTTGGCGCGGCGCGGGCGGATCGACATCCTCGTCAACAATGCCGGGATCCTCGGGCCGGCGCAGCCTGTCGAGGCGACGAGCCTCGAGCTCTGGCGGCGGATCCACGCCGTCAACCTCGACGGCACCTTCCTCTGCTGCCGGGCGGTGATCCCGGCGATGCGCCGCCAGGGCGGGGGCGGATCGTCAACATCGCCTCGATCGCCGGCAAGGAGGGCACTCCCAACGCCGCGGCCTACAGCTCGAGCAAGGCCGGGGTGATCGCGCTCACCAAGGCGCTCGGCAAGGAGCTCGTGGACGCCGGCATCCTCGTGAACTGCATCGCGCCCGCGGCGATCGCGACCGATCTTCTGGCCCAGGCCGGGCCGGATCAGGTCGCCACCTTCGTCGCCCGCTGCCCGATGAAGCGGCTCGGCACGGTCGAGGAGGCGGCGGCGCTGGTGGCCTGGCTGGTCTCGCCCGAATGCACGTTCAGCACGGGAGCCGTGTTCGACCTCTCGGGCGGCCGGGCGACGTACTGAGCGGGTTCAAGAACCGCCGGGCGGCCGGCCCGGAGCCGAGCTCAGCCCCACAGATCGGGTGAGGGCGGGTAGACGAGGCTGCCCTGATAACGCAGCGCCGGCGTGCGGTCCTCGGCCAAGAGCAAGGGCCCGTCGAGATCGACCCAGCTCGCGCGCTGGGCGAGGAACATCGCGGGTGCCATGGCGAGCGAGGTCCCGAGCATGCAGCCCACCATGAGGCCGAAGCCGAGCTCCTGGGCCCGGCGGGCGAAGGCCAGACCCTCGGTGAAGCCGCCGGTCTTGTCGAGCTTGAGGTTGACGAGCTCGTAGCAGCCCACGAGCCGGTCGAGGCTCGCCGCATCGTGGGCGCTCTCGTCGGCGGCCACCGGCACCGGGTGGGGGATGTCGGCGAGCATCGAATCCTGCCCGGCGGGCAAGGGCTGCTCGACCAGCTCGACCCCGAACTCGGCCATCGCGTCGAGCCAGGAGGCGACCCGATCGGGGTGCCAGGACTCGTTGGCGTCGACGATGAGCTTCGCTTTCGGTGCCGCGGCGCGCACCGCGCGCACCCGTGCCAGATCGCCCTCGCCGCCGAGCTTGAGCTTGAGGATCGGCCGATCCGCCGCCTGGCGGGCGGCCTCGGCCATCGCCTCGGGGCTCGCGAGCGAGATCGTGAAGGCGGTCGTCACCGACTTCGGCGCCTGGATCCCGGCCAGCCGCCAGACCGGCTTCTTGGCGAGCTTGGCTTCCAGATCCCAGAGCGCGCAGTCGAGCGCGTTTCGGGCCGCCCCGGGCGGTAGCGCCTTGGTGAGTTCGGCGCGCGTGCCGCCGCCCTCGATCAGCGGCCGCTGCGCTTCGATCTGGGCCAGCACGCTCGCGACCGTCTCGCCGTAGCGGGCATAGGGTACGCCCTCGCCGCGGCCGCGCGCCTCGCCCTCGTGGATCTCGACCAGCACGACGTCGGCATGGGTCCGCGAGCCGCGAGCGATGGTGAAGACCCCGCGGATCTTGAACCGCTCGTGGCGGGCCTCGAGCCGGCGGCTCAAGAGAGCGCGTCCACAATGCGGCCGACCCCGGTGGCGATCGGGTCGACCGTCGGCAGGCCGAGCTCGTCCTCCACCTGCCGCAGATAGGCGCTGCGCTCGGCCGGATCGAGCCGGTGCGTGTCGATCGCGACCCCCACGGCACGGACCGCCGGGTTGGTGAGCCGGGCGGCCGCCAGATTGGCCTCGAGGCATTCTCGCAGGCCCGGCAGCTTCTGATGCGGGAGGCCGCGCATGTGCCGGCGGGTCGGCTCGTGGCAGAGGACCAGCGCGTCGGGCTGGCTGCCGTGGATGAGGCCCAGGGTCACGCCAGCAAAGGCCGGATGGAACAGCGAGCCCTGGCCCTCGATGACGTCCCAATGATCGGGCTCGTTGTCCGGGCTCAACCACTCGGCTGCCCCGGCGATGAAATCGGCCACCACTGCGTCGATCGCGACCCCGTGGCCGGCGATCATGATCCCCGTCTGGCCGGTGCCGCGAAAGGTGGCCTTGCGGCCGCGGGCCAAGAGCTCGCGCTCGATCGCGAGCGCGGTGTACTTCTTGCCGCAGGAACAGTCGGTACCGACCGTCAAAAGGCGCTTGCCCGTCCGCTTGATCCCGGTTCCCGTCTTGAAGCGATGTTTGGGGTGGCGAACGTCGAACAGCTCGCGGCCGCAACGGTCGGCCGCCTCGGCCACCGCCGGGATGTCAGCGAGCCGCTGGTGCAGACCGGAGGCCACGTCCATCCCGGCCTCGAGCGCCGCCACGATGCTGGGGATCCAGTGCTCGGCCAACCAGCCGCCGGAATTGGCGACCGCCACGATCATGGTCTTGCAGCCGGCGCGGGCGGCCTCCTCCACGCTCGTGTCGGGAAGGCCCACATCGGCCTTGCAGCCCGGCAGACGAAGCTGGCCGAAGCAACGCTCCGGGCGCCAGTCCTTGAGACCGTGCGCGGTCTTGGCCGCGAGCTGGTCCTGGACGTCACCCAGGAACAGCAGGTAAGGGGGCTGCATCCTCGCTCCTGTCCGACCCGAGGCGGGCACGGCATCGATCGCCGAGCGTCGCGATCGTAGCCGGCCGCGCGGCGCCTATCAACGCGCGCTCATGCTGCGGCGCAGCAACGGCGATGCAGCGAGCCGCGCCGGGGCTCAGAACCGAAACAGCGTGAAACGCGGCACGCGGGCCCATTCCTCGGGCTCGAGCACGCCGTCGCGGTTCCGGTCGGTGCGGACGAACTGGTCGGTTCGGACGAGGCTGAACTCGATCGCGCTGATCCGACCGTCCTCGTCGCGGTCGCTCTCGAGCGCGAACGCCGGCAGGGCCCCGAGCTCGGCCCGCGACAGCCGCCCGTCGCCGTCGCGATCGCCGGCCGCGACCAGTCCGGCCGCCTCGAAGCGGCTGACATAGCCGTCCCCGTCGAGGTCTAGCGCGTCGAAACCGGAGCGGATCTCCTCGAGGTCGAGAAAGCCGTCCCGGTTGCGGTCGAGACGGCGGAAGGTCTCGCGTGTCTGCTCTTGCCAGCGCCGCGCGCCGTAGCTCGCGGTCGGTATCTCGCCCGCGCCGAGGGCGGCGGGCACGAGCTCGCTCGGTGCGTCGAGCCCGGCCGAGGGCTCGGCCGGGGGCCGCTCGGCGCAGCCGGCGAGCGCGGCGAGCAGGAGGAGGCCCACGCTCGGGGCGCGGCGGGAAACGGACATGCAGGGCGCTCCGAACGGGGCGGCGGAAGCGTGGGCGCGACCGG
>JANWZN010000123.1 GCA_025054575.1 Geminicoccaceae bacterium | reverse complement strand
TATTCGACGGTGCGGCGGCTCACGCTGTCGGCCGGCAGCCGGGCCGCGATCAGGAGGGCCCCGGGCCGGTCGGCCTCGGGGCTGCCGGATCTCTCGCTCACGCCGGATCGATCCCGTCGGGCTGCGGGGCGCGGCCGCACCGGCAGGGGCGAGGCGGCTCGCGCATCGAGCCGCGCCCTGCTAGCAGATCGCGCGCGAAGCACAAGGCGAGCCCGCGCCCATGGATGTCGAGCCTGCCTTCCTGGAGCCCGAGCCGGGGCGGCGGATCGCCTATGCCCGCCTGCCCGGCGAGGGGCCCGAGATCGTCTTTCTCTGTGGACTGCGCTCCGACATGAGCGGGACCAAGGCCTCGCGCCTGGCTGCGCTCGCCCGCGCCCGCGGCTGGGCCTTCACCCGCTTCGACTATCGCGGCCACGGCGCTTCCTCCGGGCGGTTCGAGGAGGGCACGATCGGCGCCTGGCATGCCGACACCCTCCTCGTCCTCGATCGCGTGGTCGAGGGGCCGTTCCTGCTCGTGGGCTCGTCGATGGGCGGTTGGCAGGCGCTGCTCGCGGGCCTCGCGCGGCCGCAGCGGCTCGCCGGGATGGTGCTCGTGGCGCCGGCCCCCGATTTCCCCCGCCGGCTGGTCCTGCCGGCGCTGAGCCCGGCGCAGCGGGAAGCCCTCGAGCGCGAGGGGGTGGTGCTCTTGCCCTCCGAATACGGCGAGCCCTTGCCGCTCACCCGCCGCTTCGTCGAGGAGTCGATCGCGCACGAGCTGCTCGACCGCGACCTCCCCTTCGCCTGCCCGGTCCACATCCTGCACGGCCGACAGGATCGCGACGTGCCGCTTTCCCTCTCGCTCGCGTTGATCGAGCGGCTGGTGCGGGCCAGGGTGACGCTCGAGGTGATCGAGGACGGGGAGCACCGGCTCTAGCGCGAGAGCGATCTCCTCAGGCTCGAGGCCGCGGTCGCGCGCGTGCGGGCGGTGGCACGCGGCGAGCCGCCGCCCGTGGGCTAGGCGGCCGAGCGGGCGGCGCTCGGCCGTTCGGGCCGCCGCGGCAGATAGGCGGGCCCCTCGCGGACCATGTGCTGCCAGAGCGCCTGAGCAGCGGGCATGGCCCGCCGATCGGTGCGGCGGACGACGTACCAGGTCCGCACGATCGGCAACCCCTCGACGTCGAGCACGGCCAGGCGCCCGTCCTGGACCTCGCTCGCGACCGTGTGCGCCGAGAGCAGGGCGATGCCCATGCCGGCCATCACCGCCTGCTTGATGCTCTCGTTGGAGCCGATCTCGGTCGCACCCGGGAGGAGGATCGCATCGCCGGCCGCTCGGATGCCGGCGCTCTCCAACAGCCGACGCAGGAGCGCATGGGTGCCGGAGCCGGGCTCGCGCAGCAGGAACCGCTCCCGCGCCAGGGCCGCGACCGGCAACGCGCGCCGGCCGACCAGCGGGTGATCGGGTGGGGCCACGATGACGTGCGGGTGGGCGCCGATCGTCGCGCGCTCGAGCGGCTGGTCCTCGGGCGGGTAGCCCATGATCGCGAGGTCGAGCTCGAAGGCCGAGAAGGCCTTGACGATCTGCGAGCGATTGCCGACGCGGACCTTGAGCTCGATCTCCGGGTGCTCCCGCTGGAAGGCGGCGAGCGCGAACGGGGCCCAATATTTGGCGGTGCTGACCACGCCCACGGCGACGCTGCCGCGTTGCACCCCGGCGATCGCCGCCACGGCGTCGGCGCATTCGGCGAGCGCCGCCTCGATCCGGCCGAGCGCCAGGAGCACCTCCTCGCCGGCGGCGGTCGGCCGGATGCCGTCGCGATCGCGCAGCGTCAGCGGCAGGCCGCCGAGCGCCTCCTCGAGCAGCTTGAGCTGCTGGCTGACGGCCGGTGGCGTGAGGCCGAGCGTCTCGGCGGCGCCGCTGATCGAGCCCGCCTTGACGTAAGCGCCGAACGCCCGGAGCTGCCGCAGCGAGGTCCGGCGGGGAAAGCCCTGAAGATTATCTTTCATTAGCGCAAAGAAATACGGTCTGGCGCGCCACGGCACAAGCGGTATGCACGGGCACATGTCCCACGGGGCGCGCTAGCGAGCGTCCGCGGACGGGAGGCGGGCCACCATGACGACACTCGCCGAGTATCTCGATCGTTGGGCATCCGGTAGCGCCGATCGGCCGCCGATCGCCGCCACCGTGGCGGCACTCGCCCAGGCCGCGGCCGAGCTCTCCGAGCTGGTCCGGCTCGGGCCCTTGGCCGGGGCGATGGCCGAGGTCGTGGCCGAGAGCCGCGACGGCACGGGGCAGAAGGCGCTCGACGTCCGCGCCGAGGAGCTCTTCGAGGAGAAGCTGCGCGCGGCCCCGGTCGCCTATCTCGCGTCCGAGGAGCTGGACCACGTCCTCGAGCTCCGGCCCGGTGCGCCACTCGCGGTCGCCCTCGATCCCCTGGACGGCTCGGCCAACATCGAGCAGGCCTCGGCCATGGGGGCGATCTTCTCGATCCTGCCGGCCGGAGCGTCGGGCGAGGCGAGCTTTCTCGTGCCGGGCCACCGCCAGCTCGCCGCGGGCTCGGTGCTCTACGGCTCGTTCACGGCCATGGTGCTCTCGCTCGGCGAGGGCGTCGACAGTTTCGCGCTCGATCCGCGGACCGGCCGCTTCGTGCTCGCCGAGCGCGGGCTCAAGGTCGCGCAGAACCGTCGCGAATATGCGATCAACGCCAGCAACGCCCGGCACTGGACGCTGCCGGTGCGGGCCTTCATCGAGGAATGCCTGGCCGGCGCCACCGGCCCGCTCGCCGCCGACTACAACATGCGCTGGGTCGCGGCGGTGGTCGCGGATCTCTACCGGATCCTCGTCAAGGGCGGGATCTTCCTCTATCCGGGCGACGCGCGCAAAGGCTACGAGCACGGCCGGCTGCGGCTGCTCTACGAGGCCTTCCCGATCGCCTTCCTGATCGAGCAGGCCGGTGGTGCCGCGACCGACGGCTACGGCCCGATCCTCGAGCGCGCGCCCAAGGCGCTGCACGAGCGCACGCCGCTCATTTTCGGCGCACGCGACATGGTCGAGCGGGTGAGCCATCTGCACCATGCGAACGTGCCGCCCGCCGGCCAGCGGCCGCTGTTCGGTCAGCGCGGCCTGTTCAAGTCCGGGCCCTGAGAGAACGAGAGGCGAGGGGGGAGGCGGTCATGTCGGTTCGCCATCCGATCATCTCGATCACCGGCTCCTCGGGGGCCGGCACGACCACGGTCAAGCACACCTTCGAGCAGATCTTCCGCCGCGAAGGCATCAAGGCCGCCTGGATCGAGGGCGACGCGTTCCACCGCTGGAACCGCCAGGAGATGCGCGAGGCCATGGCCGAGGCGGCCAAGCGGGGCAATTTCCATCTGAGCCACTTCGGCGTCGAGGCCAACCTCCTCGAGGAGCTCGAGGCGGTCTTCGCGGAATACGGCAGGAGCGGAACCGGGCGCACCCGCCACTATGTCCACGACGATCGCGAGGCGGAGCTCTACGGCGTCCCGCCCGGTCATTTCACCGATTGGGAACCGTTGCCGAGCGACAGCGATCTCTTGTTCTACGAGGGCCTGCACGGCGCCGCCGTGACCGACAAGGTCAACATCGCCCGCCACGCCGATCTCAAGATCGGCGTCGTACCGGTCATCAATCTGGAATGGATCCAAAAGATCCATCGCGACCGCGCCGCGCGTGGCTACACCACCGAAGCCGTGACCGACACGATCCTGCGGCGGATGCCGGACTATGTCCGCTACATCTGCCCGCAGTTCACCGAGACCGACATCAACTTCCAGCGGGTGCCGGTGGTCGACACCTCCAACCCGTTCATCGCCCGCTGGATCCCCACCGCCGACGAATCGGTCGTGGTGATCCGGTTCCGCAATCCGCGGGGGATCGACTTTCCCTATCTGCTCTCGATGATCAACGGCAGCTGGATGTCGCGCGCGAACTCGATCGTGATCCCCGGCCCCAAGCAGGATCTGGCGATGCAGCTGATCCTCACACCCCTGATCCTGCAGCTCGTCGACCGCGCCCGGCGGGCCCGCTGAGATCATCGGAGAAGATGGCGAGCGCCCTTTAGCGAGGACTGCAGCCAATGAGCGGCACCGTCGAGCTCCGCACCATGGCCAATGCCATCCGGGCCTTGGCCATGGACGCGGTCGAGAAGGCCAAGAGCGGTCATCCGGGGATGCCCATGGGCATGGCGGATGTGGCCACCGTGCTCTGGACCCGCTTCTTGACCTACGATCCGGCCGATCCCGACTGGCCCGACCGCGACCGCTTCGTGCTCTCGGCCGGGCACGGCTCGATGCTCTTGTACGCGCTCCTCCATCTGACGGGCTTTCCGAAGATGGACATGGGGCAGCTCGAGCGGTTCCGGCAGCTCCACTCGCTCACCCCGGGCCATCCCGAATACGGCCACACCCCGGGGGTCGAGACGACCACGGGGCCCTTGGGTCAGGGGCTCGCCAACGCCGTCGGCATGGCGCTCGCCGAGCGCATGCTCGCCGCCCGCTTCGGCCGGGAGCTGGTCGATCATTGGACCTATGTCATCGCCGGCGACGGCTGTCTCATGGAGGGGATCAGCCACGAGGCTGCAGCGCTCGCAGGCCATCTCGTCCTCGGCCGGCTGATCGTGCTGTTAGACGACAACGGCATCTCGATCGACGGGCCCACCAAGCTCGCGACGAGCGAGGACGTGCGCGCCCGCTTCGCAGCCTATGGCTGGCACACGCTGTCCGTCGACGGCCACGACCCCGAGGCGGTGGCGAGCGCGATCGCCGAAGCCAAGGCCGATCCGCGGCCCTCGCTCGTGGCCTGCAAGACGATCATCGGCTTCGGTGCGCCCAACAAACAGGGCAGCGAAGCGACCCACGGCGCCCCGCTCGGGGCGGCGGAGGTCGCAGCCGCCCGCGAGCGGCTCGGCTGGCACCACCCGCCTTTCGTGATCCCCGAAGAGGTCTACGCCGCCTGGCGGGCGGCGACGCAGCGCGGTGTAGCCGCGCGCGCTGCCTGGAAGGCGCGGCTCGAGGCCGCGCCCGCCGGGCTCAGGGCCGCGTTCGAAAAGGCAATGGCCGGTGCCATCGACGCCGAGGTCGCAGCAGCGATCGCCGCGCACAAGGCGAAGCTCGTCGAGACCCGGCCGACGGTCGCCACCCGCAAGGCCTCGGAGATGGCGCTCGAGGCCTTGACCGCGGCGGTGCCCGAGCTGGTCGGCGGCTCGGCCGATCTGACGCATTCGAACAACACCATCACCAAGGCCACCAAGCCGATCCGGCCCGGCGTCTTCGAGGGTCGCTACGTCCACTACGGCGTGCGCGAGCACGCGATGGCCGCGATGATGAACGGCATCGCGCTGCACAAGGGCCTGGTGCCCTATGGTGGTACCTTCCTCGTCTTTTCCGATTACGCCCGCAACGCGATCCGACTCTCCGCGCTCATGGGCCTGCGCGTGGTCTATGTCATGACCCACGACAGCATCGGCCTCGGCGAGGACGGGCCGACGCATCAGCCGGTCGAGCATCTGGCCTCGCTGCGGGCGATCCCGAACCTGCTCGTCTTCCGCCCGGCCGATGCGGTCGAGACCGCCGAATGCTGGGAGGTGGCCCTGCAGCAGGCGACCCGGCCCTCGGTCCTGGCGCTGAGCCGGCAGAACCTGCCGGCGGTGCGGACCGCCGCGACCGCTGCGAACCTGTGCGCCAAGGGCGGCTACGTCCTGGCCGAGGCCGAGGGCGGGGCGCGTGCGCTCACGATCCTCGCGACCGGCTCGGAGGTGCATCTGGCGCTCGAGGCGCGGACCCGGCTGCAGGAGCGGGGCGTGCCGACTGCGGTCGTTTCGCTGCCGAGCTTCGAGCTGTTCGATGCGCAAGAACCGGCCTATCGCATGGCCGTGCTCGGCACCGCACCGCGGATCGCCATCGAGGCCGCCTCGCCCTTCGGCTGGGCCCGCTACGCCGGGAGCGAGGACGACGTCGTCGCGGTGCGCGGCTTCGGTGCCTCGGCACCGGCGGCCGATCTCTTCCGTCACTACGGCATCACGACGGATGCGCTCGTGAGCCTCGCCGAAACCAAGCTCGGCCTGCGCCGGGCCGCCTGAGAGCAAAGGAGAGCACCGAGATGGCGTTCATCACGCTCCGCCAGCTCCTCGACCATGCCGCCGAGCACGGCTACGGGGTGCCGGCCTTCAACATCAACAACATGGAGCAGCTGCGCGGGATCATGGAGGCGGCCGCCAAGACGAGCTCGCCCGTGATCCTGCAGGCCTCGCGCGGCGCGCGCGCCTATGCCGGCGACACGATCCTGGCCGCCATGGTCAAGGCGGCGGTCGAGACCTGGCCCGAGATCCCGGTCTGCCTGCATCTCGACCACGGCGACAAGCCCGCCACCTGCCTCTCGGCGATCCAGCACGGCTTCACGAGCGTGATGATGGACGGCAGCCTCGAGGAGGACGGCAAGACTCCCGCCTCCTACGAGTACAACGTCGCCGTGACCAAGAAGGTCGTCGAGATGGCGCACTGGGTCGGCGTCTCGGTCGAGGGCGAGCTCGGCTGTCTGGGCTCGCTCGAGACCGGCGAGGGCGAGGCCGAGGACGGTCACGGTGCGACCGGCAAACTCGACAAGAAGCAGTTGCTGACCGACCCCGACCAGGCCCGCGAGTTCGTGGCGGCCACCGGCGTCGACGCGCTCGCCGTGGCGATCGGCACGAGCCATGGTGCTTACAAGTTCAAGCGCAAGCCCACGGGCGACATCCTCGCCATGGACGTCGTCAAGGCGATCCACGAGCGGCTGCCGAACACGCACCTCGTCATGCACGGCTCGAGCTCGGTGCCGCAGGAGCTGCAGGACCTCTTCAACAAATACGGTGGCGAGATGCCCCAGACCTGGGGCGTGCCGGTCGAGGAGATCCAGCTCGGCATCAAGCACGGCGTGCGGAAGGTGAACATCGACACCGACTGCCGAATCGCGATGACCGCGGAGTTCCGCCGGGTGGCGATGGAGAAGAAGAGCGAGTTCGACCCGCGCAACTTCCTCAAGCCCGCGATGGCGGCTCTGACCAAGCTCTGCGCGCAGCGCTTCGAGGAATTCGGCACCGCCGGCCAGGCCCCGAAGATCAAGCCCTTGCCGCTCTCGGCCATGGCCAAGCGCTATGCTTCGGGCGAGCTCGACCCCAAGATCGTGGTCGAGCGCGCCAAGGCCGCCTGACGCCCTCGACCGCCTGTACCGCTCCACCGATCGAGCCACGGGGGTCGCCCGAGCGGGCGGCCCCCGAGGAGATTCCCGATGCGCGAGGTCCTGATCGCACCCTCGATCCTCTCGGCCGACTTCGCCCGCTTGGGCGAGGAGGTGCGCGCGGTCGACGAAGCCGGGGCGGACTGGATCCATCTCGATGTGATGGACGGCCATTTCGTGCCGAACATCACCTTCGGACCGGACGTCGTGAAGGCGATCCGGCCCTATTCGAAGAAATGCTTCGACACCCATCTCATGATCGAGCCGGCCGATCCCTATCTCGAGGCCTTCGCCAAGGCGGGAGCGGACCGGATCATCGTCCATGCCGAGGCCTGCACGCACCTCGACCGCACGCTCCAGGCGATCGCCGCTCTGGGCAAGAAGGCCGGTGTCTCGTTGAACCCGGCGACCCCGGAATCGGCCGTCGCCTACGTGCTCGACAAGATCGACCTCGTCCTCGTCATGACCGTCAATCCGGGCTTCGGCGGCCAGAAGTTCCTGCCCTCGCAGCTCGAGAAGATCCGCAGGCTCCGGGCCATGATCGGCGAACGGCCGATCCGCATCGAGGTCGACGGCGGGATCACGGCCGAGACCGCCCCGCTCGTCGTCGAGGCGGGTGCTTCGGTGCTGGTCGCCGGCTCGGCGGTCTTCGGCCGGCCGCCCTACGAGCGCGCCATCGCCGCGCTGCGGCCTGCCGCCTGAGGCCGCAATGCTACCTGCTTCAGGAGTGGCTTCGACGGTTCGCCGCTTCGACTGACGGGATCCGCCAGGACCTTCGGGATCGCCTCGCCTACGCGGCTCACGCCGCCGCGGCGAGCTGCCCGTCGCGGAACGCGCGGGCGAGCGCCTCGATCCGCTCGACCGGCTCCAGTGCTTTGAAGGGCGCGAAGACGAGCAGCGCCCCGCGCCGTCGCTCGAGGTAGAGTGGGCCCAACTCGGCGAGCGCGGCGCGCCAGGTCGCGGGGATGCGCACCGCGTCCTCGGGCAGGCCCGGGGCGAGGTAGAGCCGATGCGGCGGCGGCAGATCGCCCGGTGCCCGCTCCTCGAGATGCGCCATGTAGCGCTCCATGTAATGGCCGGGGCTGATCACGAGGTCGGGCTCGCGCGGCGCGCCCTCGGCGGGCTCGAAGATTAACAGCGTGTGCCGGTGCACGACGTGGTAGTCCGGGGCCGCGGTGTGGCCGTAATCGACGATGCGGATCCGTCCGGCGCCCCAGGCCCCCGTCAGGATGTTGGTGTCCTGGCGCTGCTCGCCGCGGCGCAGATAGACGAAGTCCCAGCGGTTGATGGTGGCCCGCGTCTCGCCCTCGAAGGCGAGGCCGAGCCGGCTCGCGAGCTCCGCCATCTCGCGGGCGCGGGCGTCGCGTTCGGCGCGGACCTGGCCGATGCGCGTGTCCTGCATGCGGGTCGCGAGCGGGTGCGGCGAGAAGCGGAAGAAGCCGTCGAGACCGTCGATGGTGAAGCGGCGATCGGCGGTCGCCGATTCCTCCTCGAGATGCTGGAGGAACTCGATCGCGGTATGATCGACGATCCGCGCCGACTCGTTGAAGCGGAGCGTAAGCGGCTCGTGCGCCGGGAGCGCCTTCACCGTCTTCTCGAACGGCAGGAGGTTGAAGCCGACGAGCGAGCCCA
>JANWZN010000122.1 GCA_025054575.1 Geminicoccaceae bacterium | reverse complement strand
TCCCCTGGCTCAGGCCTGATCGTAGCGAAAGCGCTCGGCGACGATCCGGCCGATCGGCACGCCGAGCTCGACGAGCGCACGCTCGACCGCGTCGATCATCGCCGGCGGACCGCACACGAAATAGACCCAGTCGGCCATGCGCGGCAGCTCGACATACTGCTCGAGGAGCGCTCGATCGAACTGGCCGACGGGGCCGGTCCAGCCCGCCGGTGGCTCGCCGAGCACGTGCACGATCCGCAGGTCGAGCCGCTCCCGTAGGCCGTCGAGCTCGTCGGCATAGACGATCTGACCGGCGTGGCGATTGCCGTAGATCAAAAGCCAAGGGCGGCGATCACGCTCGGCTGCGGCCTGACGCAGGAGCGAAAGCATCGGTGCGATGCCGACCCCGCCTGCGATCAGGGCCACGCCCTCGGCCGTTCGCCCGGCGAGGGTGAAATTGCCGTGCGGACCTTCGAGATACCCGCGACCGCCGAGCTGCAGCCGGTCGAGCCGGCTGGTGAAGTCGCCGGCTTCTTTGATCACGAACTCGAGCTGCGGCAGCTGCGCCGGCGCCGAGGCGATCGAGAAGGGATGCTCGACCAGCGAGAAAGGCGAACGATCGAGGGTCGCCCAGGCGAATTGCCCGGCGTGGAAGCGAAAGCGGCCGGGCCGCTCTTCGACGAGCCGGACCGACCAGGTCCGATCGGCGATCCGCTCGACCGCTTCGATCCGCCACGGCCTGCCCAAAAGCCCGAGCGGTCGGAGCAGATACACGTGAACGAGCGAGAGCGTCGCGAGACCGAGCAGCCCGAGCCAGAGCCCCGCGAGCCAGGGATCGGCGCTGTAACGGCCCGCCTCGAGCGCGTGCAGCGTGCCGAGGCCGGCCACGGCCAGGGCGCCCAGACCGTGGCTCGCGCGCCAGGCTTCGTAGGGGAACGGCAGTTGGTCGCGGCCGATCGCGAGGATGACGAGCAGCGCCAACAACACCCAGGCCGCGACGCCGGTCAGGATCGACGAGCCGGTCAGCCCGAGGCTCGTCCGCCCGGTCGGGTCGAAGGGCAGCTCCCAGGGCTGCAACCCGGTCGTGTAGAGGAACGGGTGAACCAGGAGGAACAGGAGGGCGGTGCGCGCGAGCAGCTGGTGTGCCCGCATCGTCGTGTCGATGCCGATGCGCCCCGAGATCGCGCGGAACCGACCGGACAGCAGGAACTCCAGGAACAGGACGACGAAGCCCACGAGCGCCAGGCCGCTCGCGAGCTCGTCGCGCCACGCCCGAGGCGGCCCGCCGCGAAGCGCGGCGATCACGAGTGGCGCCAGCACGAGGCCGACATAGAGGAGGACGAGCACCAGCGCGGGCAAGCCGCGTCGCCGACCGACCGGAGCGGCGGGCGCCGGCGGCTTAGCGGCGGTAGCTTCGCCTCGCGCGTGCGTGGCCTCGGCCATCGCCTGTCTCCCTTCAGAGGCGACTCGTCACGACCGTGGCGTCCGGCCGCTTCAGGAGATCGGGGCGAAGCGCGGTGCCGAGGCCGGCACCTTCCATCGGCAGGATCCAACCCTGCTCGATCCTGGGCAGCTCGGTGACGATCTCTTTGTACCAGCCGGTATAGAAGGCTCGCACGCTCTCCTGGACGAGCGCGTTGGTCGCGTTCAAGGACAGATGGCAGGAAGCGACGAACACGACGGGGCCGGTACAATCGTGCGGTGCCACGGGCAGCTGATGCGCTTCGGCCATGGTCGCGATCTTCTTGGCCTCCGATAGCCCGCCGCACCAGGCGATGTCGAGCATCACCACACCCACGGCCCGCGCGCTCATGAGTTGGCGGAACACGGGCCGGGTGGCGATCGTCTCCGAGGCGGTGATCGGCACCCTTGTGCTGGCGGCGAGGTCGGCGAGCGCGTCGAGGTCGTTCATCTTGATCGGGTCCTCGAACCAGAACGGCTCGAGCTCCTCGAGCGCGGCGAAGATCCGTTTGGCGGTCGGCAGGTTCCACAACGAATGGAACTCGACCATGATGTCCATCTTCGAGCCGACCGCGGCGCGGATCTTGCGGAAGGGTTCGAGCGCCGCATCGAGCTCCTCGGGCGCGATGTAGAGCCCGCCCCAGCGTTCGGCGGCGAAATCGAACGGCCAGATCTTCATGGCCGTGATCCCCTGCTCGAGCAGCGAATGCGCGAGCTCGTCGGCGCGATGGAGGAACGCGTCGAGATCCTCGTAAGGGCCCTCCTTGCGATCGAGCCCCCAGTTCTCGGTCAGCTGGCCTTTGGCCCCGCGAACGTAGCGGTAGCCCGCGCAGGTGTTGTAGGTGCGGATCTTGGGCCGTGCGAGGCCGCCCAGGAGCTGCCAGAGGGGTCTGCCGGTGGTTTTGCCGAACAGATCCCAGAGCGCGATGTCGATCGCCGAGGCGCCGCGCATCTCGGCGCCGCTGCTCGCGAAGCCGAGATAATAGTCGTGGATCAGGGTGCGCGCATGGCGGTCGATCGCGAGCGCGTCCTTGCCCAACAGACGCGGAGCCGCGGTCTCGTGGATGTAGGCCTCGACCGCCCGCGGCCCGAAGAAGGTCTCGCCGAGCCCGACGAGCCCGGCATCGGTGTGGACCTGGACCCAGAGCAGGTTCGCGAACTCCTCGAGCCGGATCGTATCGATCGCAACGATCTTGAGCATTTCTGCGCCTCCCAGGCCGGTCCACCACCTTTGCCGGCTGTCGCGGCCCGCCGGAAGCACGTCGTGCGCAAGGCCCGTTTCGATCGGCGGCCGGTTCGGCTTCACCCCGCCGCGGGTGACACGAGCCCGCGCATGATCCGCTCCAGCGTCTCGGCCGCCCGCGACCAGCGGGCGGTCCGCTCGACATGCGCGCGGGCGGCGGCGCCGAGACGGCCGGCCAAAGCCCGATCCTCGAGAAGGCGCAGCAACGCGCGCGCGAACCCTTCGCAGTCGCCGTCCGGGCACAGGAGCGCGGTCTCGCCGTCGACGAGGCCCGGCGCGGCTCCGGCGAAGGAGACGATCGGACGGCCCGCGGCCATGTAGTTCAAGAGCTTGACCGGGGTACCGTCGGCATCGATGCGCGGGTTGGCGGCGACGTCGGCCTCGGCGAGCAGGCCCGGCAGCAGGGCGAACGGGACAGCCGGCCGCAAGACCACGCGGCCCGTGAGGCCCTGCGATGCGATCCGGGCTTCGAGTGCGCGGGTGTCGCCGTCGAGCGAGAGGAGGAGCTCCACCGTCCGATGCCGGCGGGCGACGATCGAAAAAGCGTCGAGCAACAGATCGAGCCGCTGATAGGGGGCGGTGTTGCCGGTGAAGAGAATGCGCGGCGGGCGATCGACGGGAAGGGCGCCTGCGCTCGGGACACGGGCGAAATGCTCGACCTCGACGCCGTTGGCCACGGTCGTGACCCGCTCCGGCGGCAGTCCGATCTCGCTCACGAGCTTGTCGCGGATCCGGTCGGTGACGGTGGTGACGTGGTCGGCGCGCGCCGGCAGCGTGCGGTCGAGCGCGAAGGCCAAGCGGCGGACCGGTGCGACCGGCAGGGCAGCCAGGTAGCTGGGCAGCTCCGAAGCGAGGAGCGTGTGCGCGTCGAAGATCACCGGTGGCCGCCCACCACGGGCGAGGCGGGCCGCGAGTGCGACGAGGAGCCCTTCGTAGTGATGGGCGTAGAGGACGTCGGGAGGCTCCTGCGCGAGGACCCGCCCAAGCGACCAGACGAGCTGAGGATCGAGCAGCGCGAGCTTGACGAGCGACGGGCCGGGGGCGGCGCGGCGGTAACCGAGGCCGTGCCGCAGGCGCAGGATCGCGAGCCGCTCGTCCGTTTCGCCGCGGCCGAAATGGTAGGTGACGACCCGCACCCGGTGGCCGCGATCCGCGAGCGCTTCGGCCGTGCGCAGGATGCGGATCGGCGTCCCCCGCGGGTAGGGGAACGGGCAAGCGGCGACGACGACGATGTCGAGCGGCCGGTCCAAACCGCGGATCCGATCGATGGGCCGGCGCGAACCGGCGCAGGTCCGCGGCACCATGCGGTGGGAGCGAGGCGCTGACAAGCATCGCCCGTACGCCGGGGCGTCGCGGCGCCGGGGGTGATCGTCGCCCTGCCGATCGCGGCGGGACCGCGCTATCCTCGGCCCGTGGCCCGTCGCGCGACCATCAAGGACGTGGCGCGCGCCGCCGGCACCTCGACGGTGACGGTCTCGCGCGTCGTCAACACTCCCGAGCTCG
The DNA here is from genome assembly GCA_025054575.1 of Geminicoccaceae bacterium. GTDB lineage: Bacteria > Pseudomonadota > Alphaproteobacteria > Geminicoccales > Geminicoccaceae > JANXAZ01. Next base: position 4,693 of record JANWZN010000122.1, on the reverse strand, counting down.
TCCAGCCCGCTACCAGGGCCCGGGTCGAGGCCGCGATGCGCGAGCTCGGCTACGTCCCCAACCTGGCCGCGCGCTCGATGCGCACCCGGCTCACCCGCTCGGTGGGCTTCCTCACCCCCGAGCTCACGAGCCTGCCCAACGCCGCGGTCGCCCAGGCCTGCGAGCAGGCGCTCTCCGAGGCCGGCTACGGCATGCTCGTGACCTCGAGCGACTATCGGGTCGAGCGCGAGCTTGAGGCGCTCGAGCTGTTGCGCCAGCGCCAGGTCGACGGGCTCGTGCTCTACCTCTCGGACGAGGAAGACGCGGCCCTCGCTGCGGCGATCGAGCGGCTCGACGTGCCGCTCGTGGTGCTCGACCGCGAAGCACCGGCGGGCGATCGGGTGCTGAGCGAGCATCGCGGGGCGCTCGCGGCGGCGGTCCGTCGGCTCCTCGGGATGGGCCATCGCCGCTTCGCCCTCCTCCAGCCGGACCTCGCGATCCGGCCGGTGCGCGAGCGCCGCGCCGCGGTCGAGTCGACGCTCGCCGAGGCCGGCCTCGAGGCTTCTGCACTCGAGCGGATCGCGGTCCCACCGGCGGCCCTCGATCGCGCGCTCGTGCCGGCCGAGCGGCTGGTGCGCGCCGACCGCCCGACCGCCTTCCTGGTCGAGGGCAGCCGGCTGTTGCGCGCGGCACTCCTGGCCTTCCGTGCGGCGGGGCTCGAGGTGCCGGGCGACATCTCGCTCGTCGCGATCGACGCGGACGAGGCGGCGAGCCTCACGACCCCCGAGACGACGCGGGTCGTGCGCGACTTCGCGGCGATCGGCCGGACCGCCGCAGCACTCCTGTTGCGTCGGTTGCAGAAGCCGGCGCTGCCGCGCCAGGAGGTCGTGCTCGAGAGCCGGCTGCAGCTCGGCGGTTCCTGCGCGCCGCCGCGGGCCGGGCGTGCCTGATCGGCTGTTGACGTTATCATCGCTCCTCGCCCAAGCTGCGACGAGCCGCCGCAGCGGAGCGGCTGTCCAACAGGGAGGACGAGGATGCGCAACGGCACGGCTCTGATCGCCGCCGCCGCCGGTCTCGGGTTGCTCGCCGCACCGGCGCTCGCGCAGCAGACCTGGAAGGTCCAGACCTCGATGCAGGCGGGCGAATTCTTCTATCAGGTGATCGAGAAGCACTGGTTGCCCGTGCTCGCCGAGATGACCGAGGGCAAGCTCAAGATCGAGCTCACCCCGGCGAATTCTGTCGTCCCCTACAACGAGACGATGGACGCGATTGCCCAGGGCGTGCTCCAGGGCGACTTCACCGCGACCGTCTATTTCGCCGGCCGCAACAAGGCTTTCGCGATCCTGGGCGACCTCGTGGCCGGCTACGACCATCCCGATCAGCTCATGGCTTTCTGTTACCACGGTGGCGGGCGCGAGCTCCTGCAAGAAGCGTTCGACAAATATTCGGGCGGCGGGGTCAAGGTGATCGGCTGCGCGCCGGTCGCTCGCGAGTCGTTCACCGCGAAGGTGCCGATCCGCACGATCGACGACCTCAAGGGCAAGAAGATGCGCTCGCCCGAGGGGCTCACGGCCGAAGTGTTCAAGCGGGCCGGAGCCTCGACCGTGGCCCTGCCGGCCTCGGAAGTCTACACCGCGCTCGAAAAAGGCGTGGTCGACATCGCCGATTTCTCCACCTACACCATGGACAAGAGCTTCGGCCTCCACAAGATCGCCAAGTATCCCATCTATCCCGGCATCCACTCCATGCCGGTGTTGCAATTCACGGTCAACAAAGCTGCTTACGAGAAATTGCCGAAGTCCCTGCAAACGACGCTCGACGTCTGGTACCGAGCGATGATCCACGATCTCAGGATGCGCAACGACATCTCCGACCGCGAGCTCGTCGCGAAAGACATGGCCGACAAGGCGAGCGGCATGGAGATCGTCAACTGGAGCCAGAAGGATCGCGACGCGATGCGCAAGATCGCGCAGGGAGCCTGGGAGGACTTCGCCAAGGGCGACCCGCTCGCGACCAAGGCCTACGAAGCGAACATCGCCTTCATGAAGAAGATGGGCCTCTTGGACTGATCCGTCGAACGATCGCACGGTAGGGCGGCCGGCCGAGGGGGCCGGTCGCCGCTCCCGAGGAGAGGGCGATGGTCATCGACCGGCTCAATCGCTGGCTCGGCGAAAATCTGTGCTGGCTCTACCTCGTGGCGGTGTTGGCGACCGCCTACGAGGTCGTCATGCGCTATCTGTTCAACGCGCCCACCGATTGGGCCTTCGAGCTCACCATCCTGCTCTGCGGCATCTGCTATCTGCTGGCCGGCGGCTGGGTGACGCAGAAGGACGCGCATATCGCGATCACCTCGCTCCTGCAGCTGACACCGCCGCGCCTCAAATACGCGCTGCGCCTGTTCGCGATGCTCGTGGGTCTGATCGCCATGGCCGGCCTCGCCTGGGCCGCGTGGCGGCCGGGCCTGCGTGCCCTCACCATCGTCGAGCGGACCGGCAGTGCCTGGAACTCGCCCGCACCGGCGATCATCAAGCCGCTGATCTTCGTAGCGGCGGTGCTCGTCTTCCTGCAGCTCGCGGTCGACCTCGTGCGGCTGTTGCGCGCCGGGCCGGAGCGGGCCCGCTGAGCGCCGCGCGACCACCGACACCATCGACGACCAGCAAAGGAACGCGGCGTGCCGATCGAGACGATCACCCTGCTCGTCGTGGGCGCGATGCTGCTCTTGATGCTGGCGGGCGTGCCGCTCGCCTGGATCATGATGACGATCGCCGTGACCTGCACGCTCGCCTGGCTCGGACCGACCGGCCTGCCGCTGGTCGCGAGCCGGGTTTACGGCTTCGTCTCCGAATATGTCTTCGTGGCGGTGCCGTTGTTCGTCTTGATGGCCTGTATCCTCGAGCGATCCGGGGTGGCGAGAGACCTCTACGACGCCATGCGCTTGCTCGCGGGCGGGCTGCCCGGCGGGGTCGCGGTGCAGACCACGCTCGTGGCGATCGTCATGGCCGCCATGACCGGCATCATCGGCGGCGAGGTCGTGCTGTTGGGCCTGATCGCCCTGCCGCAGATGCTGCGCCTGGGCTACGACCGCAAGCTCGCGATCGGGGTCATCTGCGCTGGCGGTTCGCTCGGCACGATGATCCCGCCCTCGGTGGTCCTCTTGGTCTACGGCCTCACCGCCGGGGTCTCGATCGGCGATCTCTTCCTCGCAGCCGTTCTGCCCGGTCTTCTCCTGGGCTCGCTCTATGTCGGCTACGTGCTCGTGCGCTGCTGGCTCGACCCGACGCTCGGCCCGCCGGCCCCGCCCGAAGAGCGCAACATCCCGCGCGCGGAGAAGCTGCGGCTGTTGAAGGGCCTGATCCTGCCGATCCTGATCATCGTCTGGGTCTTGGGCTCGATCTACGGCGGGATCGCCTCGGTCACCGAATCGGCCGGCGTGGGCTGCGTGGGCGCTCTTCTGTCGGCGGCGCTGCGCCGCGAGCTCAACCTCGAGATGCTCAAGGGTGCTTTGTTGCAGACGATGACGACGGTGGGCGTGATCATCTGGCTCACCCTCGGCGCCAACGCCTTCATCGGCATCTACAACATCATGGGCGGCACCGCCTATTTGCGCGGCCTGATCGCCGGCCTGCCGCTGCCGCCTCTGGGCATCGTGCTCGTGATGATGCTGATCCTGCTCGTGCTCGGCTGCATCATCGACTGGATCGGCATTTGTCTTTTGACCATGCCGATCTTCGTACCCGTCATCAAATCCCTCGGCTACGATCCGGTCTGGTTCGGGGTGCTCTTCTGCATGAACATGCAGGTGAGTTATCTGACCCCGCCCTTCGGCCCCGCCGCCTTCTATCTCAAGGGCGTGGCGCCGCCCGACGTCACGTTGCAGGAGATCTTCGCCTCGGTCTGGCCGTTCATCGGGCTGCAGATCGTGGGTCTCACGATCGTGCTCTTGTTCCCCGAGATCGCGCTCTGGCTGCCATCGCTCGGGGGTTGAGGGGCCTCACCACAATCCCTCTTGCCGCAGGCGGCGGACCTCGGGGCGGCCGCGCAGGTCGACCCGGCAGGCGACCGTGCCCCGGCGGGTGCCGCGCCGCCATTCGGCCCGTGCTCGTGCTTCGATCTCGAGCACCCGATCGCGCATGCGCGCCTGGTCGATCTCGGTAAAGCGCGCGCCGCGACCGCCACGATCGCGCACGAGCCGGTCGAGCGCGCGTTCGCAGGCCCGGATCCCCTCGCGCTTGCTCGCCTTGTCCTTCTCGTCGCCGGAGAGCAGCGCCGCAGCGGCCCCGCCGGCGACCACGGCACCCAGGATCAGGAGGGCCGTACCGGTGTCGATGCCGCCCCCGCCCGACCGCTCCTCGGGGGCCGGGGCGGGCTCGGCGCGAGGCGAGGGCGCCTCTTGCGCCGCGCCCGCCACGCGGAACTCGGCCCGACAGCCCTTGTCGACCCAGATCGCGCGGGAATCGAAGCCCCAGGTCGACCGCTCGCGGCAACGCCCGACCGAGAGCTCGCGTGCGAGCGTCACCCCGCCCGCGGTATCGGCCGGGCAGCGCCGATAGCCGCCGTCGCTTTCGCAGACCACGAGGCGGCCGGGTGAGGCCCCTGGCATCGCCCGCGGCCCGGGCTCGGGCGCCGTTGCGGGAGGCGGCGGCGACTCGCTCCGGGCGGGCGCCCCCGGGCCGCTCGGGGTGGCGGTCAGCGCCCGAGCCGCGCCCGCCGCCTC
>JANWZN010000121.1 GCA_025054575.1 Geminicoccaceae bacterium | reverse complement strand
CGGTGGGCTTCTGGAACTTGCGGCCGATGCCGAGCCGGGCGATCGCGGTCTCGTCGAGGCCCAAGAGATCCACACCGCCCTGGAAAAGGACCGTGCCGGCATCGGGCCGGGTCTTGCCGGTGATCACGTCCATCATCGTGGTCTTGCCGGCGCCGTTGGGGCCGATGACGGTGCGCAGCTCGCCCTCCTCGAGGACGAGCGAGAGCGAATCGAGGGCCTTGAAGCCGTCGAAGCTGACCGTCACCCCGTCGAGATAGAGGAGGATGTGCGGCTCGAGGACGCGGCCGCCCGGAAGCGTGCGGACGGGCTCAGCCATGGGCGGCCTCCACCGGGCGCGGCGCCGGCTCGGCCTCGCGCGCGGTCTTGGCGGCGGCCCTCGGCCGGCGGCCGAGCCCGGATGCGATCCCGGCGAGACCGCTCGGCAGGACGAGGGTGACGAGGACGAAGAGCCCGCCCAGGACGAAGAGCCAGAGCTCCGGGGCAGCACCGGTGAGCCAGGTCTTCATGCCGTTGACCAGAAGCGCCCCGAGCACAGGGCCCAAGATCGTGTCGCGACCGCCGACCGCGACCCAGATCGCGATCTCGATCGAGGCCGCGGGGCTGAATTCGGAGGGGTTGATGATGCCGACCTGCGGCACGTAGAGGGCGCCAGCGAGCCCGGCCAGGACGCCGGAGAGCGTCCAGACGAAGAGCTTGGCCCCGAGCGTGTCGTGCCCCAGGAAGCGGGCGCGCGGCTCGCCGTCGCGGATCGCGACCAGGAGCCGGCCCAAGGGCGAGCGGCGCAGATGGATCGCGACCGCGAGCGCGAGCAGGAGGAGAACGCCCGTGGCGAGATAGAGCGCCAGGCGGGTGTCGGGCGAGGCGATCGGGAAGCCCAGGATGTCCTTGAAGTCGGTGAGGCCGTTGTTGCCGCCGAAGCCCATGTCGTTCCTGAAGAAGGCGAGCATCAGCGCGAAGGTGAGGGCTTGCGTGATGATCGAGAGATAAACGCCGCTCACCCGCGAGCGGAAGGCGAGCCAGCCGAACAGGAAGGCGAGCGTGCCCGGCACGAGCACGACCATCGAGAGGGCGAACCAGAAGCGGTCGAAGCCGTACCAGTACCAGGGCAGCTCTTGCCAATTGAGGAACACCATGAAGTCGGGCAGCACGGGGTGCGCGTAGACCCCGCGCGGGCCGATCTGGCGCATCAAGTACATGCCCATGGCGTAGCCGCCCAGCGCGAAGAAGGCGCCGTGGCCGAGCGAGAGGATCCCGGCGCGGCCCCACACCAGATCGAGCGAGACCGCGAGCACCGCATAGGCCAGATATTTGCCAAAGAGCGGGACGAGCCGGTCCTCGAGGTGGAAGGCCGAGCCTTCCGGGACGAGGCGGTTGAGGACCGGAACGAGCAGGATCGCACAAGCGACCAGGAGGAGGAGCAGGGCCGGACGGCCGAGGCCGGAACGCACCATCTCAGGCCTCCGCCGCCCGGCCGCGCAGCGCGAAGAGGCCCTGCGGTCGGCGCTGGATGAAGAGGATGAGGGCCAACAAGACGAGGATCTTGCCGAGCACGGCCCCGGCCAAAGGCTCGAGCGCCTTGTTGACGATGCCGAGCGTCATCGCGCCCAAAAACGTGCCCCAGAGATTGCCGACCCCGCCGAAGACGACGACGATGAAGCTGTCGACGATGTAGGACTGGCCGAGGTTCGGGCTCACATTGTCGATCTGCGAGAGTGCCACGCCGCCGATCCCGGCGATGCCGGAGCCGAGCGCGAAGGTCAGCGCATCGACCCTGGGCGTGCGGATGCCCATGGTCTCGGCCATGCGCCGGTTCTGGGTGACGGCACGGATCTCGAGGCCCAGCCGCGTGCCGCGCACGAGCGCCAGCAAGAGGAGAAAGACGGCGATCGCGAAGAGGACGATGACGATCCGGTTGGTGGTGAGTGCCAGGCCCGGGACCGGTTCCCAGAGCCCGCTCATCCAAGACGGGGTCACGACCTCGCGGTTGGTAGCACCGATCCCGAGCCGCACGGCCTGCTGCAGGATCAAGGAGATGCCGAAGGTGGCCAAGAGCGTCTCGAGCGGCCGGCCGTAGAGCCGGCTGATGACGCCACGCTCGATCGCCCAGCCTGCGACACCGGCGAGGAGGAAGGCAGCCGGCACCGCCACGAGCAGCGACCAGTCGAGCGCCCCGGGGAAGAAGGCCCGAAAGGCCTGCTGCACGGCCCAGGTCGCGTACGCGCCGAGCATGACCATCTCGCCGTGGGCCATGTTGATGACCCCCATGACCCCGAAGGTCACGGCGAGGCCGATCGCGGCCAGAAGCAGGACCGAGCCCAGGCTCACGCCCTGGAACAGGGTCTGGGCGAACTCCAACAGGCGCAGCCGCCGTTCGACCGCGGCGATCGCCTCCTCGAGCGCGGCCGCCACGGCCGGGTCGGCATCGGCCGGCAGTGCTCGGCGGGCGGCCTGCAGCTTGCCGAGCACGGCGGGCGAGGGGTTGGCGGCGAGTGCCCCGGCCGCCTCGGCGCGCGCCGCGGGCTCGCCGTGCTCCAAGATGATGGCGGCGCGGGCGCGGGCGAAGGCGTCGCGGACCCGCGGCTCGAGCTCGCGGGCGAGCACGGCTTCGAGCGGCTCGAGCGCGGAGGGGTCGGGTCGGGCGAAGAGTTTCTCGGCCGCGGCCAGCCGGACGGTCGGGTCGGGATGGCCGAGGGTGAGGGCACCGAGTGCCCCTTCGAGCGTGCGGCGCAGCCGGTTGTTGATGCGGATCGGGCGCAGCGCGCGGGCCTCGACCGCGGCCGGCGTGCCGCTCGTCGCGTCGAGGACGCCCCCCTCGTTCGTGCGCAGGAAGACGGCACGGTCGGCCGCGCGGGCGAGCAGGCGGCCGTCGAGGAGCGCGCGCAAGACCGGCTCGGCCCAGGGCACGCCGCTGCGGGCGATCGTTCCGATCGCCGGCTCCATCGCGTCGAGATTGCCGGCGGCCAGCGTCGCGAGCGCCTCGCGGGCCGCGGCTTCGTCGCTCGCGGCGGCGGGGCGGGCGATCAGGGCTGCGAGCAGCGCGAGGAGGAGCAGGAACGAGCGCATGGCGCGGGGCCCGATCGTTCTCGTTGCGCCGCACCGGTCGCCCGGCGTGGCGGGTCCCGGCCGGCGACGGCCCCGGGGAGCAAGGCCGCCGCCGCGCCGAGGGCGGGGGAGAGGGTCAGCTACCGCCGCACTTGCCGGTCTTGACGTTGAAGTTGCCGCAGCTCATCGGCGCTCGCCAATCGGCGATCAGGTCCTTCGAGCCCTCGAGATAGTCGGACCACTCGTCGCCGACGACGAGGCCCGGAGTCTGCCAGACGATGCTGAATTGACCATCGGCCTGGATCTCGCCGATGAGCACGGGCTTGGTGATGTGATGGTTCGGCATCATGGCCGAGAAGCCGCCCGAGAGGTTCGGCACGGCGACACCGATCATCGCGTCGATGACGGCATCCGGGTCGGTCGTACCGGCCTTCTCGACCGCCTTCACCCACATGTTGAAGCCGATATAGTGCGCCTCCATGGGATCGTTGGTGACGCGCTTGGGGTTCTTGATGAAGGCGTGCCACTTCTCGATGAACTCTTTGTTCTCGGGCGTGTCCACGCTCATGAAGTAGTTCCAGGCGGCGAGGTGACCGACCAGCGGGCCGGTGTCGAGCCCGGCGAGCTCCTCCTCGCCGACCGAGAAGGCCACGACCGGGATGTCGGTCGCCTTGATGCCCTGATTGGCGAGCTCCTTGTAGAAGGGAACGTTGGCATCGCCGTTGATCGTCGAGACCACGGCCGTCTTCTTGCCGGCCGAGCCGAACTTCTTGATCTCGGCGACGATGGTCTGCCAGTCGCTGTGGCCGAAGGGCGTATAGTTGATCATGATGTCCTCGGCCTTCACCCCCTTGGACTTGAGGTAGGCCTCGAGGATCTTGTTGGTCGTGCGCGGATAGACGTAGTCGGTGCCGGCCAGGACCCAGCGCTCGACCTTCTCCTGTTGCATGAGATAGTCGACCGCCGGGATCGCCTGCTGATTGGGTGCCGCACCGGTGTAGAAGACGTTGCGGCTCGACTCTTCGCCCTCGTACTGGACGGGATAGAAGAGGATGCCGTTGAGCTCTTCGAACACCGGCAGCACGGATTTGCGGCTGACCGAGGTCCAGCAGCCGAACACGGCCGCGACCTTGTCCTTGGAAATCAGCTCCCGGGCCTTCTCGGCGAAGAGCGGCCAGTTCGAGGCCGGATCGACCACCACGGGCTCGAGCTTCTTGCCCAAGAGCCCGCCCTTCTTGTTCTGCTCCTCGATCAGCATCAGCATGACGTCCTTCAACGTCGTCTCGCTGATCGCCATGGTGCCGGAGAGCGAGTGGAGGATGCCGACCTTGATCGTGTCGGCGGCCGAGACCGGGCTCGCGACGAGGGCGAGCGCGGCGGCGCCGGCCAACAGCCAGCGGCGAGAGAGGGCGATCTCGTTCATGGCTCGATGCCTCCAGGAGCGTTGCTACGGCCCAGCCGTCACCGGCCGGGTCGCAAGCGACGTGCCAGGCGCCTCGTCCGCCACCACGCCCCGTGCCGGCCGACGCGTGCCCAATCCGAAGGCAGGGGGCCCCAGCCTACTGGCGCACCTGCCCGATTCGTGGGCACCGCGTCCCGCTTGACCGGCCTCGGCCGTTCGCTCAGGAAGAACGCATGAACAGCCCCGCCGATCGGCTGGCCGAACGGATCCGCGATGGGACCGCCCGCTTCGGCGTGATCGGGCTCGGCTATGTGGGCCTGCCCTTGGCGCTCGCCGCGTCCCGCTCCGGCCTCGAGGTCCTGGGGTTCGACATCGACGCGGCCAAGGTCGAGGACCTCAACCGCGGCCGCTCGCCTCTGGCGCACATCGGCGACGCGGCGGTGGCCGCCGCGCGCTCTAGCGGGCGGTTCGCCGCCACCGCCGAGTTCGCCCGCCTCGCCGAGGTCGACGCGATCGCGATCTGCGTGCCCACCCCGCTCGGCCCCCATCGCGAACCCGATCTCTCCTTCGTCGAGGCCACCGCGCGGCAGATCGCGACGAGCTTGCGCGCGGGCCAGCTCGTCGTGCTCGAATCGACCACCTGGCCCGGCACGACGCGACAACTGGTCAAGCCGATCCTCGAGGCCACGGGCCTGCGCTCGGGAACGGACTTCTTCCTGGCCTACAGCCCCGAGCGCGAGGATCCGGGCAACCGCGACTTCAGCACGCCGCGGATCCCCAAGCTCGTGGGCGGCGACGGCGAGCGGGCCCGCGATCTGGCGGCTTCGCTCTACGGTCGCTTCGTCGAGAAGGTGGTGCCGGTCGAGAGCTGCGAGGTGGCGGAAGCCGCCAAGCTCACCGAGAACATCTTCCGCGCGGTCAACATCGCGCTCGTGAACGAGCTCAAGCTCGTCTTCACGGCCATGGGCATCGACGTCCACCGGGTGATCGACGCGGCGGCGACCAAGCCGTTCGGCTTCATGCCCTTCCGACCGGGCCCCGGGCTCGGCGGCCACTGCATCCCGATCGACCCGTTCTACCTCACCTGGAAGGCGCACGAGGTCGGTGTGCACACCCGCTTCATCGAGCTCGCGGGCGAGATCAACACCGGCATGCCGCGCTGGGTGGTCGAACGGCTCGCGGAGGCGATCGACCGCCGCTTCGGGAAAGGGTTGAGCCGCTCGCGCGTGCTGCTGCTGGGCGTCGCCTACAAGAAGAACGTCGACGATGTCCGCGAGAGCCCGGCCTTCGCGATCTGGGAGCTTCTGCAATCGCGCGGTGCGGAGGTGGGCTTCCACGACCCGCACGTGGCCGTGATCCCGCCCACCCGCGAGCACGGCCGCCTCGCCGGACGGCGTTCGCTGCCGCTCGAGCCGGCGACGCTCGCCGGGTTCGATGCGGCGCTCGTGGTCACCGATCACGATGCGATCGACTGGGCGCTCGTGGCCGCGCACGCCCGGCTCGTGGTCGACACCCGCGATCGTCTCGGGCGCGGCCCGACCATCGTGCCGGCGTGAGACCCGCACAACCTTGGATTGAGCTTGCCCGAGCTTTCTCCTGCATTTAACCTCGTTCGCAGCGAGCATGGGGTCGAGCGATGTTCGGGCTCTCGAGCAGGCGAATCCTGGTGACCGGCGGGGCCGGCTTTCTCGGCAGCTTTCTCTGCGAGCGGTTGTTGGCACAAGGCCACGAGGTGTTGTGCGTCGACAATTTCTTCACCGGCCGGCGGCGCAACATCGCCCATCTGCTCGATCATCCGGGCTTCGAGCTGTTACGCCACGACGTGACGTTCCCGCTCTACGTCGAGGTCGACGAGATCTACAACCTGGCCTGCCCGGCCTCCCCGGTTCACTACCAGTTCGATCCGGTGCAGACGACCAAGACCTCGGTGCACGGGGCGATCAACATGCTGGGGCTGGCCAAGCGGGTCAAAGCCAAGATCTTGCAGGCGAGCACGAGCGAAGTCTACGGCGATCCGACCGTCCATCCCCAGCGCGAGGAATATTGGGGCAACGTCAATCCGATCGGTCCACGCGCCTGCTACGACGAGGGCAAGCGCTGTGCCGAGACGCTGTTCTTCGATTACTGGCGCCAGCACAAGCTCAAGATCAAGGTGGCACGGATCTTCAACACCTACGGGCCGCGGATGCACCCGAACGACGGCCGCGTGGTCTCGAACTTCATCGTGCAGGCGCTCCTGAACCGCCCGATCACGGTCTTCGGCGACGGCAGCCAGACCCGTTCCTTCTGCTACGTCGACGATCTGATCGAGGGGCTCGTCCGCCTCATGAACACGCCCGACGCGGTCACGGGCCCGATCAATCTGGGCAATCCCGGCGAGTTCACGATCCTCGAGCTCGCTCGCAAGGTGATCGACAAGACCGGCTCGCGCTCGACCATCGAGTTCCGGCCGCTGCCCGAGAACGATCCGACCCAGCGCCAGCCGGACATCGCCAAGGCCCGCGAACTCTTGGGCTGGCAACCGACCGTGCCGCTCGACGAGGGGCTCGTGCGTACGATCGCCTATTTCGACGAATTGCTGCGCGAAGACCCCGAGGCCGCCCGCCGGCTCGGCGGCGATCGCTGAGGGGCCGGCCATGGGCCGCGGCACGGTCCTCGTCACCGGTGGCGCCGGCTATGTCGGCAGCCACGCCTGCAAGGCGCTCGCCGAGGCGGGGTTCACCCCGGTCGCGTACGACAATCTCTCGACCGGCAATCGCTGGGCGGTGCGCTGGGGCCCGCTCGAGGCGGGCGACATCCTCGACCCTTCCGCCCTCCACCTCGCCTTCAAGCGGCACCGGCCGGTCGCGGTGATGCACTTTGCCGGAGCCGCGCTCGTGGGCGAATCGATGCGCGAGCCGGCGCTCTACTGGCGGCAGAACCTCGCGGGCACCCTCAACTTGGTCGAGGCCTGCCGCATCCACGAGGTCGGGGCCCTGGTCTTCTCCTCGACCTGCGCGGTCTACGGCACGCCCGAGCAGGTGCCGATCGACGAGGACACGCCCAAAGCGCCGATCAACCCCTACGGTGCCTCCAAGCTCGCGGTCGAGCGGCTCTTGGCCGATGCCGCCATGGCCTACGGGCTGCGCTACGCGGCCTTGCGCTACTTCAACGCGGCCGGCGCCGATCCCGCGGGCGAGATCGGCGAGCATCGGCCGGTCGAGACCCATCTGATCCCCTTGCTGCTCGATGCGATCCTGGGTCTGCGCCCCCCCTTGCAAGTGCTCGGTACGGATTATCCGACGCCCGACGGGACGGCGATCCGCGATTACGTCCACGTAGCGGATCTGGCGGTGGCGCACGTCCGCGCGCTCGAGCATCTGCTCCTCGGCGGCGGCTCCTTCGCGTGCAATCTCGGCACCGGCGAAGGCCATTCGGTGCGCCGGGTGATCGAGGCGGCCGAACGGGTGACGGGTCGGCCGGTGCCGCGGATCGAGGCGCCGCGGCGGCCGGGCGATCCGCCCGTGCTGGTGGCCGATGCCCGACGGGCGCAACGCGAGCTCGGCCTCCTGCCTTCCAATCTCATGGGGCTCGAGCGGATCCTCGAGACCGCCTGGGCCTGGCACGCCGAGCACCGGGCGCGGCGTCTCTCGGGCGGTTGAGCAGGCGGGCGTCGGCTCGCCCCGCGCTATTCTAGCGCGAAACGATCGGCCATTCGGCAATTCGGGGTTGCGCTCGGCCCCCCGATACCGTAAGCTTCAGATCGGAGCTGGTGGACTACCTGGGGTTGTAAGCCTCGGGTGGTCGAGGTCGGCGGTTTCCCCGCCGACGCGAGGGAAGGCCCGAAAGCCGTGAGCGTGAGCCGAAGCGAGATCGGTTCCCTGTGGAGCGCCGGCGCCGGGCGTCGCGTGCGGTCCGGATCGCTGCTGACCCGGCCCGTGGTCTCAGGCTCGGCCCGGGCTCTCGACCTGATGGTCGTCGTCGCCGCCGGCTTTCTCGCCGCTTGGATGCGCTGGGGCGGGCAGGAGCCGGAGGTCGTCGACCTGGTCCGGCTCGTGCACCTCTCGGGCTCGCTCCTGGCCGCCCTGGGCTTCGCGTTCGCCCTTTCCTACGAGCTCGAAGACTTGCGCGACCCTGGGCGATCCCTCGGTCGGCTGCTCGCCGTCTGGTCGGGCGCGATCGGCGCGGTCCTCGTGCTGCTCTACGCGCTGAAGGTGAGCGACTCGGTCTCGCGGCTCTGGATCGGCTATTGGTGGCTCGCCGGCACGCTCGGCCTGCTCGCCGCGCGGACCGCCCTGGCGCTCGCGATCGGCGCGGCCCAGCGCGCCGGCCGGCTGCGTCGGGCGGTCTTGGTGATCGGCGAGCGCGATGGCGGCACGAGCCTCGCCGAGCGGCTGCGAGCGAGTGCGGGCGAGGAGATCCACGTCGTCGCGGCGCTACCCTTCCCCGCTGCCGAACGGGGCGGCGAGGAGCATCCGTTGCGACGCTATCCCGAGCTCGCGGCCGTGCTGCGCGCCCAGCCGGTCGACGAAGTGATCCTTGCCAGCGACCGCGCTCGAACCGAGGAGGTCGACGAGCTCTTGCGTTGGCTGCGGGCCTTCCCGGTGGCCGCGAGCCTGGCGGCCGACGGGCTCGGCGCGCGCGTCCCGCTCCTCTCCCTCGCCCGGATCGGCGACACGCCCGTCCTGCGGGTGATCGAGCGGCCGCTCGACGGCTGGGCGCGAGTGGTCAAGGCGCTCGAGGACCGGGTGCTCGGAACGCTGCTCCTTTTGCTCGCGAGCCCGCTC